>CAZSPF010000017.1:13530-14111 GCA_964608695.1 uncultured Fimbriimonadales bacterium | reverse complement strand
AGAAAACGAAGTCCCTCTCTGGTTTAGTGAACTTGTATCATGGCGTGAAGAAGCATTAAGTAAAGTTTACAAAATGGCAGATTGGATAAGGTATTTCAATCGCTTAATCGCCGTCATGCCTTGGTTAGATTTTAGTGTTATCGCAGACAGAAATTCCATTCCGCGAAACGAAAGTGCGCAAAATGCAATGATCCGAGCACTTAACTTATCAGCATTAAAAAACCCAAATTCCCCTATGCGCTTTAGAGACTTCGTAAATATCGCAGAACGTGCATGGTCAAATGCAGAAACTTACGAACGCACAAAGGGCGACTTAAAAGTTGTAACAAACGTTTCGGAAATTGGCAACGCGCAATGTGTAATCGCATTGGGAATGGTTGAAAGCACTTTTCCTGCAAGAAGAACAGAAGACCCCATTCTCTTGGATAAGCACAGATTGCAGATTAACGAATTAGATGACAATTACAGGCTACCGTTAAGCACTCAAATCGCATGGGAAGAGCGTAACGAATTTCATCGTTTATTACACGCAAGCGATAACTTAATTTTATGTGCACCACGAGAAAAAATGGATCAAGTGG
>CAZSPF010000017.1:4175-13520 GCA_964608695.1 uncultured Fimbriimonadales bacterium | reverse complement strand
TAGAATCCAGTTATTTATTGGAGCTATCCGACTCCAGAAACGATACCGAAACAATCGAAAAAACTTACGGACAAAGATTCCCTGCGCCTTCAAAATCTTTATATACACATGATTTACTGGCTTCGTTAAATTGGTTTGCAAACGATGAAAATTTCGAATTAATTGAATCTGTGAAGCAAGGATTAGATGAAGAAACAAAATTAATTTATGAATCCATTTCAATAAGTGTTATAAACTCAGAAAATGAAATCTTAAACGATAATCAAATCATCTATCGTGTGAGTTCTTTGCCCTCAACAATGCGATTTGCACATTTGCGCTTTTTGAGAAACTGTTCTTTTCAATATCTTGCATCAGCAATATTGAATATAAAGCCAAGAAAAGACGCACAAATCTGGTCTCGATTAAAACACATCTTGCAGGACGCCGATACCTCGCATGTAAAAAACGCAAGAGAACATTTTGAAATTCTAAAAGTTCGATTAAAGCAAGAAATTTCAACCCTTCGTGGAGAATATCCACAAGATTTACTCGATTTGTTATCATTATCAGGAGAAAGGTTACTGCAATCTTTCGTAGAAAGAGAATGGCAGGCAAGGGAAAACTGGGGCATCAAACCTGTAAAAAACAACCTTGACTTAGACGAAGCAGGTATTCGCTCATCATTTATAATGAATCTCTCAACAAACAAATCAAACGGCGGTACTTCAACACAAAAGCTGAAAATCGTATTTCATAAACTTGTGGACTATCTGTATTCATATAACGAGAAACTCTTTCCTATGCTCATGGACAAAATCCCCACATACAACATCAACGATCCAGATTCAGAAATTAACGACAAAGTGTTTTTTGAAATCGGTTTATTATTGTCATTAGGAAGAGATAACACAAACCTTATGCCGATGGCAATGGTAGACGACATAAGAGGAGAAGACAATTATACGTTTTTCCCGGAAACACTCAAGCGCAAAACTTTACATCAAACTCAAAACTCAAAGTCGTCAAAAAACGCACGGGAATAAACGACATTTCTCGTGGCGTATGGGAAGACACAAAAAGATTAATTGAAAAAGCCATATCTGGAAAAATCCGACCCACTCCCGGAAAACATTGTGTGTATTGTGGTTATGCATCTCTATGCAGAAAATCTGAATTTGCAAAAAGATTTGCACAATTAAAAAGCGAGGAAAACGAATGAACATCACACACGAACAAGTCTCTGCAATCTCCGCGAGTTCTGACAAACTCACCATACAAGCGTGTGCAGGTTCCGGGAAAACACTCGTCCTCGTGGAACGATATTTAAAACACGTAATAGATGAAGGAATCAGCCCGGAGAAAATATTAGCCATTACGTTCACTCGAAAAGCTGCATCCGAAATGAAGCGAAGGATCGTAAAAACACTCTTTGAAAAAGGGGAGGATAACTTGGCTCGACTCGCACAAATCAGTCCGATTTCAACCGCACACAGCTTCTGCGAAAGATTGCTGCGAGAACATCCATTCGATGCTTGCATAGACCCTGATTTCGATGTGTTGGATGAGTTAAGAGCAGAAATGCTTTTGCGCTCATGCGCAAAAGCCGCCTTACATACATTATCTCAATCTTCCGAAGAAGTGAGGTTCCTTGTTTGGAAATTAGCAAGCCAAAGGGAATGGCAGGAAACATCTGATGATGCGGGATTATTACTCGATTGGATTATGCAAGTTGTCAAAAAAAATCGCGAAAACGGATTAACTGCAGAAGTATTGGAATCTTTAGCGCAAAATAAAAACGAAATCCATCAAGCGAACAACGAAGTCATAAAACAATTTCTCATACATCGTTTTGAAAACTGGGATTTTGAATTTTCCATAGACGATGCCCTCACTGATACACGCAAACTCAAAGAAGTCTTGCACAAAACAAGCATTCCCTACCCCCCGAACATGCTCTCAGCAGAAGAACTGAACGAATTAGAAACAATAACACAAGGATTATGTCATGTAAGTGCTCTTTGTTGGAGAATCTTGTTGGAAGAATTTGAAAAAAGAAACGTGCTTGATTTTTCAGAACTGGAAGTCAGAGCATTCCAATTATTGTCGAACCATCCCGAAGCATTAATTGAGAAATATGAACACATAATGGTAGACGAAGCGCAAGACCTAAACCCATTACAACACAAAATTTTGCAAATGCTCCCCGCAAAAACTACTCTCTTTGTCGGAGACCCACAACAATCAATTTACGGCTTTCGCGGTGCAGACAGAAATGTTTTCATGCAATGGGCACATCAACACGAAAAACGAAACTTGCAAATAAACTGGCGTTCTTCAGGAAACATTGTCTCATATGTAGAAACTATCTTCCTTCCCTTTTGGAAGCAAGAGTATCTCGTAATGAAAACCCCTCTTGTGAAAAAGCCATCAAGCGATGACCCATTTGAAACACAAACACCGGATGATGGCTCTGTGGAATTATGGTTAATACAAAAATCCATGCCTGATGTATCCGCTGGCATTTTAGAATTAAAAAAACAAGGAATTTATTATCGAGACATCGCAATCTTAGCAAACACATCCCGAGAAATAGATACCATCGCAAAAGGTCTTCACTCCGCGGGAATACCTCTTTGTGTTTTGCAAACGGGAAAACACTATTTCCTAAGAGCGGAAATTTACGATGTAGGCTCGGCATTGCGTTCTTTGGCTAATCCGCACGATACTCTCGCTTTACTTTCACTATTGAGATCTCCTATCGTAGGATTAACTTTGGACAGCGTTCTCAAAATCGCTTTCCAATCTCAAGACGAACAAAAGTCTGCATGGGAAATCATCTCACAAGAAGATTTTCAACTTGATGAATCAGATAATAACATTCTGAAAAACTTCTTAAATTGGTTCATCCCTTTATCAAAAAAAGCAGACTACGAACCCGCATGGAGATTAATTTCGGATATCTACACTCATTCATACCTTGATGCACGCTTCACAAAACTACATGACTTCGAAGCACTCATCGCAAATGCCAGAAGATTGCTTTCAATTTCCGCAGCACATCACGAATTCAATGCCATCGAATTTGCTCGCTGGCTGGAATCACTACAGCATTTCCGTGCACCTTATTACGATGCTCCCACCTTATCCGAAGAAGCAGATGCAGTCAAACTCCTCACAATTCACAAAGCGAAAGGATTGGAGTGGGATAACGTTATCGTGTTTGCGGATGACAAACGCGGAAGAAAACAAAACAAGATTCTGGTGAATCGCGCGTCAGGATTACCTCTCATAAATCTGGAAAAAAATAAAAAGACACCTGCTTTCATCATCGAAGAACATAATCACACACAAACGGAAGACTCGGAAAGAGTCCGATTATTGTATGTCGCACTAACTCGAGCAAAGAAAAGACTCTGTATCGCTACATCCGGTACAGGTGACGGTCCTTGGGCAAAACTTATAAGACAAGCAAACAGGAACTTTCCCGCAGAAAAAATGAAAATTCGAGACCTAACTATTCAGCAGGAACAGCCGTCGGCGGAACGCCTTCGCGTTTAGGTTCGGGTATCCATGCCCATGCAACTAAAAGCGCAATAAAAATAAGTCCCCCCCCTACAATATAAGGCAGTGCATACCACAACTTATAAGTCGTCTGACCAATTAACGGTCCACATATCCTTGCTAAAGCGCACAGCCCTTGCGTCAAACCAAAAATCCCTCCCTGCATATCGCGAGATGTCGTCTTGCTGATAAGAGATTGCGTGGCAGGAGTTGAGACCGCAAGTCCCAAACAGAAAAACGGAGCAAATAAAGCCATCATCCAAACGTTAGGGAAAAACGGAATGGAAATAAAGCTCGGAACAACCAACAGCAATCCATATCTCACCAACTTTCTCTCCCCAAATCTTGCAGTTAACGGCCCCACTAAAATCCCTTGCACAAAAGCAATCATAATGCCGATGTATCCCAAATAAAAACCGCTCCCCTTTTCCGATAGCCCATATTGCTCATAACTCAAAAGAATAAATGTAGATTCTAAATTCGAAAATCCCAAGTTATACATAAAAAACATCAACAACAAAGCAAGCAATCCCGGCGATCTCAATGCTTTGCGTAAATATTCAAATTTAAACCCCGACACAGATTGCTTTGCTTCAGCATGTTTCTCGGGTTCTTTCAAGAATGCAACAATCCAAAAAACATTCATAAACGCGATTGACGCACTCGCCATTCCCAACAAATAGTTCCCACCGGATACGGAAAGCATCCCGCCAACAGGTGGACCGAAAATAAATCCCATCCCAAACGCCGCACCTAAAATCCCCATGCTCTTTGCTCGTAAATCAGGTTTAGAAACATCCGATACATAAGCATAAGCCGCTGAAAGGTTCGATGAACCAATCCCCCCAATTATCCGCCCGATAAACAAAAACGTGAGTGAATCTGCATACGCATAAAAAATAAAACCAATCGCATTCAACAATGCACCGGTAGCCAAAACCGACTTCCGACCAACTCTATCCGACAGCCTTCCTGCAAAAGGAGCGGCACAAAACTGTGCGAAACTAAACGATGCCAACAAAACGCCGAGTAAAAAACCATCCGCTCCATATTTATTCGCCCGTATCTGAATGTCAGGTATCACTATGCCGAAACTTAACATGTCAATAAACACGGTGATGAAGATCACAGCCAGCGGAGAGACACGAAAAGAAGACATCGAGCGTCTATTCTGCCAGAACAACATGCAAAGATGTGTGAAAAGAGGGGTGTTATTGTTTTTGTGCTCAGTTTTTCCTGCTTTTTTAAGCGCAGACACAATCTATTTTCAACCTACCGGATACACCCTACAACCCGGCGAATGGAAAATCAGCTATTTGTTAAAAGGCGATGCGAAAAAGGAAACGCTAATCTCCCTGCAAAGCGCCCTCGTTCCGTTTGTGGATGTCTTGGTATTTAGAGAAAACTTTAACGCAGGTTCTGCAGATTTCGGATTTAATATTCAGTACAGTGTGAGCCAACCGTTTCCCGATTACGCCCCCGGTATCGCTGTGGGAGTCTTGGATGCGTTTAACAAAACTCAATCCGGCAGGTCATTCTTCATCGCAATAACATGGCAGAACAATATCTTTTCCGAATGGGCGGTAAAAGAACGCTCAACTTTCACCATCGGTGCAGGAACAGGAAAACAAGAAAGAAATCTTTTTGTAAACGTCAAACTTCCTTTGTACAAATATCTTTCGTTTATCACTGAGTTGGATTCAAAAGGTGTGCTTGCCGGACTCGAAGTAAACTGGACCAAAGATTTCGCAACTCAAATGATTTTCATCAAAGGAGAACCGCATTTCGGTGTTACGTTTGGGAAGTCGTTTTAGCAGATAACTCAACCTCTTGCCCCCCTTCCCTCATAAGCTCCGCAATGCGCTCCATTAAAAAATCACCAAACTCTTCTTTAGATTTTCCTCCAGAATCATCCTCAACATCCTCATACCGAAACGGCTCACCAAATACAACCGTAACTCTGCAAAACCTTGCAAACTTTGCACCTTTCGGAAGTTTCTTATGTGTATTACAAATCCCAACCGGCAAAATCCAAGCACCACTCTTTCTCGCCAAAAGGCTAATGCCCTTATTCGCAGGCAATAACACCTTCCCGTCTCCACGCCTGCCTTCGGGAAAAACAAGAAGTGCTTCTCCCTTCGCAAGACATTCCAAGGCTGTCCGGATCGCTTGCGTATCAGCCTCACCGCGGTGTACGGGAAACGAACCTAACCGCCGAATCAGCGCTCCAAATATCGGCACAAACAGCTGTGCCTGAGCCATGAATCGCAGCTGCCTTGGAGAAGCACACGCTGCCGCAGGAGGGTCAGCAAAACTCGCATGGTTGCTCGCCACGATGACCGCACCCGATTTCGGAAACCTTTCCGAATACATAACACGAAATCCACCCCAGAATCGAAAGAAACACCATTTCACCAAGCCACGAATCAACCAATAAAACCAATCCACGTTCGTCTCGAATTATAGCGAGTCTACCGAACAGTTTTATACGCCTGTCCCGTTTCCGGTATCCTTGCCATCATTGGCATGAACATAAATCAACAACTTGAATTTCTCTCGCGAGGATGCGCCGAAATTATCAGCGAACAGGATTTACGCAAAAAACTGGAAAACAGCATGAATTCTGGCAAGCCTCTGCGAGTGAAATTAGGAGTAGACCCAACCGTTCCGCACGTAACTTTGGGTTGGGCTGTTGTACTCAGAAAACTCAGACAATTCCAAGAACTGGGACATATCGCATGCTTAATAATCGGAGATTTCACAGCGATGATTGGTGACCCGAGCGGCAAATCAAAAACTCGCCCTCAACTCAGCAGAGATCAAGTTCAAGAAAATGTTCGCCATGTAGAAGATCAATTGTTTAAAATTTTATTAAAAGAAAAAACAGAACTCTTCTTCAATGCGGATTGGTTGGGAAAAATGCATTTTGCAGAAGTCATCCAACTCGCAAGCAGAATCACCGTCGCGCGTATTTTGGAAAGAGATGACTTTCAAAAACGATTAAAAGAAGAGAAACCCATCGGTTTGCACGAAATCCTGTATCCGCTTTGTCAAGGATACGACTCTGTTGCCATAAATGCAGATATCGAATTGGGTGGAACAGACCAAAAATTCAATAATCTCGTCGGAAGAAACTTACAAGAGCAATACGAACAAGAAGCACAAGTTGTCATGCTCATGCCTTTATTGGTGGGATTAGACGGAAAAGAAAAAATGTCACAATCGCTTGGTAATTTCATCGGAATAACCGAATCACCAAACGATATCTACGGAAAAACTATGTCAATTCCAGATCACCTCATCGAATCATGGTTTACGCTTTGCACCGACACACCATTGGAAGAAGTGAAACAAATGGTAACCGCCATGCAAAAAGGCGAATTAAACCCGAGAGACGCTAAACAAAAACTCGCAAAACAACTCGTTACAATTTACCACAACGAACAAGAAGCAGAAAAAGCACACAACTATTTCATAGAAACATTCAGCAAACGACAAACACCTGTAGAAGCCCCCCCTGCTGTGATCCCGAAAGATGCCATCACAAATGGAGTCATAGATGTCGTCCAATTAATCTTCTCATTGGAACTGACTTCATCCAAATCCGAAGCAAGAAAACTCATTATGCAAGGTGCTGTCTCTATAGGCGATGAAAAAATAAAAGATGTCAAACAACAAATTACCACTGACCAAGCAATCGGAAAAGTTCTGAGAGTCGGAAAACACCGATTCCGTACTCTCACTTAATAATCTAACGCAACTCTTTTTTAGATTGCACTTTACCGTCCGATGTTATCTCGTATACATACGGCACTCCGGTATCCAAATTGAGTTGCAGCACCTCTTCTTTTGATAAATTGTCCAACACCATCACAATCGAACGGTTACTATTCCCATGCGCAGCCACCAAAACATTTTTCCCTTGCTGAATATCTCCCATAATGCACCTCTCAAAAAACGGTATCGTTCTTGCTGCTGTATCCTTTAACGCCTCCCCCCCCGGTGGAGGTATGTCGTAACTCCGACGCCACAACTGAACAATATGCTCCCCGTAAATCTCGCGCATTTTCTGTTTGTTTAATCCCTGCAAAGCCCCATACATCCTTTCATTCAACGCCGCATCGCGTATCACAGGCAACTCAACTTTCATCTCCTCTAACATCAACTTCAACGTGTCTTCCGCACGAGACAAAACACTCGTATATGCAACGTCAAAACGATAATTTGCCTCTCTTAAAAGCCTTCCCGCTTGTCGTGCCTCCTCAATTCCTTTCTCGCTCAATGGCACATCCACCCAGCCCGTAAATCTATCCTCCGCATTCCAAATGCTCTGTCCATGTCTTACTAATACTAAAAGTGGCAATTCATTTCTCCTTTATGCAATTTCATCAAAAGTTTGTTTTTGTAAAAGTTTTTTTGCAAGTTTTATCTGATCATGCATCGCTGATTTCGAAACTCCGCCTTGCGAACTTCGCGACTCGATCGACTTCTCCACAGATACATTTTGTATCAAGGAAAACGGAATGTCAACTCCCGTTTTTTTAAGTTGAGATGCGCTCAAATGCGCAATCTCCCAACCATTTTTGATGCATTCCTTAACCAATTGCCCCGTAAGTTCGTGCGCCTTTCTAAAAGGCAATCCTCGCTTTGTCAATAAATCAGCAAGCGTCGTCGCAGTCGAAAAACCTTCTCCTGCACTTCGCTTCATTCTCTCCACCCGATACTCTCCTGTGCGTATCATCTCTCTGCACAACACCAGCGAATCCTGCACTATGCGAACCGAATCGAAAAGGGGGGGCTTGTCTTCTTGCTGATCTCTATTGTACCCCAAAGGCAATGCTTTCATCATCGCCATAAAACCCGTGTAATGCCCCAACACACGCGCGCTTCTTCCGCGAATTAACTCCGCAAAATCAGGATTGCGTTTTTGCGGCATAATACTGCTACCAGTCGAAAACGCATCATTCAATTTCATGAAACCAAACTCTTGCGAACAAAACAAAATAATATCCTGCGATATCCGCGAAAGATTCTGCATTAAACTCGACATCGCGTGAAGTGCATCACCGATAAAATCTCTGTCACTCACGGAATCCAGAGCATTCGCGCTCGGCTTCTCAAATCCCAATTCATTACTCGTTTTTTTTCTGTCAACTTGAAACGGCGTTCCCGACATTGCAGCAGAGCCCAAGGGATTTACACTCGTAATTCTTTTCAGTTGCTCAAAGCGAAACCCCGCTCTCTGCATCATAAAAAACAACGCAAGAAAATAATAACCCAACGTAATCGGTTGTGCACGCTGCTGGTGCGTGTATCCCGGCATCGGATCTTGTGCATGCTTTTCTCCTAATTGCAGTAAAACCTTTTGAAACCCTTTCAACTCGCTTATAATCTCATTAATTCTTCGCAGCAGCCACAATCGCGTAACAGCAACAATCTGATCATTCCTGCTCCGCGCTGTATGCAATCTTCCCGCTGACTCTCCGATTAAATCAAAAAGCGCACTTTCAATAAACGCATGAATGTCCTCGGAATCTCTTGGTATTTCGATTTGTGACTTTTCCAGTTTCCCAAAAATCGCCTTAAGCCCTTTAACTATTTTCTCCGAATCCTTTTTTGGAATTATCTGAGTCTCACCCAGCATCTTCGCATGCGCAATCGAAACCTCTATCTCTTCTCTCCAAAGCGTCATGTCGCTCTCGATGGACTGACCGAACCGCCACGCCACGTCGTTCGGCTCTGAAGAAAATACGCCCCCCCAGAGTTTAGTTTTGCTTTTTGAATTTTTCTTTAAGTTTCGCA
>CAZSPF010000017.1:2473-4153 GCA_964608695.1 uncultured Fimbriimonadales bacterium | reverse complement strand
GTACCGGTTCGGTACTCGGCGGCGATCTCCTGACCGGTCATCGTGCGCTGGTCAAATGCGGAATCATCAAAACTCGCATCCGCTTCGCTGTAAAGCGCCCATTCACTCTCCCGTGAGATTACCTGTGAATGACCCTTAAACAGTTTCAAAATCACTCGACCGCTTACGCGTTTCTGAACGTTCCCGTTAAAAGCACTCAAATCATCAAACAACGGGTCGCCCCACAAGCCTTGATAAACCAAATCCGCCCACTGTGCATCCACCAACATCTTAAATCTCCTCTCATGCGGTGCACACACCAGCGCTTCCAAAGCCTTATGTGCCTGTATCAAAATCACCGCACCGGGACACTCGTAATTCTCACGCACTTTTAATCCGATAATCCGGTCTTCCATAATGTCCACTCTACCAACACCGTGCCCCCCCGCAATTTTATTCGCAAGTTTTATCAATTCATCAGCAGCAAGATTTTTACCACAAATCGAAATAGGTCTCCCGTCCTCAAAAATGACTTCGATTTTCTCCGGCTCATTCGGTGCATCTTGTGCAGATGCTGTCCATTTGAAAACCTCTTCCGGAGGTTCGTATGCCGGATCTTCTAATCGCCCCCCCTCAATGGAACGACCAAAAAGATTTTCATCAATGCTCCAAATCTTCTCTTTGCTCTGCCCTATCGGAGCCCCCACCTTTTCCGCATATTCAATCTCCTCGCTTCGCGTCCAGTTCTTTTCGCGAATAGGCGCAACTATCGGAACATCCGGCGCATGCAGTCGCAATCCGTATTCGATGCGAAACTGATCGTTGCCTTTCCCTGTGCAGCCATGAACCACCGCATCGAAATCTTTGCCTTTATTTAAAATCTCTGCCGCTTTTTTTGAAATCAGCGGTCGCGCAATCGCTGTGGAAAGCGGATACCCAAAATAATCCGCATTAAAACTGATTGCCGGAAAACAGTACTCCTCCGCAAACTCACGCTTCGCATCAATCGTCGTGTGCTCCACATTTAAAAACCACGCTCGCTCTTCCGCCTGCCTGATGTCCTCAGCCGGCTGACCCACGTCAATTGTAACAGTATGAATCTCATCATAGCCAATCTCCCGAAGGTAAGGAATACACACCGTCGTATCCAGCCCTCCGCTATATATCACAAGCACCTTTTTCATGACAGGTAGAGGAAATAGTATAGCAAGAATGGAAAGACATTTCCGCTTAGATTGCCTGTATTGCCTTGCAAAGATATAGTTTTATTGTAGTGAAGAATATCTTCAAGGAAACCTTCGTAAACTGAATGAGAGAAAATTCAGCAAAGCCACCTGGCTCTTCACATCAGCACTCAGGCAAAAGTGTTGAATGATGAAATTTTACTTTTCCCTGTCATCTGACGGTAAATTATTAATCTTAACATTCAACAACTTATCCGCGCCATCTGGTGAGGTCTTTGAACGCTTGCACCCGGCGAATACAAGAGCAACAATTACAGCCCACGCCTTTGTATGCTTTGCTGTTTTTTTATGTTACATGGATAAACTCGAACTATTCTCATTTTTTGTTTCTGTTTTTAATTTTTTATGTGATTGCTAACTTTACTAGCAACTCTTTACAGCCATTTATAATCTCGTTTCGATAATACTCGATAGTGTCATTAAACTCTTTATCAATTTGAAATTCATTCATTCCACT
>CAZSPF010000017.1:0-2329 GCA_964608695.1 uncultured Fimbriimonadales bacterium | reverse complement strand
AAATACCTGCAGATAATCCCTCATGAAAAAGATGTGTGATTTCATGACACCCAGTTAACAAGTTTTCTTCATTATTAAGCATTTTATTGCAAATTAAGATTATGCCTTTTATAATTCCATCCTTTTTTTCTGTGTGCATGCTATTTCCTTCATGTCAATAGGCTTAATGCAACGCCATGATTTACGTTCTTTGCTCCTCCTGCTATATCTTCAACGGTCTTAATTACTTTTGCTGCTCTATATGTAGTTGTAGCCGTTCAGAGAACTAAGCCAATTGCATAGCCTTCAACAGGAATTACAAGTGACCAAATTAAAGCATCATAGCCACCTTGCCAGCCCGGTGGTGGTGGCTTTTCACCTTTGCCTATGCCAGTTACAGTAGGTGTTGCTACAACTAATGCAAAGATTAAGCCCAAGGCGAAAATCGGAACAGTTCCTTCAGGATCAGCGAGTGCTACAGGATGATTCCCACAATACACATACCAATTACTCCCATCCCCCACTGGATCCTCGTTCCGGTAGGGAAACGTGTCGAAGCGATTTAACTCTTTTCTCGAGAAATCGCCCCTTCTCCTGCCACTCGCCGGGTATTATTTGGCTCGTCATCTTGCCAGAATTTACGTTTTTATATTTTATCGTAATCGGAAATTTCTAAAACGATAGATGCGTTAATATTAGATTCATCCAAACAAAATTCAACTGACACAACACCATCTTTAATGTTCTGCATGTTGACATTTAATTTTTTGCTCTCCCCTTGACTTATGCTGACTCCTTCCATTCGAAAAATACATGGGGCTGATTTTGGAAAAAACTCGATCTCGATCGAATCAGTCAATTCTTGTCTCGTTAATTCTATTTTTCGACATCTTTTCTTTTTTTCTTTTTGTGTGATCCACATCTCTCCGTTTGAAACAGTCATTTTCAGAGTAAACGGAAGAGAAGCAGAGAATTTTAACGGGTCAATCCTCAAGTGAGTTACTACGTTTACTCTGCGTTCATAATTAAGCAACTTAAGAGGTTCAAGAGTTTCGAGTGAGTAAAGATAGTCTGGACGATATTGAAGCTCTACAATATTATTACTTTCATTTATCTTCAAGCCATCTAATAGCACCTTAATTTCTGTTGAAACGGGTTGATTAATAAATACATATGAAAACAGTTGATCATTGAATTGACGAATTATTAATTCAATTTTATTCTCTGTTGTTTTATTAAAACTTTTTAGCAGAGGGAGCATTTCTCCTATCAGGACACCGTCGCTCCCCATATCTTTATTAAACGCAACGATTACTAATTCTTTATATCTATCATAAAATATTTCACATGGATCTTTCGCCCGAACATCTGACTCAAAATGGTCAAATGATTTTGGAGTAATCCTTTTAAATAGGTCAAATGTATCTGCAGGATACCAACTATAGTGTCGCATGATGGAATTTGAGAATGACCACCAATACCAATTAAATTTTGAGTCACCAATAAATTTTAATAAAATGGAACGCCTTTCATGTGCTTGTAATAAAGGAAAAGCATAACAAATGATTTTGTTCTCACTTTTATAAACATACATCTCTGGCATTTTTTTTCTTTCAGTTAGATTTGTAAGGTGTGTTTTTACGAGTGAAAATAATCTAAAAATCAAATCTATCACCAATAATACCTCCAACAATTCCCCCGGCTAACGCACCTGACAAACCGCCTATAATTGAGCCGACCGGTCCCCAGCCAGCTCCTATCCTTGCGCCTACAGAACCTCCCAATTTAGCTCCGCGCCACGCCCCAGATAACCCACCTGCAGCACGACACACTGATCCTCCTTTTTTGCCGGGAGGTGCATTATAGATGTTGTTGAGATCATCAACAATCGCCATTACCAAAAATGTTCGACCTGCAAATTTGACGAAATTAAAATTAACATATTGCATAAACTGGGGAAGCGGACGATGATTATATTTTTTCAGCGGACCTATTTCTGCATTAAAATGCACCTGCCCCTGTCTATTAACATCAATATGAAAAACTCGTGCACCTCGATCTTCAATAGCGAATTTTTTATCCAAGATCATTAACCGACCATCTTTATCAGGAGATCCATAATTTCTTAAAGTCTCTTCAATTCCTAATCCTAATCCTTCGAAAATATGTAAATTGATTTCGCGACCGTCGTCATAAAGATTAATGAAAGGATTTACAAATGCAAGGGGATTGCTCTGGCTATAAACATATGAATTCCATTGCGACCCAGATGAGTTTCTTTCAAAAAATCTCCCTGTACTCGCATCATAATAACGATGACCCAATAACATCAAACCCGAATCATCATCAC
>CAZSPF010000016.1:3349-45961 GCA_964608695.1 uncultured Fimbriimonadales bacterium | reverse complement strand
GGGAGCCAAATGCTGATGTTTTGGAGAGTGAAGAGGGGTTTACGGTGTTCGTAGAACTTGCGGGCGTTAACCCGGAAGAGTTGAAAATCTATTACTCGCCTACTCGACATGCTTTGCTTGTGCGAGGTTCACGAAAACAACCGTCTACTTTTCGATGTCATAAGTGCTATCAATTAGAAGTGCAGTACGGTCAATTTGAGAAGCTTATCACTTTGCCGAGTGGTTCGGTGCAACGCGAGAGTATTAAAGCAAAATTTGAAAATGGGATATTGCAAATCCTTGTTTCTAAAAAGGAACGAACACCACGACGTCGAAACATACTAATAGAATCGGAACCTGAAAGCTAAATGCCGGAAATAGATCTACCTGTAAAAGATGAGCCGCAATCCGAAGACGAAACACGGCAACCTGAAGTACCGGAAGAGTTAAATATTCTTCCGTTACGCGATTCCGTTATTTATCCGATGCTGATTGCTCCTTTATCGGTAGGAAGGCCTACGAGTATTCGTTTAATTGATGAAACGGTGAGTGACAATAATCGGATTGTAGGAGTTGTTGCTCAACGCGACCCGAATATTGAATCTCCCGGATTCGAAGACATTTACAAGTTTGGCTGCGCAGTTATCATACGCACTTTGGTGAAATTGCCGGATGCAGTTCGGCTAATTGTGCAAGGTGTTGTACGCTTTAAAATTACGAACGCGATTCATGACGATCCTTATCTTCGTGCACGCATCGAGGTTGTCGAAGAGCAAGAGATACCGAAGAAATTTTTGGATGAAGTGGAAGCACTGCGAAGAACAACTGCTGATTTGTTCAACAGAGCGGTGACTCTTGCTCCTCACTTACCAGATGAGTTAAAAAGCTTAACTCAAGCTGTGCAAGAGCCGGGAGTTATGGCTGACTTGATTGCTGCTCATATGCCGTTTGCTATTGAAGACAAACAGCAGATATTAGAGACGATTGATATTCGTGACAGATTGCGATTGGTTGTGGAGTTGTTATCTCGCGAAGTTCGTATTTTGGAGCTGACGTCTAAAGTGCAAAGTGAAGTTAACACGGAGCTTACCCGTTCGCAACGTGACTATTATCTGCGCGAACAGCTCAAAGCAATACAACGAGAGCTTGGAGAGACGGACGACAGAGAGCAGGAGTTATTCGAGTTAAGAGAGCGCATTGATAAAGCGAATTTGCCTGAAGAGGCGATGCGAGAAGTGAATCGTGAATTTGACAGATTACGAAGAATGTCTCCGGGTGCACCCGAATACACTGTTGCTCGAACATACATCGATTGGATGATTTCGATGCCATGGAGTGTACAAACGGAAGATGTTTTGGATTTACAAAAAGTAAAACAAACTTTGGATAGCGACCATTACGGGTTAGAAAAAATTAAAGAGCGTATATTAGAGTTTTTGGCAGTAAGAAAATTTAAAACCGAAGGTGTGGTTAGGCAGCCGATTTTGTGTTTTGTAGGACCGCCGGGGGTTGGAAAAACCTCTTTAGGTCGTTCGATTGCTCACGCAATGGGGAGAAAATTCGTGAGGCTGGCACTTGGCGGTGTTCGCGACGAAGCTGAGATTAGAGGACACAGAAGGACATACATAGGAGCTATGCCCGGTCAGATTTTGCAAGCGATACGCAGAGCAGAAAGCAACAACCCGTTGTTTATGCTGGATGAGGTTGATAAATTAGGTGTAGATTTTCGAGGTGATCCAAGTTCTGCTCTTTTGGAAGTATTAGATCCTGAGCAGAACTTCAGTTTCCGTGATCATTATTTGGATGTGCCCTTCGATTTGAGCAAAGTATTCTTTATCACCACTGCGAATATTCTCGATACCATCCCCCCCCCTCTTCGCGACAGGATGGAAATTATAGAATTAGGTGGATATACCGAAGAGGAAAAAGTTGAGATTGCAAGACAGCATTTGATTCCTAAGCAAATGAGCGAACACGGAATTAAAAAGGAGATGTTGAAGTGGAAGAAAGAAGCCATTAAATACCTCATTAGATTTTATACACGAGAAGCAGGTGTACGCAACCTTGAAAGAGAGATTGCGGCGTTATGCAGAAAAGCGACGCGCGCATTTGCAGAAGGTGAAACGAAAGCGATAACTGTAAACAACGACTATATTGAGCAGTGCATCGGTGCACCAAGATTTTTGCAAGACGAGGTTGCGGAAAGAGACAGGAAACCGGGAGTTGCGGTGGGCTTAGCATGGACGCCGATTGGGGGTGAAATTCTTTTCGTAGAAAGTGCATATATGACAGGAAAAGGCGATTTGGTATTAACAGGTCAGCTTGGGAATGTGATGAAAGAGTCTGCGCGAGCGGCATTGTCATATTTACGAACTCATGCAGAAGTTTACGGAATTGCGCAAGAGCAATTTCACAACATGGATATTCATGTTCATGTTCCTGCCGGTGCTATACCAAAGGACGGTCCTAGTGCAGGCGTTGCGATGCTCGCATCTTTGGCGAGTTTGTTTTCCGATAAGGTTATCAAGTCAAGAACAGCGATGACTGGGGAACTTACATTGACAGGGCAGGTGCTGCCTGTTGGCGGAATAAAAGAAAAAGTGCTTGCGGCTCACCGTGCAGGGATAACGACAGTTATTCTTCCCGATCGAAACAGGAAAGATTTTATGGAAGAAGTTCCCAAGTTAGTTCGCGAGAAGCTCAAGGTGCATTTCGTAAAAAATGCAGATGAAGTATTGAGTTTAGCATTAGGCTTTAACAGCGCCAAAAATAAGAAATAGCTTTTCTATGTTAACATTTGCCAAAACCGAAATGGAATATCCGGACCGTGTAGACATTTTGGGAATAGGAGTTGATCCCGTCACGATGCAGGAAGCGGTGCATCGTATTAAACGTTTTTTTGAAGAAGGTGTTCCTCGCATGATAGTAACTGCAGATGCGAGTGGAATAGTACTGGCACATTCTGACAGACAGTTAAAAGATATTTATGAAAACGCAGATTTAGTTACACCAGATAGTTATGGAGTAGTTTGGGCATCGAAGCGCACCAAAGACCCGATTTATGAAAGAGTAACCGGCGTGGAACTTGTGGAAGAGATTTGTAAAATATGTTCTGTGAACGGATACAGTTTATTTTTATTGGGGTCTGCTCCTGGAGTTGCAGAGAAAGCAAGAATAAAAATTAAAGAAAAATATCCAACGATAAACGTAGTAGGTACTCATCATGGTTATTTCTCAAAAGAAGAAGAGCCTGAAATCGTTGCGGAGATAAGTTCGCTGCGACCACAAGGATTAATAGTTGCCATGGGAATTCCTCGACAGGAGATTTTTATCAGAGATAATATGCACCTAATCGGTGCCAGTGTGAACATTGGTGTAGGAGGCAGTTTTGACGTTTTGAGCGGAAACGTGAAAAGGGCTCCAGTAATAATACAAAAAATGCGTTTGGAGTGGCTTTGGCGGTTGATAATGAATCCGCGCAAATGGAAAAAGGTATTGACACTTCCGAAGTTTGTTTGGATGGTTTTAACATCATCAAAAAAGAAAACATGAATAAATCTTTTTCACAAATGCTTGTAACTACAAAATACAAAAAGGAATAAATAATGACGTCCATGCTACTTGGTTGTGTACTTCTTTTTCAACAAGGATTTCCTCAGACGGAAATCAGTTATGACAGGCTGCATCAATGGCCAAGGATTGAGGGCAGGGCTCCGGTAGGAGTTGAGTTCAACAATAAGGGAGACAAAATCAGTTTCTTATGGAATAAATCCGGTGAACGGTATCGAGATATTTATATATTGTCTTTGACTGATCTCGTTCCTGTTCAACTCACATCGAGCAATGATTTTCCTGATATCCCATTGTAAGATGATACGCGCACGGAGCAGCAAAAGAAAGAGGATGTTCAATATGATGGCGGTCCATCCGCTCCGAAGTGGTCGCCGGATGACAGCGAGCTTTTAATTGAATATAAGGGTGATTTATGGGTGATGGAGCCCAAGGTAGGGTCGAAACCCAAAAGGATCATTCAAACAACTGCAGGTGAATACAACGCACAGTACTCTCCCAATGGGAAGTATATCAGCTACATGTCCGGCGGTAACGTTTTCACGTGGAATCGTAGTTCTGGAGAAATTAAGCAATTGACTACGATTGCGAAATCTGGCACTTCTCTTTCTGGGTATTTGTGGAGCGATGATTCTTCGTTTCTTGTTGTTTGGTGGTCAGATAACAACAAGAATGCAAGTGTTTTAATTCCCGATTACACCACAGACAATGTAACGGTAAGAAACGTGCCACGTGGATTTGTTGGCACTGATCCTTATGTGTTTCGTACAGGCATCGTTTCCTCAGAGGGGGGGCTAATTAAATGGGTAGCAGGCATACCTGAAAGTTCTTTCAATTATGGAACAGATATTTCGCCTGACGGTCGCTATGTAGTTATTAGTGAAATGGATGGTGCTTTTAAGGAATGGCGCCTGAATTTAGTTGATGTACAAACCATGAAGATGCTACGCGTGTTTTCGAAGAAGGTTGAGAAGGGATACATCAGCCAGTGGTGTCCTGTTCGTTTCAGCCAAGACGGAAAGAGCATATATTTCGGTGCAGATTTAGATGGCTGGCGTCATATTTATAGAATTAGTTTGTTTGGGAAAGATTTACGGGCAATTACTTCAGGAAAGTTTGATGTCATTGATTTTCAACGACCAAAAGATTCTGATGTGTTGTACTATCAAAGCACAGAGAGAGGCCCGCAGCAAACCGATATTTATTCAATTACCCCAGAAGGGGAGAAAAATCTTTTAAGTGTGGGAAAAGGCGCGAACTCCGTTAGTGTTTCAAAAGACGGGAAAAATCAAATAATTACTTTTAACAATAGAACGACGCCGCAAGAGATTTATTTGTTCAAAGCAGTTAATAATCATATAAAACTTACAAACTCTCCTTTGCCGATTTTTGAAAAGTTTGAATTTGCACATGTACAAGAAGTTACATTTCCTCTTGGCGATGAGACCATTCATGGCTTACTTTACACCCCCCCTAACATAGTTCCTGGCAAAAAGTATCCAGCCATTATTGCTGACATGTATGCCAACAGCGCGAAATGGGGGTGGGGAAGATTACTGAATCATTATGTGGCAGTTCACATGGGTTATGTGATTCTGTTTGTGGATTTCCGGGCGAGTTGGGGCTATGGAACTGATTTTGAAACCGGATACTATGAAAGCCTTGGGATTATTGACAGCGACGAGGCGGTTGCGGCAGCGAATTTTTTAAAGTCCTTAAACTATATTGACGGTGAACGGTTGGGGCTATGGGGCTGGAGCTATGGCGGGTTTTTGACTTTGATGACGATGATGCGCCATCCGGGGGTGTTCAAGGCAGGTGTTGCGGTTGCGTCTGTAACTGATTGGAGAAAGTATAACCAGTGGTATACACGCCAAAGGCTGGAGATGCCCAAAGAGAATGAAGAAGCGTATAAGGCGACTTCTCCGATAGACAATGCCGAAAAACTTCAAGGCCACCTGTTAATGATACATGGGCTTCAAGATGACAACGTTTTGGCTCAGGACACTATACGCTTAGCTCAAAAATTACTTGAGCTGAACAAGGAGTTTGATCTTTTCCTCTACCCGAAGGATGGGCATGGCATGGGTCGAGATGAGAGCTGGGTAGACGTGTTTAGGCGGATAATGAGATATTTTATGAATAATCTTTAATTTGAGGTTTTTTTAAGGGAAAACGGCATGGTTCTTGCCAACTTTTCATGGCGTAAACCTCGTCTAATGAGTAGCCTGTCTACGGGTTGTTTTGTGCTGTATGACGGCATGAAGCCATCAAAGTTTTTCTTTTGGAGGAAATGGTGAAAATAACAAACCTATTGAAATTATTAGCTGCAATCCCACTTTTGCTATCGTTTTCGATTGCACTTTCTCAACTTAATGTGGGGCAAAAAGACGAGGCTTTGCCACGGAACCTTACCCCTTGGGAAAAGGCTTATATCGAAAGAAATCCGATTATCTCTCCACGATCTTCCGGTCCTCCCACAGGTCCGATTTTTTGTCCGGGAGAGTATCATCCAAGTGACGCAATTTTGATTTCTTGGATGGGAACAAGTGCTTGGAAAAACATCTTAGTGCAACTCGCCAAACATATCACCGGTCCCTACGGAGACGCTGATTTGTATGTTGCCGTAACAAGCACAGCTAACCAATCTGCGGCTTATAGTTCATTGTCTTCAGGTGGTGTAGACATGAACAGGGTTCACTTTGTAATGGCTCCGCTGGACTCCATTTGGATAAGGGATTACGGGCCCCGGTACATCTTCCAAGACAATGTTAGGGCAATCATTGACCATACTTATAACAGACCAAGGCCAAATGACAACAAGTATCCTGGCAATTTTGCGCTTTATAAAAACCATGCGATTTACCTCATTCCATTAGTGCATGGTGGCGGCAACTTTCAGCATTCAAGTCTTGGGGATGGTTATGCAACAGCTTTGATAAAAAATGAGAACACGAGTTTAACTGAATCACAAATAAAGCTTTACTGGCTTCAGTATCAGAATTTGAATGTAGGAATTTTGCCTGCATTCTCCACAAATGTTGATGCTACTCAGCACTTGGACATGTGGTTGTTTATTCCTGAAGACCGAACTGTTGTGATTAGTTATTGGCCTGATAATCAAGGTTCTGCTCAATCGAATATTTGTGAAAATGCAGCGGCACAATTTGCCTCTAACGGATACACTGTTTACAGAACTCCGGCGTATCTATCTGGTGGCACTCACTACACTTACACAAATGTATTGATTTGTAATAACGTGTTAGTAGTTCCAACTTATACGCAAGGCAATAATGTTTCAGCAAGGAACACTGAATCGTTTAACACATGGAAGCAAGCTGCTGCAGGCAAAGAGGTTGTTCAAGTTAGTGGTCAGCCGATTGTAACTGCTGCAGGTGTGTTTCATTGTATTGTTATGCATCTTCCGAAAAGCCCAACTGCTCCAAACCCGGCGACATATGTACTCTCACCTAATGGAAATGAGAATTATAACCCCGGCGGTCAAGTGGAAGTCAAATGGATTTCCGATGACGATAAAGGTGTAGTAAACGTTGATATTCTTTTGTCATTGGATGGCGGCGCAACGTACCCGTTTATGATTGCTTCAGCAACGCAAGATGATGGGTCGCATATATGGACTGTCCCTAATGTTTTTTCCAATCAAGCGCGCATAAAAGTTCTTGCGAGGGATGCTGATGGAAACACAGGGGGAGATACAAGCGATAACAACTTTACGATCAACGGGACATCAGGTGCAGTACTGAAAGATTTTGCCATTACTGAAGGCAAAAAGAAGTCAGGCGGGTTAGCAGAGTTGATGTTATCTGACAACTATTATTTAGTGGGTAATTCACTTCCTGCCTTTGGGCGGCCTGTTCCCGGTCCCATTAAGTTGGTAGTTGGTTTAGAAACAGGGATATTGAATCCATCTCAACTAAAAGTTCAGGTTGAAACTAAAACGTCGCAAGGCGGAGTTACAGGAAAAGTGTATTTGAAGAACTGGAACACAAATGCTTATGAGCAAATCATGACTTATGTTCCTCTCACTTCGGATGTTCTATTTGAACAGATCATTGGTGGTGGTTCTCAATATGTACGCAACGATGGAAGAATAGAGCTCTTAATCGAAAACATTTTACCGATTCAAAATCCGCGAAATGGATTCGATGCGTTCTTTGATTTAGTTCGTGTAGAGGTTAACCCTTAGAGTTAATTTATCTCCTTGTTGATAAAAGGGGCAATTGAAAAATTGCTCCTTTTATTTTGTTTAGACATCTTTTGAAAATGGATATGTGGGGAGAGCTCGTTTTAGTGGTTTATCCTCACGATGACCCAGTGCATATTCGGCTTGAATTAACGTGTGTATTTCTCTCGTCCCTTCGTATATCATTGCGCCGCGTGAATTTCTGAAGTATCTTTCCACAGGAAACTCGTCACAAAAGCCATATGCGCCATGAATTTCCACTGCGTCGTGAGCGGCTTGGAATGCAAAGTTGCAGTTTTGCCATTTTGCCATGCTCACTTCTCTGGAATGTCTTACGCCTTTATTTTTCATCCAACCTACCTGATAATACAGCAGCCTCCCGATGTCTCTTCCTGCAGCCATATTTGCGATCATTTGTTGTACCAGTTGCTTTTTTGCAATTGGTTCCCCCCCCACTTTTCTGTCATTTGCGTATGGTACGCAAGCATCAAGACATGCTTGAATAATGCCAACCGCACCTGAAGCCACCGTGTATCTTCCATGGTCTATTGCACTCATGGCGACTTTAAATCCGTCACCTTCCTCGCCCAGCATATTCTCCACAGGAACTTTTACGTTATCAAAGAAAATCTGTCCCGTATTCCCTGCTCTAACTCCTAACTTCCCTTTGATTGGTTTACTGGAAAAACCTTGTAGATTTCTGTCAACGATAAATGCACTCATGCCCGCATGTTTTGGTTTAGCGTCCGGATTTGTTACAGCAATTACGAGGAAATAATCTGCATAATCGGAAAGAGATATCCAAGTTTTTTCACCGTTTAAGATATAGTAATCACCTGATTTTTCTGCTCTTGTGCGGATGTTAACTGCATCACTTCCTGCATCAGGTTCTGTTAAGCCAAACGCTCCAACTTTTTCTCCTTTAGCAAGGGGTGTTAATATTCTTTGCTTTTGTTCTGCA
Source organism: uncultured Fimbriimonadales bacterium (assembly GCA_964608695.1). Classification (GTDB taxonomy): domain Bacteria; phylum Armatimonadota; class Fimbriimonadia; order Fimbriimonadales; family ATM1; genus CAZSPF01. Next base: position 37,247 of record CAZSPF010000016.1, on the reverse strand, counting down.
TTTCCCCATTGCAGGAGCGTTAGGCAATGTAATCCGGAATGAACGCTAAGAATTACGCGTGCACTTGTATCAGCTCGCTCAAACTCTTCACAAACAATCCCTAACGAGATGTAGTCCGTATCCATTCCTCCATACTTTGCGGGAATGGATACACCTAAGAAGCCTGCTTTAGCCATTTTCTTCAAAATGTCAGGGCTTGATTCATGATTGCGGTCTCGTTCTTTTAGACCGGGAAGTATTTCGTTGCTGGCAAATTTTCGAGCAGATTCACGAATGAGTTCGTGTTCAGGTGAAAGTTGGAAATCCATTGGATAGATTTTACCAAGACTCTGTTGTTGCGTGTACAGACGACCACCTTTAAAAGGTAAAATACCTTCAGCCGCATGGAAGAACCGGCACCGGGAAATAATTGATGGATCGAATCTGGCTCTGGGTTATATTTAACCTTTTCGTTTTCGGCATGCTGGCATTAGACCTCGGTGTGTTTCATCGAAAAGCACATGTAATTCGTTTAAGAGAAGCATTAATTTGGAGCACGATTTGGACAGTTCTTGCATTAATTTTCAATTTATATATTCTTTTTTATTGGCAATCAATATCTCCGGGAAGTGAATATACAAACAAACAGGCGGCAATTGCTTACTTAACGGGTTACATTATAGAGCGCGCGTTAAGTATTGATAACCTTTTTGTTTTTCTTGTGATTTTCACATATTTCGGTATTCCTAAAAAATACGAGTATAAGATTTTGTTTTGGGGGATTATTGGAGCATTAGCATTTCGTGTAATTTTCATTTTTAGTGGTGTTGCACTTTTACACGCTTTCGATTGGATGAAGTATGTATTTGGAGTACTCTTGCTTTATACTGCATTCAAGGTGCTTGTTTCAAAAGATATCAAAGTAGATCCGGACAAGAACCCGATTATTAGGTGGTTTAAAAAAATCTATCCAGTAAGTAATAACATGGAGAGTGGCAAGTTTTTTATTTTGGATGCAGGAAAACGCATGGCTACGCCATTGTTTATTGCTCTTCTTGTGGTGGAGATGACAGATATTTTGTTTGCGTTTGATTCAGTGCCTGCGATCTTAGCCATAACGAAAGACCCATTTATTGTTTACAGTGCTAATGTATTTGCGATATTAGGTTTAAGAGCGCTGTATTTCGCAATTGCAGGAATAATGGGTTTGTTTGCATATTTACATTATGGTTTATCGTTCGTTCTTGCATTCGTAGGAGTGAAAATGATGCTTGGGAAAGAGATTATACCAATAGTTGTATCTTTAGGCGTGGTATTAGGCGTAATTGCGTTATCTATTATTCTATCCTTACTGCTTCCTCCAAAAAAGAAAGTATTAGAGAGTGAAACAACACCAACTGAAGAAACTAAGATTTAAGCGCTTCAGCTCCACTGACAACTTCCAGAATCTCTTTGGTGATTGCAGCTTGCCTTTGACGGTTTGCTTGCAATGTAAGATTAGAAATCATTTCTCCTGCGCTGTCTGTTGCATTTGTCATCGCAGTCATACGTGCTCCGTGTTCGCTTGCGGCGGATTCAAGCAAACCTTGTAAGATAATCGTCATTGCGTATCTGGGAAGAAGTTCCGCCATTAACTCTTTTGGTTCCGGTTCGAATGCGTAGGATTTCATGTAATGTTCAACTGCTTCCTGATCTTCAACTTTTGGCGGCTCTATGGGCAACAACTGAACAACTTGCGGGATTTGTCGAATGGGAGAAAAGAATTTGCTGTAAAGAAGATAGATTGCATCTACTTCTTCATTGATGAACATGTCTTGCGCCTTAAGGAAAACCGCCTCTGCGTCACGTTTTGTTGCTCCCGTTGTGGGTAAAGAGGAAGAATAAACGACGTCATACCCTCTTTTTTCAAAGAACTGTCTTCCTTTTTTCCCAACACACAGAAAATAAGGTGTACCAGTGGCACTTCGCACTAAGTCAAACGCTTTTCGATTCAAGTTTGTATTAAACGAACCGCAAAGACCTCTTTCTGCAGTAACCAATATAACACCGTATTTGTTTACAGGTCTTCTTACAAGCAGCGGGTGTTCAGGAAGCTCGCCTGCTGTTGCCATACTGGCAATCATCTCATGCATTTTTTCGGAATACGGTTCAAGGACTCGTTCTTGTGCTCTTCTTAATCGTGCCGCTGCTACGAGTTTCATGGCGCGCGTTATTTGCTGAATATTCTTCGCGCTTCGAATTCTTTGCCTAAGTTGTTTGATTGTTGCCATGTTTTTTTACACAGTTACTTCTTGTTTATCTTCTTGTGTCAATTCTTGTTTTTTCTTGGAACTTGAAAACTGATTTTGATACTCGATGAATGCACGTCTTGTGCCTTCTTCCGTTTCGCTTGTCCACTCTCTTGTTGTGCGCACTCTTTCTATGAGTCCCGGATATCTTTCTTTTAAGAAGTTAATTAATCCGTCTGCAAATTCTGCAACTTCATCAACTTCGATGGAGTCTAAAAATCCACCAGTTCCTGCAAAAATCAAAAACACTTGCTCAATAACATCGAGAGGAGAATAAATGTCTTGCTTAAGCAGTTCCGTTAAGCGCATCCCTCTTGCCAACTGCATTTGTGTAGCCTTGTCTAAGTCGCTTGCAAATTGTGCAAATGCTTGCACTTCTCGAAATTGAGCCATTTCAAGTTTCATCCTTCCTGCAACGCTTTTCATGGCTTTGATTTGTGCAGAGCCACCCACACGAGAAACGGAGATACCGACGTTAATCGCAGGACGGACGCCAGCAAAGAACAAGTCTGGTTCGAGGTAAATCTGTCCATCTGTAATGGAAATAACGTTAGTAGGAATGTATGCAGAAACGTCACCTGCTTGAGTTTCGATAATGGGCAGAGCGGTTAATGAGCCTCCACCTTTTTCGTCGCTCATTTTTGCAGCTCTTTCAAGCAGTCTGCTATGAAGGTAGAACACGTCTCCGGGATAGGCTTCGCGTCCGGGGGGGCGTCTGAGAAGCAATGACATGGCACGGTATGCCTGAGCGTGTTTGGAAAGGTCGTCGTAAATTGCAAGAGCATGCATTCCGTTATCCCGGAAGTACTCACCGATTGTTGCACCTGCAAAAGGAGCAAGATACTGCAGAGCGTTTGGGTCAGATGCACTTGCCACTACGACAATGGAGTAATCCATCGCCCCATATTTTTCGAGCGTATCCACAACACGCCGCACACTTCCCATTCTTTGACCAATTGCCACATAGATGCAGTAAACAGGGCTTCCACCGGGGAGGTGAGTTTCTTTTTGGTTGATGATAGTGTCCACACAGATGGCGGTTTTTCCTGTTTGTCGGTCGCCGATAATCAACTCTCTTTGTCCTCTGCCAATCGGAATCATCGCATCAATGGCTTTGATGCCAGTTTGCAATGGTTCCTTAACCGGTTGTCTTGCTACAACTCCAGGTGCAATTACTTCGATAAGCCGCATTTCATCGCTGGGAATGGGGCCTTTTCCGTCGAGCGGTTGACCTAACGGGTTAATGACTCGCCCGAGCAAGCCTTTGCCTACCGGAATTTGGATGATGCGGCCTGTTTCGCGGACAGGGTCACCTTCTTTAATGTCTTCATCGGAACCTAAAATAACAGCACCGATGGTTGTTTCTTCGAGGTTTAAGGTTAAACCCATAACTCCGCCCGGAAATTCGAGGAGTTCTCCCATTTGTGCATCGGGTAGTCCGTAAATTCGCGCGATACCGTCACCTACTTGAAGAACGGTACCCACGTGTTCGGTAGAAGGTTTTCCGTCGAACTGCTGTAGTTCTTGTGTTAATATACTTGTTATTTCTTCCGGTCTAATTGCCATTTTTGCTCCTTATGTGTCTCATGCTTGTTTTAATACATCGTAGAAAAGTTTTTCACGAAGACGCTTGAGTGCACCTTTTACAGAACCGTCATATATCGTGTCCCCATACTGCACAAGCACGCCGCCGATTAATTCAGGGTCTATGCTGCTTTCATAAACGATACGCTTTCCGGTTTTCTGTTCCAGTTTTTTAACCAATTCATCGAGTTCATTTTGAGAAAGTTCGATTGCAGATTTAATGGAAACTTTTTGAATATTTTCATCATTCTCTCTCAACTTTACGAACTCTTGATAAATGGCTTCTATACCGTCTTCTCGTCGTTTATTAACTAACAATTTCAACAGCCTCATGACTAAAGCGTTCACATTGCTTGAAAAGATTTTTTCCAACAATGCACGTTTTTTATCACGGGATATTTTAGGACTTAGAAACATTTTGTAAAGCTCGTCATTTGATTTCAGAGCATCATAAACAAGTTTTAGATTGCTTTCAGTTTCACGAATGTTATCCGCTTGCTTTGCAGAAGCGAATACAGCACGTGCGTAACGTTTAGCAATCCTTGTGTCCATGTTAGTTCTTTGCTTCTATACCTTCTATAAAATCACGAACAAGTTGTCTTTGTTTTTGCTCATCTGCGGTTTTTCCGATGATTCTTTCGGTTGCGATCATGGTCATGTCTGCGACCTTTGTACGGAGCTCGATAAGCATCTTGTCTCTCTCCATTTGAATCTCTTCTTCCGCTCTTTTCAAGAAGCCTTCTGCTTGCTGTTTCGCTTCATTGATAATGTTGTCTTTCATTGCTTGCGCTTCCTGTAATGCAGATTGAATTTTTTCTCTTGCTTCTTGCTCACTTTCCGCAAGTCGCTTTTCATAAGATTCTTTTAATTGCATCATGTTTGCTTTGAGATTTTCAGCCTCATCAAATGTAGCTTCTATTGTGCTATCTCTCTCCGATATTGCCTGACGCAGAGGAGCGAAAAAGAAAAGGTCAATAATTTGGATAAACAACAAGAAATAGCCGATACCGACTATAGTTTTTGCCAAATCCAAACCCAAAGGAGAAAGTATCTCCGGCTTTGTCCATGCCTGACCTTTTAACAGCGCGCCAACAACAATAAGAACCAAGCCTAAAATTGTAAGCACGGTCTTATTCAGTGCAAACCCTCTCTGTCGTCTATCATTTGTTCGTGTTTTATTTTTCATTTCATTTCCACGTACTTTTATTTGCATTGATTGGAATCAACGCAATAAGATTTTGCGATTATTCTTAACCGATTTTGCCGGAAAGAATAAATCCGATAACGAATGTCAAAAGGAATACGAGTTCCGAGAAAACGAGTGCGATAAGCATCGCAGTTCTAATCGTTCCTGCCGCTTCGGGTTGTCGCGCCATTCCGTTTAATGCGCCATTTGCGGCGATACCTTGACCGATTCCGACTCCCGCTCCAGCGATACCGAGAGCAAGTCCTATGCCGATTGCTACTTCCATTGTTTATTTTCCTCCAGATTGTTTTATGTTGAATGTTGCGGAGCAATTGCTGTATCAGAATGCTCCGAATGTTCTTTGACGTGTTCATGTTCTTCATGTTCTTCGTCATGTGACGTTACAAGACTGAGATACAAACACATCAAAACCGTGAAAATATATGCTTGAAGCACACAAGTCAATAACTTAATTGCAATGAGCATCCCCCCCAAAGGAACCCCTTCAACTATTTTATCCAAGCTTTCTTTAACTATGTGGCCTCCCTCGATGTTTCCATATAATCGAAGAGAGAGCGAGAAAAATTTCATTAATTCACTAATGATTTCTACTATGAAAATCATTACGTTGACTAAAACCATTAACCCGAAAAGTTTCGGCCCTGCAAAATGCCTTAGAAAACCAACCACACCGTTTGCTTTGATTCCTTCATACCAAACATACAGCATGGTAACAATTGCCAGAGACAAGTTTAAGCTCCAGTCCGCTGTTGGAGTCGCAGGAAAGAATAGTCCAAGTACATTACTTGTGAAAATAAACAGCCACAGCGCCATCAGCATCGGAATGTATTTCACTCCATTTGGTCCAATAACTGATGTCGTCATGTGTTTTAAAAAGAAAAAAATCTGCTCGGCTAATTTTGCGGGCAGATTTTTAAAGCTTCGGTAGCCTGTAATTCCGGGTCTTGCTAAAGCCATGAAAATAAAAACAATAATAAAAACCAATCCCACATAATAAAAAATGTTCCACTCTGCCCCGTGAGCCTCGCCTTCGGTCGCGGCGGCGAGCACAGGGCGGAATAAATTTGAGACTATTTCCATTGCACGTACTCTTAAAGGGCTAACGCTGAATTGACGCTAACCAAATGACGGCAGAGTATACCAGAATCACGGCAAAAATAAAGCAAATCTGAGCCTCGATTGAGGAAGGACGAGCGAAGACTAAATAAGCAAATATAAGTGGAGATTTTATGAGAACAAACCCCAACGTGGCGGAAATCACACGGTAATTTACCGGGATCTTATACAGCCCGAAAACGACCCCAACCATGCCGGATGCACTTAACAAAGAAGACAACAAACCAAACGATGCACCCTGCAAACCTCTGGCCTGATCCAATTGCCATGCAACAACTAAAAGAACTAAGCTCCCGGCAATTAAGAACACAATTGGTACAGGATTCACTTTTTTTCGCCTTTGATGATTATCCAAATTGCCCCGAATATGCCAAGGATACTTCCAATAAAGCCCCCTATTGCCAAACCCATCGTTCCTTCCCTGTCTATCAGCCAACCGATAAACAGTCCCAAAAGCACGCTTCCCACCAAAAGATATGATGCCGCTAATCCTTCCCCAACACCTCTATGGTCTATTGTCTTTGGTTTTTTTTGCTTCGTGAATTCAGGCCTTTCATAGTTCCATTCAGGCGGGTCGGGCAAACGAGTATTCAGGATTTCCGGTTGTTCTGTTTCGGAGGGCTTTTCTACTTTTTCCTCGTTTTGATGTTTGTCGTCCATTATTTAAGTCTACCGTCAGTTAAAATAGGTTTATGGTAATGCCGTTCGCTTTACTTGTTATTTGCGCCCTGCAATCAGGTGCACTCCATAAGCAAGAGTTCCCTTGTTTGCTTAGTGAACAGAAACATTTTCTCATTACTTATGCACCAATAGAGCCTATCTCTCGTAAGTGCCCAAAGTACGAATGGGATTTTTCAGTAAAGGTAGAAGCACATGGATTTGTATTGACAACACAAAAGCAGGAGTTGCGTTTTCGAGTTTATGCGCAATCTCATAAATATGTTTCACTTGCACAAGACACAGCAAAGGTGTTGTTGCTTTGCAGAGATTTATTAACCCAAAAAATCAATTTTGATAATCCCATGCGTTATTCTTATCTTGTAGATGTGTTTCTTTGTGAGGGGGGGGTGCCGGGAGGCGAACAAGGCATCTTTACCGGAGAAGATGAATTCGGTCATAGAGCGAACAGGAACACAGTATACATTTACAATTTAGATTCTTTTTCTGATCCAATTGAGCGACTTCGAGAAGTTGCGCATGAGTACGGTCATGCTGCTCTTCCTCCCGTTAAAGGATTTGAAACACCTGAGGAGTTTGGAAATGGTTATTTAGGAGAAAAACTATTTCTGAATTGGATTTTACAATCTGATGAAAACATAAAATTGTTGCCTGATTCTTTTTCTTCCGACAAAGAAAGCCAATCTAAGTGGCTGAAGGATAATGTTGTTAATCTTATTGACAAGATTTGGATAAGTGGCGTCGACTTGAAAGCACTCCAAGCGAAAGGTAAAGATGCCATGAATGAATACATAGGCTTGATGCTGTTTACGGAAAATGCTATCCCGTCAGTTTTTTCTCGTGCGTTGAGACTTGCGAAAGATTACACTGCAGTTGGTGCCTATAATGGCTTGAAAGATGCTCTAAACGAAAAATCCTCATGGGAAATTCATGTCCCCGAAAAGTTTATACAAAAGAATGTTTGGATTCCTTTTCCTGAACAATGGCTAATTGAAGGAGCATCAATAGTTAAATCGGAAAATGATAGATTGCAAGTTAAACCCTCAAGGAAAATTATCACTGTGAGGAAAAAGAGTTAATGCGTCGTGGTAAAGTTCAGTCATGCCTGAAACTCCCAGTGAAGTATCAACTGCGCAAAGTTGGTTAGAAAAAAACGAACAAGACCTTGTAAACCTCACAAGAGAACTCTTGAAAATCCCAAGCGTGGAATCCGAACCTGAGCCGAACGCTCCATTTGGAAAAGAAAACAGACAAGCGTTGGATTTTGTTTTACAGTTAGGTGATTCATGGGGAATGGCAACGAAAGACGTTGAGGGTTACGCGGGGCACGCCGAGTTTGGTGATGGTGAAGGCGTGATTATGGCGGTGGGGCATCTTGACGTTGTGCCTGTGGGTCAAGGCTGGAAGCACGATCCTTTTGGTGCGGAAATAGACGGGGGTTACCTTTATTCACGTGGTGCAGTTGATGACAAGGGACCTACAATGGCGGCTTTTTTCGCCATGCGCGCATTGCAGGTAACAGGTGCAAAACTGTCCACGCGAATGAGAATGGTGTTCGGATGCGACGAAGAGAGCGGATTTAAATGCGTGGAAAGGTATTTCGCAACCGAAGAATCTCCGACTTACGGGATAGCACCTGATGCCATGTGGCCTCTCGTTCATGCCGAGAAAGGAATAGCAAACATAATAATTCGACATCCTTTACCGAAAGGAAAACTGCAGATTTTGAGTTTTCAAAGCGGTGAAAGGCCCAACGTTGTTCCCTTCCATGCTGAAGCGAAAATAAGAGTGATTGAAGAACTGTTGCAAAGCGTGAAACAAAAAACAGAAGAGTACTGGGACAAAAACGTTTCCTTTTTATGGGAAGGTGATGAATTAAAAATAGTTGCGAAAGGTAAAGCCGCACACGGAGCGGTTCCGTTCTTAGGTGATAGTGCGGTTACACGAATATTCAGGTTTTTATATGAAATTGCAGAACCTGAAGAGTCGGAGCTGTTTAATCATTTGCTCTTTCTTTCACATTCATCAGGTGCGGGTGTGGGAATTCACGGACGTGATGAGGTAACTCAAGATTTAACAAGCAACCTTGGCATAGTGAAATCCGATTCAGAAAATATTGAATTTCTCATTAATGTGCGCTATCCGGTGGAATGGGATGCGCAGGTTTTAGAATCAAAGTGCAAATCTTATTTACAAGAAAAACTTCCTCATGCATTACTTGTTGAAATTGATGACAGCCCCCCCTTGTATTACCCATTAGATAAAGAACCGGTTAAGACTATTTGTAACGTTGTAGAAATCGAACTCGGAGAAAGCAAAAAGCCTGAAGTGATGGGCGGGGGAACTTATGCGCGAGCCATACCGAACTGTGTGAGCATCGGAACAGGATGGGAAGGAGACGGACCCGCACATGAGCCGGATGAAAGAATAAAGGTTTCTCACTTATTAAAGATGTCTAAAATCTACTGCCATATCCTGTACGCTCTTAGTCATTTGGCTAAGAAATAACCAGCGATTGCTGAAGCAGACACGGAAAGCAAATTCACAGCATCGTTGGACATCCATCTTAATTGCAGACCTTTCTTGTCGGGAAATTGCTTTTCACACTGCAAAGTGTCACCGAGCAGGCTATCCAGCAAACATCCGCCAAAGCCAATCAATGTAATTAGCCCGACGAGTTCTGACCTCTCAAATAACGGTGCCGTTGAAGCAATAAATGCCGCACCGATAAAACCTCCGATTAAGCCTGATACTGAAGCCGCACCGCTTATTCCATGAGTTACAGGCTCGATGTTCGAAATTCGAAATGCTTTCGAAGAAAATGCCTTGCCAATATCGGTTGCCCAAGTATCAGCGCAGGCGGTAGACAAACTTGCGAGCATGGCAACCTCAAATCGAAAATCTTTTGTGTAATACCAACACAATACGCAAACAAATACTGGCAACCCGTTTGATGAAACTTGGACAAAGGTTCTTGGTGGCTCTTTGGGAACTTTATCACTCGAAGCCATCCGTGTAATCAGATGCACAATCGCGGACCCGAAAAAGAACATGAGCAGCGGAATTGCCCATGTAATCCCGCCAATTTCCCATACCGCCGCTCCTAAAACGAAAGCACCAACTGCCCCATCCCAAGAAAGCAACCGAAAAGCCCATGCCAGCCCTGATATTCCGAGTGCATACAGCATCGCGAAGAATCATGGTTGTTTACACACGGTTCCTGCAACCTCTTGGTATGACTCTTGGTAGAAAAACTGTGGAATGAAGAATTTTTCGGTTCAAAACATGAATAAAGGGTTAAAATAATTGACTAAGTGAGAATAAGATGCTCTCTTTATATATCATTTCTGCAATAGTGGGAGGAGCGCTAATTCTTGTCTCCATTTTCGGAGGGCACGGGGATAGCGATACAGACATTGACCACGATGTTGATCATGACTTCTCTGCAGGTCATGAGGGTGACGCAGTGCATTCCGATTTGTGGCTGCCGTTTTTCTCACTCAGATTTTACACATACGGGTTTACGTTTTTCGGCTTAACCGGATTACTTTTCGAGATGTTTAAAGTAGAGAAAATGACAGGTTTTTGGTTGGCGTTAGCATTGGGAGTTGTTTGCGGATTGATGGCATCAGCAACGATGTATTACCTTTCAAAGACAAGTACAACAAGCGGAGCGGAAGAGAAAGACCTCGTCGGTGCTGATGCAAAAGTGTTAGTGCCAGTTAAAAGATCATTACCCGGCAAAATTAGATGCACCATTAAGGGTGATATGATAGATGTAATAGCCGTTTCAGATGAAGAGACAGAAATTCCAGCAGGGGAACGCGTGATGATAGTGGCAATGGAAAATCAGCGTGCGCGCGTTGTAAGGCGCTCAGATTTCTTTGAAGACTTAGACTAAAGGAGAATAATATGCCGGAAGTAATTCAAGAAGGTTCGGGAATAGCAACTACGATAATTATCGCAGGCGGACTTGCGATCGGGTTGCTTATTCTGTTGGGGATAATCAAAAACCTACTTTACATTTGCCCGCCTAATCAGGTTTTGATTTTCTCCGGTAGAAGACACCGTATGCCAGATGGAACCGTTCGCGGGTTTCGAACATTGTTTGGCGGCAGAGGATTGCGCGTGCCACTTTTGGAAAAAGTACATTGGATGAGCTTGAATGTTATGGAAGTTCCCATCACTGTAAGAGGAGCGTATTCGAAAGGCGGCATTGCATTAAATGTTGACTCAGTTGCAATGATAAAGATTTCCAGTGACCCAACTGTTATCGGTAACGCTATCGAAAGGTTTTTGGGTAGAGATCCGGAAGAGATTCGCAGAGTTGCAAAAGAAACTCTTGAAGGACACTTACGAGGTGTTCTTGCAAAGCTAACCCCTGAAGAAGTTAATGAAGACCGTTTGAAGTTCGCGGCAACGCTTTCCGAGGAATCCGAAGAAGACTTAACAAAACTCGGAATACACCTTGACACTTTGAAAGTTTTGCATATCTCCGATGAAGTTCAATATTTGAATTCTATAGGCAGAAAAGCCATTGCTGAAGTCATTCGAAATGCAGAAATGGCAGAAAGTGACGCAAAACGCGATGCCGAGCAAACCGAAGCTGAAAACCTTGCTCGAGCACAAGTAACTCAAGCCAAAACAGAGGCGCAGATTATTCAGATGCAAAACGATTTACGCAGAATAAAGGCAGATCTTGAAGCGCAAGTGATGTCTGAAGAAGAAAGATCTCTGGCAGCGGCAAGAGAGGCACGAGCACGTGCAGAGCAGGAGCTGCAAAAAGTACGTTCGGAGTTAGCGGAACTGGCACTAATGGCAGACGAGATTATTCCGGCTGAAGCAGAGCGGGAATCGAAGGAGTACGCGGCAAGAGGTGAAGCGGCTGAGATACTCGAAAGAGGCCGTGCTGTTACCAGAACACTTGAAGTGCTTCAAGCCGCATGGGTGAAAGCAGGAGATAACGCTATGCGCATTTACCTTATTGAAGACATTGAAAAGATTTTAACTGCCGCATCGCAAGGTGTTACAAAACTCAATATCTCTAATTTAAACATGATTGATTCCGGAACGGGAGAAACATTAGCATCATACATTTCTGCTTACCCAGCAATGCTCGATTCCATATTCCAAGCGATTGCAAAAACGACAGGAATTAACATCCCTGAAGTAATTTCAGGAAAAACAGAAAGCACAAGTTTAGTAAAGGATGGAGACAGATAATGCCGTTTACAACTATTTTATACATTGTTCTCGGCGCTCTTGGTTTAGCAGGAATTCTGTTATTGCTCAACCTTTCCAAACTTCTTTGTATTTGTGCACCAAACGAGGTGTTAATTTTTTCAGGAAAGCGGCGAAGAGTCGGAAACAGATTGTACGGCTACAGAATGATTAAGGGGGGGCGAAGCATTAGGTGGCCCCTCATCGAAAGAGTGGACAGCATGGACTTGACTAACATGATTATTGATGTTTCTGCTCATAATGCGTATTCCAAAGGGGGGGTTCCGTTAACTGTACAAGGTGTGGCGAACGTAAAGATTGCAGGTTATGAGCCAGTTCTCAACAACGCCATCGAGAGGTTTCTCGGCAGGAAACGCGTGGAGATTATGATGACGGCAAAAGCCGTATTAGAAGGTGCTTTGCGTGGTATTTGCGCCACCATGACACCGGAAGAAGTAAACGAAGACAAAATCCTCTTTGCGGAAAGGCTTGTACATGAAGTAGAAGAGGACATGACAAGATTGGGATTGGTTGTAGATACCTTCAAAATACAAAACGTGCAAGATGAAGTCGGATATTTAGATTCCATCGGACGCATAAAAAATGCAGAAATTATTCGCCAAGCACGCATCGCAGAAGCCACTGCAAAAGCAGACGCGGCTGTTAGAGTTGCTGAAAACAGAGAAAGAGAGGCAACTGCACAGATTCAAGCACAAGTAGAAATCGCAAAAGCAGAGGCACAGCGAAGATTGCGTGATGCTTTAACAAGACGTGATGCCCTTGTTGCAGAAGAAAAAGCACAAGTCGAAGCTGCACTTGCTCAAGCACAAGCCGAAATCGAAGTTCAAAAAGCAAGAATTGAACAAGTCAGGAGAAGACTCGACGCAGATGTTGTAAAACCTGCAAAAGCCGCGTACGAAGCGGCTATCAACAACGCACGCGCAAAAGCCGCACCAATCATTGCTGATGGCGAGGCTCGTGCCGAAGTCTTAACTTCTCTTGCTGACAAGTGGAAAGAAGCCGGCAAAAACGCACGAGATGTGTTTCTGCTTCAAAAGATGGATGAAGTAATTCATGCGATTACTTCCATCATCTCGAACACCCAAGTTGACAAACTCACGATTATCGATTCCCGAACACCTTCCCTCACGGGTGATGGCTCGCTCCCTGCAAAAGCGTTGGCAACCAACGAACAGTTCAAGCAGGTACTTGGTATTGACCTGCTGGAACTCTTAAGGAACGCATCCGCGAAAACAGAAGGAACAAAACAAATCCCAAAAAAAGAAGACCTTCAACTAAACGAACAACAAACTGAAGAGTAAGCCGTCGAAACTCAATGCGATTCGTTGCGGTGTATGATAGAGGGTTGTAATGCACTGTGCTGTTCTTGGAGCGGGAAGTTGGGGTACGTCTCTTGCTGTTTTGTTGGCAAGAAACGGAACTCGCGTAAGTTTATGGGGTAGAGATTCTCAACTTATCAATGAGATACACTCCACACGAAAAAATGAAAAATATCTTCCGGGTATTGAACTGCCAAAAGAGATTTCGCCTTGTTTAGAAATATCCGAGCCAGTTGATTTTTGGATAATTGCTGTTCCTTCTGACGGATTGAGGGAAGCGTTTTTACTCTTACCTTCCGAATCCTGCCAAGTGATCATTGCTACAAAAGGATTGGAGAGCGCAACAAGTTTACGCGCATCTGAAGTTTTAGAGGAAGTGAGACCGGATTTAGTACCTGCAGTGTTATCGGGACCTAATCTTGCATTTGAAATAGTTAAAGGAGTTCCTACTGCAACAGTTATAGCAAGCAAGCATAACAATCTTGCAGAAAGCGCCAGAGAACTATTTATGTGCCGCACTTTCCGTGTTTACACTTCTTATGATGTCGTTGGTGTGGAGTTAGGGGGGGCTTTGAAAAATGTACTTGCGGTAGGTGCAGGAGTGTGTGAAGGATTGGGATTCGGGCAAAACACCAAAGGTGCCATGCTTGCCAGAGGACTTAAAGAAATTGCAAGTTTGGGAGTAGCATGCGGAGCGGAATTAAGAACGTTCATGGGTATCAGTGGCGTGGGAGATATCTTCGCCACCGCTTCCAGCAACCTAAGCCGAAATTATCGTCTTGGCAAACTTTTGGCAGAAGGCAAAACGCTCGATACAGCATTACTGGAATTAGGTCAAGTTGCAGAGGGTGCACCTACAAGCAAAGCAGTTATTGAGTTATCTAAAAGACTGAATATAGAAACTCCACTGATGGAAGCCATACACAAAGTAATTTATGGCGCAGTCAAACCAATGGATGCTGTCATAAACCTTATGGAACGTATGCCGAAAGAAGAACTATAAATTATCTCGGAGGTTCTGTTTCTTTTACAATAATTTCTGAAAGTTTTCCTACCCCCCCGCTTCTGTTTACAATTCTTATGTATCGCATGGTAATTGGTCTTGCTCTGTACGCTACACTCAGTACGCTGAAATCTTTCGGATCAATGTCTCTGCGAAATGCCATTGCATTTCTCCATGAAAACTCTTTTGCATACAATTGCGCCTCATTGAAAGTCTGTGCTGTTGCGTACAGATAAATATCAAACTTTTCCCAGAACGCATTGAAATCATCTTTTAACACTAAACGTATCTCGCCGATGGGTCTGTCTCTTCCGAGATCAATTTCTATCCAATCATTTTCTTTCTCACCTAAACTTACAGATGTTGTTGCGTCATTGTCTACTAATTTCATTAACTCCTCCGGTGGAGTGTTCGTACTGCTGAGAACAATACGTCGTGATGCAAGATTGCCATCTCTTAAAGGACGATGTGTAACATTGAAAACTAAATCATGGATATAAGCCTTTTCATTTCCTCGAGCCTTCGCATCAAATAACTGCCAGACTTTTAAGAATGTCCATTCCGTTTGTCCTTCAAATTCTAATTTAACAAGAAACACTCCGTTTGTACCTACAACATCTATTCTTCCAAAAGGGTTGGGTTTTAATGTATGTCCCGTTAATGTAGTGAATGGTTCTTGTAAACCGGTCGGTCTGTTAGGGAGAAGTCCTGATCCATTCAGTATGTCTACCGTAAAATCCGGTTCAAGGTTTTTAATCTCTCCGTTTTTCATTTGATAAAAACCGAGTTTTCCATTGGGAATGATGATTCCTTGTGCATCCACACACCGCACTAAAACAACATCCGGAACTGAATACAGAAACTCGCCATAAAACCCTCTGCGATACCCAAGATTTGAGTTCAAACCTGCTACGTCTGTTGCCGCATATAGCTTCGTGGGCACGAAAAAAGGACTTTTGAGAACTACGTTGTCGGAAGTGAACACAGGAATCGAGAATGAAAACGGAATCAGATAGTCATTTCGTGTGTCTCCTCCCCCCATTAAACCGCCATATGGATCTATCCAGCCCCTTGTAACCACACTTTCATTGTGTTTGAGCCTCACTTTTCCTTGCGTGCCGTCAGGCAAGGAAGCGTCCACATTCATCCAATACAAATCTATCAAACCTATTTGGTGGCTCATTTCGTGAATTAACGCCCTATCACAAATTTTTCTTACTGCGTTTATGTAGCCCTCTGCTTCACCAAAAGAAGAATCAAACCCCCATTCCCCATCATATACGAGTGTGGGCGTATCATTCGGAATATGAGCCCCCCCTTTTAATGTTCCGTCAGGCACGATGGTTATTTTCTGAACCCTAACTGTCTCTTTACAGCCATCTGGTGCAAAACTAAACCTACTGTGCTTCATAAAAACATCGTTCCAAATACGAAACTGCCATTGAATCCAATCTTCAAAACTCCTTGACCCATATCCATTAACTTCTTTCGCAAATGTCTCATAAAATGTTTTATCTACCCAAATAGCGAGATTTAATGCGTTTGCTTGTATTTCAAGGCAGTTGTTTCTCTTTAACGCATCCCCCCCCAATGGGTGTATCTTAAAGCGTATGGGTTGAGTTCTGTGGTCGTGATGCTCGTTGCGAAAACTGCGCACAATACTCACTTGCTTTGTTTCTCCGGGGGCAATCGTTCCTGGAACTGTTCCCTTTTCTATCGAATCAAAATTAAAAAACCACTCAAATTCAAATCCGTGTGATGGTTCATTACCAACATTCTTCACAAACGCTGTGTAAGTTACTTGTTCACCGTCTCTTGGCCATTTTTGCGAACGTGCACCCCCCGGGCTCATCATTACGCCTGATACATGCCCAGATACTTCTTCTCGTATATATGCATCCCCACGATTATCATATCTTTCGTATTCCGGAGTTCTTGAAATATAAATCACGGACAAATCTGCTCCTGTTGCTTCGTTGGTGTTTTCCAACATCAACTCCAAGCGAGGTCTTAAAAGTAAAAACGATTCTGAAGAGTTAACAGCAATCTCAACATCACTTTCTAATACCCAACCATTATTATCAAACCATGCGTCATACATATCTTGAACATCACGTTCCAACCCTTCAAAAACGATCTCTCGCTGATTGACAGATATTCGCACTTCAGAAGAAATATTTGGGGATATTAATTGCTCACCACCATTACGCCAAGTTTTCGAGTTTCCTTTTTCATTGTAAAACTGGTGCGACCAACTTGTGCTCCAGTGTGGATGTTTACCGGTTGCTTCCCCGCCGCCTGCGCCTTCGAGCCAATCACCTTGCATGCGTTTTAATCGCACAGTTCCGCTTCTATCAATGGCATCCATCGTTAATATGAGTTTCGCAGAGACAACTCTTTTATTTACACCAATGGCTCTTTCCAAATCGCGAAAACGAACTAAAGCCCTTTTGTCTTTGCCGGCGAATAAAAGCATTCCTTGCCCAAATGAACTTTGTGGTCTATCACGAACAACTGAAGTGTCTTCACATGAATAATAAGGGGTCTCTCTATCGTTATACAATTCTGCACCCCTGTATAAAACGACACTATCCTGTGCGGAAAACCACAATCCCGAAATCAATACTGATAAAGCAAACATAACTTGATTAATTATGACTGCAAAGCAAAAATCCTGCTTTTAATCCACCTAATTAACGGACTTTTTCGACTATGACTTCGTATGCTTTCTTGAGTTGATTGTCTTTCGCAATATCTCCGGGAGACACGCCTTTCTCGAGGATAACTTCAATATCCGGTTTTATTCCGCCACCAAGGTAGTTCCCCTGATTATCTTGGATTCTTGCTATAGACTCACCATTCGGCAAGTAATAACGGCCTATTGTCAGCTTTAACCTTGCTCCACCGTTTAAGTCCCAAACTTGCTGAACTGCTGCTTTACCGTAAGTGTGCTCACCTACGATGGTTGCAAGCTTGTAATCTCTTAATGCTCCGGCGAATATTTCCGCCGCACTTGCGCTGCCTTCATCAACTAAAATAACAATGGGATAGTTGCGCTTTTTCGCATTTCCGCTTGGTGCGAAATACGGCTCCGATGTTCCGTCTCTTCGCTTCATTTTGGTAACAAGTTGTCGTTCAAAAAATCGTGAACACATTTCCACTGCAGAACGTAGAACCCCACCCGGATTACCGCGTAAGTCAATTATCAAACCTTTAATTCCTTGATTTTCTAACCATGCGAGCTCTTCGTCAAATTGCTGAGAGATTGTTTCCGAAAACGAACGAACTTCCAGCCTTCCTACTTTTGGCTTATCAATTGTATAGTCAGCATTTAGAATATCTGCATACACATCTTGGATGGAAACTTTTTTCCGTGTTAGTGTGAGATCCATAGTCGTTTGCGTTGTTTCTCGGAAAATTGTAAGTGTCACTTTGGTGCCTTCTTCTCCGCGTATCTCTTTCACAACGTCTTCAAGGTTTCGTCCAGAAACAGAGTTGCCGTTTACTTTTACAATAACATCATCAGGCTGAATTCCTGCCATACTTGCAGGACTGTTTTTGAAAACTCGTTTGATTCTTGCTCCTATGGGATCTCTACCCAATTCCGCTCCTATTCCGCCCGTAGTTGTAAACCTTCCTTTGTTTCTTTCTTCAAAGGTTTCTGCCTCGCTCGGCTTTAGCAATTCTGTGTAAGGATCATTTAGTGCACTAAGATATCCTTCAATTCCAGCGTAAAGAATTTTCTCTTTATCAATATCACCATAAAATGCGGCGTCGATGCTCCCCAATACAGTTGTGAATGCGCGAACAGGCTCAAGAGTTTCCTTTTCATTGCTGTCTTTGCCAAACAGTAATGAAAGCCTTGAATAATCCGGTAAATGACCACGCATGGTGTCGCGTAAACCATAACCAAATAAAAACCCGGCTGCTGTGAAAAGTAAAATTGCGATAACCGGTAAAAACTTTTTCATGAAACTCTCACCACCGGATAGAAGAATATGCGAAACGCATTTAATAAGTTGCTTACAGTGTATGCTTGACGGTAAACTTCCACACTATTAAAAGCAGACTTCATCGCTTCATCTCTTGAAAGCAAGTTTTTCACGAAAGATTCAGTAAATAGTGGCTTCCCTTCAGTGTCGAAATATAAACCTGTTGTTAACGTATATCCGCTTCCATCAGGAAGAGAATAATTTTCTATTCTCACACCTAAACCAAAACTTTTACTGCCTTCCAATTTTGCATTGGCTCTGTTTACCAAAGCATTGTAGAACACTTCTGCCTCGCGCGCCGTCCCTTCATCAACTAAAACCGTAACATTTGCGATTTCAAAACCATTTTCAATGCTTACGGATACAGGCTTACTTGCGTTTTTTCTTTGAATGCGAACAAATTCCCCGTTTTTTATAAATAGTCTTAAACAATTTTTCATGACCTCGAAAGAACCGCCAGCATTCTGTCGCAAGTCCAACACAACTTCTTTTTTATTATTTACAAGTTCTTTTAAAGTTTCATCCACCCCTTCACTAAAATTTCTAATCCTAATTACATTGTGTTTCTCTTCGATAGGCTTATTAATTGTTTTACGTTTTGTAATGTTGTGAGAGATTTTCACCCCGCCGCGTAAAACCACCACTTCTATTTCACCGTTAGTTCCGGATTGCAATTCCTTTTGTGCTTCATGCACAAGAATCATGTTCTCTAAACTTTTAACCACTTTCTCAACTTCTTTTCCGTAATCCTCCATTGTTATTTTTCCACTCTGATATTGCTGAGCCGCTTCTTCCAAAGTTTTAAATGGGGATTCGTTAGCAACCCATTTCCCGTTAACTTCCGAAATCACATCCCCGGATTTTAATCCCGCTTCTTTTGCAGGACTGTTATCCGCAACAGACATGACCGTTAACGTAAACGAAGGCCATTTTTCTGTCCCTCCGGGAATGGTGATAAGTTCGATACCGATTCCCTCGTAAACCCCTTCTAATCTATCTAAATAATTTTTCCATTCATCAGGTTCGTAAAATCTTGTACCGATATCTTTTAATGAGTGAAGCAATGTTCGTATCGCACCATGAGCAAGGGGTGTTTCATCTTTTATCTCTTCTACATAGTTTGTGCGAACAATACGCGTAATCTCTTCAAAAAACTCACTCGGCGTTACTTGAAAACCGTCTAAGATATCTGTTTTAGATTGCGTAGAATCAAAAACATAATACTGTGTGTCATATGGCTTCGCAGCTTCACGCCTGACTTTTTCAGACGCCATCATCCCCAAAATAAAACCAATAGATGTTACAACTATCGGAATAATCAGCCAAACTGACTTCTTTAATTTCATTAAGATGTTTCTTTATACGGCATCAACGGCAGAAAAGCACCCGATTTCATTTATTTTCTTTACTCTTCTAATATGCCGCGGTTCTTCGCTTGGTGGCGTGTTCAGGAACGCCTCTAAAATAAGCAAAGCCTCTTCAACGGGAATAAGCCTTGCACCTAAGCATAGGATGTTGGCGTGATTGTGCTCACGGCTAAGTTCTGCGGACTTAACATTCCAGCATACTGCAGCACGGATGCCAGGGATCTTATTCGCCGTCATAGCCATCCCAATACCCGTACCGCATATCAAAACCCCAAATGGAGCATCGCCTGCCGCAACTTTTTCTGCAACGGCGAGTGCAGCATCCGGATAGTCGAATGCCCCTTCGTCTGTTGCACCAAACTCGGATACTGCATAACCCCTTTCAAATAACCAGTTCGCAATGATTCTTCGCAAAGCAAATCCTGCATGGTCTGAGCCTAATAATATTGTCATCATCTTTTTAGTTCACCTGCGATTCTTCGCAACTCTTCGTTCCTATGAACAAGTGCTCTTTCTATCATATTACGTGGAATAACAATTTTGCCCTCTTTAGCGTTTCTAAAAACAGGCAAAAGTACTTGCTCGTATTTTTCATTTTCCAAAATCGAAATATCTTCAAACGTTCTTTGACCAGGAAGTTTGAATATCGCTTCAACCGCAGATGCGCGAACATCGGGATGGACGTCGCTTAACATCCCTTTTAATATCGGCAAATGATGCTCCTTTGCGTCACTGCCCATCGCTTCACAAATTATCGTCCGAATAATCGGATCATTATCTTCCGGATTTAATCCTGCATATCCGCGAGAACGCAAAACCGGGTCATCCGAAAGAATTAATCTTGCATAACTAAATCCTCGAACAACACTCGATATATCATTGACGCTCCCCCATTCGATTCTTCTTGCCGGTAGCGCAAAACTTACGTTCGCATGTTTTGTGGCTTCTAATCTAACCATGGGATCAATCTCATGAAGGAATGCCATCAATGTGTTTTGTGAAGATTCATCATCAAGCATTCCCAATGCAGCCGCTGCGGCTCGTCTCGTTTGCCAATATCTTGTTGCAACCAATATCGAAATGTCTGCTCGATATTTAGAATTGCGTGTTCGCCCCATTGCTAACACTGCCTCTGCAAGAGGCTCTTCACCAAACCTGTTTAATCGCGGGAGTTGTGCAATCGCTTCCCATCCTTCATCTGTATTTTGAAATTCTATGGCACGTACTGCAAAAACCGATACAGTAACATCGGGATCAAGTCTTGCTCTGTCAATTAATTTTGGAACCACACCTAAATGACGCACTCGTGTAAATACATTTACTGCATTCAATCTAACTATCGAAGAACTGTCGTTTATTAAAGAGATTACTTTCTCAATCTCCTCAGGAGAAGATTCCGCATTTACTAAAACACATGCCCTTGCTCTTTCCATCGGAACCACAGAATCAAATGACTTTCCAAACAAAACATTCTCGATAGGAATTTCAGAAGTCGTATTATCATTCAAATCTGCATTCGCGGTAATTTTGAATTCATCTATATAATGTGTATTCACATACGGATCACGATATTGGTTGCTACTAAACTTTCTTGTATCACCAAAAGAAATATCTACAATGTAATGCGGGCCTGCCCCTGCTTTTTTTGATAACTCTTCATGTAAATTATAAACTATCCTCTGCCAATTTCCGTTTGGAATAAAGCGCGCACGGCTGAGCTGCACACTCTCGCCCCATTGCTCTGCATATTTCCCTGCAAGCATAATCGTGTATCTCTTGCCTTCATGTGTTGTTAAAACCAATCCTAAGTTGTCGTTGGATTCTGTTTTTAAATAAAAATCGAGATAAGGAAACGCTGAAACATCGTAACCCATAAAATTCAAATCGGGTTTTCCGTTTGCATCATAACCGCCAAAAGCGTTAACTCTTCCCCATCGGATACCGCCTGAATCATGGACTGCCAAACATTTTCCGCGCACACCGGCATCATGAAGTTCAACTTTCCAACCGCCATTGTCTTCTCTTATCGCGCCCCAATTGCCTACACCTGATTCAAAAGTGTCATAAACTAAATCAGTTTGTGTGTATCTGGTTACGCTTTTCCTAATAGTTATTGCGTTGTTGTTTTGAGGCTTTACATCAATGGCAACTGAATACACTCCATCTTGCGTTGTGGGGGGGGTGCTAACTTGAAATGTTATTGTGCGCTTTTCGTTTGAATTTAAACTCACACTTTCCGGTAGCCCGCTAACAGCCCATCCGCTAGGCAAACTCGCTGTGAGGTGTACATTTTGTTGCTGTACATTGTTTTGTAAAGTTAACTGAAAACGGTGTGTATCCTTTGATATTCTTGAAGTCCCAACTGCTTCAATGTTTGCATTTACGCTAGTATGAGTTCGAACTATAATTGGCCTTTCATATCTCGTTCCATCCGGCAAAGCCATCACCGATTTCCAAATATGAACCTTTGGCGAGCCCGCTTCTATTTTGTAAGTGCCATCTGCGTTCATGTCCAGCACATCGCCATCCCAAGAAGTCAATGCAAAACGAGCATCGGAAAGGTTCGAAGAAAAACTCAACTTTGCACTTTCACCGAGCAAATAGTCTCCTTTGTCTTGTAAGCCTATTAAATTGTTTTCTTTGCCCAGCATTAGTAAATTAATTTCCGAAGTTGTAGGATTTTTCGTACGCAACTCCACCACATACATGGCTCTGCCGTCAATTGTTATCATTCCATAAACGTTCACAGAAGAACCGTCGTCGTTTCGTAAATTTGGAATTACAAAATCGGCAATATCCCACCTCACAAACAAAACAGACTTATCACTGCCGCGCAATATCGCCATAGATTCTTTTGAGAAATTTAATTGATTGTCTAAAATGTAATCATCATGCGTAATCTCTTTCCGCATAGAATTGTGCAATTGATTTGGTAAAAATAGCACACATGATTTTTCAGTAATAATTTCTATACTGTTAACACCTACTATTCTTATCAAATCGTCAACTGTAAGAAACGGAAGGTTAGCCCAAGGATTGTCTTTCACAGTTTCCCATTTTCTTGTACTTCCATCAAAGCGCTTTGTAAGATCGATTGCTTTCTCAAAATCCGGGTCCTTTCGATTCGAAATCGTTGCCCACATCTTTTGATTCACACTCTTTCGCATTAAGTCGCGTATCCATGTGAACCATCCGGAGTAACCCATTTCATCTGTGCTGTAACCGTTGTGCTCAGCGGAATGAAGATAGGGCAGCCCTGAATACTCATAACCTCCATATCCGTACCTGAAATACGTGTCTTCTACTTGATGAAACCACTCGTGAAGCATCGCTTCTGTATGTCCGATTCTTGCCCCCCCCTCTCTGCCGTTTGTCAGTATCACATACGCTTGTGTCGCGTTATTCGTTCGGCCACCCGCTCCACCAAAACTAAATGACCGGGTTTCACCCGGATGAAACATGTAAATTAAACAATCAAAATCTCCGTAATTAAACCGTCCTTGCAAATAATCGCTCCCCGCAGTCCAAGGATTTAACGTCCAAACTTCATCATTTTTATAAAAACCTCTAATCGGCTCTTCTTCCACACTTACCGTAAGTTGTAATTCAACTGCACCTTCCGTAAACGCTTCAACTAACGCCTTAAATCTTGCAAATGTTTGTAAACAAAATTCAATCTCTCTATCGGAAATATAAGCACGCTGTGTAATCAATACACCATCTTCATCTTGATAAAGCACATCCGTTCTGCGAAAAATTACCGCCTTGCATTTCCAAATATTCGATTTCCCATCAGAAATTCTTTTTTGTGCGTTCTCCCAAAGTTCTTTGAATTCTGTTATCCCACCTGAGTTTTTATATGCTCGTCCAAGATTCCCCCATTGATTAATAGCAATCTTCCAGTCGCCATGCTCTAAATAAGGCGCATCTTCACTTATTAAAGGCAAAAACTGATCCGGGAAACGAATAGGAACTTTACGTGCCGGAAGCATTTTCCCGTCGGGATCAGTCTGACCAAACACAGTGATTTCTCCAAAACCAACCCAATGAAAATCTTGAACGACGGCAGATAATCCACCGGAGATTAATACCGAACAAACCGGAATTAAAGATTGCATCATTATTTCAACTCCTATAATCGTGTTTCAAAAAGTCTGATATCTTCATCTGTTGCAACGTGTCCATCACCGCGGCTAAATTTTAACGCTTCTGAGGATTTAAGTGAACCTAAATCTTTCGGAAACTTTTCAATCATTTCCAATACTACTTCTCGAATCCTTTTTGCATTCTGCTCAAATACCTCCAAAACCTCCATCGCACTTACAGGTTTTGTACCAGTCATTACGCCGCTGTCGTAATCCGTTATTAAAGAGATATTTACCACTGACATGCCTAACTCTCTGCAAAGATACGCCTCCGGATATTGAGTCATGTTTATCACTTCCCAACCTTGATCGCTAAACCACTTACTCTCAGATTTAGAACTAAATCTCGGACCTTGAATCACCACAACCGTGCCGCTTTCGTGCAAAGGAATACCATGTTTTTTAATCACCTCAGCAGCGATCCCCCTCAATACGGGATCATAGATTTCTGCCGCACTAAGATGAGTCACTATCGGACCATCGAAAAAAGTGTCTATGCGCCCTCTTGTCCTATCTACAAACTGATCGCACAAAACAAAATCGCCGGGTTTTACATGTGCCTGCAAACTTCCGGCTGCACAAGGACTAATAACCGCTTTCACACCGATGGATTTCATCGCCCAAACATTTGCGCGGTAGTTAATTTTATGGGGGGGGATGGCGTGACGCCTGCCATGTCTCGGGAGAAAAGCAACGTTTCTTCCGGAAACGTTGGCTAAGAACAAAGAATCGCTCGGAGATCCATATGGGGTATCAACTTTTACTTCGGTTACGTCTTCCAAAAGAGAATAAAAACCAGAACCTCCAAACACCCCTATCTCTGCACCTTCTCTTGCCATCTTTTATGCCCCTCCTCTCTGTTGTTTGGAATAATTTACGAATTCTGTTCGAATCGAAGAAATCATTAACGAAAGTCTCGCACCAGGACGCAATAAAAGGTTCGGATGTATTCTAAAGATATTCCCTGCCTTTACAGCGTTTGTGTCTTTCCAACCTGCGATATTTTTATATGCGTCAGGATTATCGCTCACAAAAACTATGTCAGGGTTCCATGCAATAATCTGCTCCGGATTAACAGGAACAAACTTTTCATCGTCCGGACCAATATACTCCCCCCCCGAAGCGCGCATCACATCCGCTTGAAATGTCTTAGTCCCGGCAACCCAAGACTGCGATTCACCCATCGCAACCATAACACGAGGTCTTGGAGAAATGTTCTCTGCTTGCGCAGCAGAAACCGCCTCCCTAACCTTGTCCACTTCTCTGCTCGCAGGTTGATGCTGTAAAAGTAAATTACCCAATTCATAAACCGTGCTAATCCAATCATCAACACTCTTTATTCTTAATACTTTTACATTCAACCCCAACTGTTTCATTTTTTCTAAGTCATCACTGTTCGCTACGCTTTCATCAATGAAAATCAGATCCGGTTTTAAACCAACTATTAACTCAAAATCCGGTCGCGGATTAGCAACTATCGGGATGCTTCTTATGGTTTCTGGCATGTCACAAGAAGCAGTCCTTCCCACCATGAAATTCTCTTGGCGAAGCATAGCCAATAACTCAGTCGTGCTTGGGCTAAGTGAAATAATCCGAGAGTAAATGACATCGGGTTGTTCTCCACCATATTCAACAGTTTTCTTAACACAACCCGAAAAAACGAACAGCGCGACGATAAGCGGCAAAAAAGCCCTGAGCATAACTGCAATTCTAACATGCAGCAGGTATCGCTTGCCAAAAAAATCGGAATAACACATCGTATTTGAACGTAAAAAATGAAAAGAGGAGAAAAACATGAACCCTGTACTTCTATTTGCTTTCAGCGTCGCATCTCAACTTTCAGGCAGTATCGTATGGCAGGATGTTCCACCACAAGAATGGAAACTCACCCTAACACAAGGCGATACAGTCATTGAAAAAACTTTCTCGAACAACAACTTTTCGCTACCTGATTTGCAGAAAGGGGAATACACTTTACGGATAATAGCAGGCAAACAACTTTTTACTCTTCACTCCCTCACCATCGAATTCGACTCACAAAACATCACCCTCTATTTCCCGAAAAACATTCCGCTTGAGAAGAAAATCGCAAGCATGAACACACATTATCAAAACGGAATCAGAAACCTACAGGATGGAAGATATGCTCAAGCCATAGAGCAATTCAAGCAAGCATTACTATACGACACAGGACAAAGTGCGATTTGGTCGAGCCTTGCGCTTGCTTATGTGGGAGACAACAAACTGGATGACGCACTCAAAGCAGGAATGACGGCAATTTATCTCGATGCCGAGAACGCATCATTGCGTAACAACGTGGGAAGCACATACGTTCGGATGGGTAGGCACAGAGACGCCATTCCGTTTTTCTTAAAGGCATCTGAACTCAACCCTGCAGGAAACGGAATCTTTCTGTCGAATGCAGGTGCCTGTTTCTACAAAATAGGAGACATGCAAAACGCAGCAAAAACTTATGCCAAAGCAGTAGCAGACGCAAACGCACCGCATAGCAGTTGGTACTTTTATGGATCGGCGTTAATGCACACAGGAAACAAAACTGAAGCAGTAAGTGCATTAGAAAAATATCTGTCTCTTGAGCCTAACGGCTTGTATGCAGGAAACGCGAGAAGAATGATTCAGCAAAACTGAAACAGGTTAAAAAACAGTGCTTTCAGCCTGTATAATGTGAATATGGCAACTTACACAGAAGCAAGCACAGATCAGCACGACACAAAATCGCCCGTCGAAGCAAAAAACTTTATTAATGGGAAATGGAAGGATTCCGCAACAGGCAAGCGGTTCGAAAGCCTGAACCCGGCAGATAAACGCGAAATCATAGGCACAGCCCCCAATTCCGACGAACGAGACATCAACGAAGCTGTCTCAGCCGCAAGAGCGGCGTTCAAGAAATGGAAAGAATTGAGTTGGGTGCGTCGCGGAGAGATTCTCGACAATTTCGCGCAACTCATCAAACGAGACCTCGAGAAGATGAGCCGCCTGGTCACGCGAGAATGCGGAAAACCCCTAAACGAAGGACGGGCGGATGTTGTGGAAACACTGCACATGGTGCAGTTTGCCGCGGCGTATGGGCGATTGCCAATCGGTGAGTGCATCAGCAGCGAGATTCCCGACAAAGACGCTTACATTCGGCGCAAGCCGAAGGGTGTTGTGGCATGCATTACACCTTGGAACTTCCCCATGGCGATTCCGCTTTGGGAGATGACGCCGTCGCTCGTTGCAGGAAATACCGTGGTGCTGAAGCCGAGCGAGGAGACACCGATTTGTGCGGATTACCTGTTTAAGTTGATGGAAGAGGCAGGGTTCCCTCCCGGAGTAATTAACATCGTTCACGGGATGGGTGAGACGGCGGGTGCACCGTTGGTGAAACATCCCGACGTAGATGTCGTGCTATTCACGGGAAGTTACAAGGTCGGAAAACTTGTTCAACAGCAAGCCGCAAATGGTGCGCATAAGTTTGCCGCTACCGAAATGGGAGGAAAGAATGCAGTCATCGTGCTGGAAGATGCGGATGTGGACTTGGCGGTATCTGCGGGCATTCTCAGTGCGTTTAAGACCAGCGGGCAAAGGTGCGTCACCTCGAACAGGCTCATCGTGGACAGGAAAATCGTGGACGAGTTTCAGGAGAAGTTTTTGGCTACGGTAGACCGAATCAAGGTCGGTAACGGGCTAAACGAGGACGTTTTTATGGGTCCGCTCATCAATCGAGAAGGCGTAGAGAAATATCTGTATCACAACAAAAAAGCCATCGAAGAAGGCGCGCAGGTGCTGCGCGAGGGCGGAGAACTCACGGACGGTGATTTTGCGCACGGCAATTTTGTAAAGCCGTTTGTGTATCGCATGGAGTATCGTCCGGGCACGTTCTGCCTGCGAGAGGAGGCGTTTAGCCCGCATGTCGCGATTATTCCGGTGGAAGGGCTGGAGCAGGCTGTGGAAGTTTACAACGACACGGACTACGGCTTAGCGCTGGCGGTAATCACAGAAGACTATCGCAAGTGGAGATATGTTCGCGATAACTGCGAATACGGTTTGGGTTATGTGAATCTTCCCTCGATAGGCGCTGAGGTGCATTTGCCGTTTGGCGGGGTAAAGAACTCCGGCAACGGCCATCCTTCGGCGGAAGGGCTGATGGATGCGGTAACGCACCGCACAGCGTTCACAGTGAATCACTCGAAAAAAATTGCTCTGGCGCAGGGATTGTCTGCAGATTTGTAGAGAGCAGGTTTGTCACAGCGGTTTTGGGTAATTGACCATAGAACTACCTGTCTTTCGGATGTTTTTTCAGAGAGCGGCTATTTCGGTGACAGTTAAGACGCCTTACACAAAGACAACTTCTGCGACTTATTCTTTTGCTCCCACTCGTCCAAACGCTTTCTCAACTGCTTATGAATCCTATGAAGCCTGCTGCGAATCGTCCCTATCGGTGCATCCACCATCTCCGCTATGTCCTTATAAGGAACACCCTCCAAATCCGCCATCACCACAATCAACCTCTGCTCCGGAGTCAGCGACATAATCGCATGCTCCATAGATTCACTCAAACTTTCGCTTAACAAAATACGCTCCGGACTGTTGTGCTCATCAGCCTTTTCAAAAAACAGCGTATCGTCGTTTTCCTGCGGGATCGGTGCGTCATAAGAAACCGTAACCACACGACGCTTCCTGTACCTCAATAAATCCAAAAACAAACGAGACAATATCCTGAATACCCAGTTCTCAAAAGGCTTCCCGCCGTCATAGGTGTCAAATGCCCTTAAGGCGCGGATAAACGTGTCCTGAGTGAGATCCTCCGCGTCGCTCGCATTGCCCGAAAGCCGATACGCCATGTTGTAAACCTTTTTATAGGTTCGCTTCATCAACTCGTCGAATCGCTCTTGCTCTTCCGCTGTTATTGTATTTCGATGCAGGTCCATGATGTGTGCCCAAAGGGCTCATAAAGAAAAACAATCGTAACCGCCCAAAAGTTCCTGAGGTCAATTCCACTCAAGCCACCCTCGCAAAACCGAGTAAACACGGCATCTTCCCAAGTTCATACTGAAGCGTACAAACACGTCCGCCTTTGTTCCCCTCGATGGTAACAATCTTGTCTGACTTCCTACTACAGACGATTCCCACATGCCCAAAAGGTCCTTCCGGGTTTCCTCTCGTCCAAAAAACAAGGTCCCCGCGCTCTGGTTCAGGCACAACCAATTTCAACCGCTTCGCCGCATTCAACAGCACCCTTGAACCTGCCGTATAAGGCAATTTGGGCTTAACCTTCAACCTCCTGCCCGCTTCATGCAAGCACCAACTCACAAACGCCGCACACCAAGGTTGAGGAGCTTTCAGACCTGTGCCCTGAAGGTATTTCTCAACAAACGCCCCGCGATTGTTGCCGCCAATCTCTTTCGCTCCCTTCTTCAACTCTTGCTCCGCTACCTTCACCATCAACTCCCTCAAATCAAAATAATTTTTGCTCATATAAAGGAAGCACATAACTCGACAAAATGTCAACCACAGAGGGGAAAAAAAGAGTATTGGGAGGTCGTAATGAGCGTTTCGCTCAATTCCGAACCCCCCAGAGGACATGCGCAATATTTCGACGCACACCAACTCAAAACGTTACATCGCTAAGGCGAAAGTCGTATAATCCCCTATCTGGATGCTCCAATTGCTTTTCAACCGCATCATCATCATCCTCACCGGCGTCGGCGCAGGAGTGGCTTTGGTCATCGGAATTTCACATCTCGCCGGTGTGAAACTGCCGTGCGGAACCGGCGAACACTTCTCAGGATGCGACCACGTCGCCATGGACCCGTGGAGCAAAATCGGCGCTGTTCCGATCGCATTTTTCGGCGTTGCCGCATATCTCTTCATCGCTTGCTTAGCAGTCATCCGTGAATTCAAAGGTGTGCACAACACAGAAAAACTCGCTTTCACCATGTGGCTTTCTTTTGCGATTTGCACTGGCATCAGTGTCTTCTTACTTGCACACGCCTATTCCGAAATCAAAGCTAACTGCCTTTGGTGCACTGCAAGCGGCATAATTTTTGCAACAGGTTTGATTTTGCAAACCATTTCCGGTATTTATCAAAGCAAACAAATCATATCAAGTAGATTCCCAAAATTTGTTATGCCGCTGATTTTCGTTTTAATTTTTTCAGGTTTCGGCATTTACGGTTATTCATTAAAGCTCACCGCTGATAAATTGCTCGCACCAAAAGAAATAAGCATCCCCCCCGATGTACACGTCGTAAGAGACTGGAATCCGGTTTATGGCGATGTCAATGCTCCCATTCAAGTCGTGGTGTTTTCTGATCTGCACTGCCCCTCGTGCAGAACTTATCACGGTTTGATTATGAAAAGGCTAAACTCTGATTTACAAGGAAAAGTAAAACTTTATTTCAGACATTTTCCGATGATAGCACTGCATCCTAATTCCATGAAAGCCGCATTCATCGCAGAGTTTGCAAGAACTCAAGGAAAGTTTTGGGAGTACGTTCACGTTGCATTCGACAATCCATCTCTGCAATCGGAAGATGATATCGTTGGCATGGTGCAGGCGGTGGGATTAAGAACGGAAGATGCCGCAAAAGTTCTCATGCAAGATTTTGCAAAAACGCCAATTGCAGAAAAAATTCAACAAGACATAGCCGACGCCACAAGATTAGGTGTGGATTTAACACCTTGCTGGATTGTCACATATCCCGATGGCGTAACATTTATGGGCGCCGGTTCAGCCATAAACGAGCTGCTGTCCGAAGAGATGATTCAAAAGCATGTGGGTGTGAATCAATGAAAAAGAAAAGAGTTTTAATCGCTATGTCGGGGGGGGTTGACAGTAGTGTTGTAGCAGGATTGCTCGTTCGTCAAGGACACGATGTCATGGGAATCACAATGCAAATCTGGCAGGAAAGCCAAACTGATCCGCGGCATGCAGGATGTTGCTCGTTAGGTGCGGTGGAAGACGCAAGGCGGGTTGCACGAGTCCTAAACATCCCATATTACGTAATTAACTTCAAACAAGAATTCAAAGACAAAGTCATCGAACATTTTTTAAATGAATACTCGGATGGCAGAACGCCAAACCCTTGTGTCGAATGCAATCGTCACGTCAAGTTCGACTTGTTAATGCAAAAAGCAGACGAAATCGGCTGTGAAATGATTGCAACCGGACACTACGCACGTGTGATAAAAGATACTAAGACAAATTTATTCAGAGTCATGCGCGCAAAAGCACTTAGCAAAGATCAAAGTTACGCAGTTTACATGTTAAGTCAAAAGCAATTATCACGTGTAATGTTTCCTCTCGGCGAAGTAACAGATAAAAGTGAAACAAGACAAATTGCAAAAGACCTTGGGCTCTCACTCGCCAATAAACCCGAATCGCAAGATATCTGCTTTGTGAGTGAATCGGGGGGGTATGCCGAATTTCTAAAAGAACACCGTCCCGATGTTTTTAAAGAAGGAGATATTGTCACATCTGAAGGAAAAACTGTAGGAAAGCACGGGGGGGTAGGTTTATACACCATCGGACAACGAAGACGCATCCGCACAAATATAGACGGTCGCCCGCTTTATGTCTTGAAAATAGAACCAAAAGAAAATAAAATTGTTGTGGGAAACAACGATGAACTCCTCACTAAAAAAGTGTATTTTGAAAACGTGGTTGAAGGACTCGAAAAAGGAAAAACCTACAAAGTTGACGGAAAAATTAGATACAACATGCCGATTGCACCTGCTGTATTGCATGCTGATGAGCCAACTTTTGCAATTTTCGATGAACCCGTCCGGGCAGTAACTCCTGGGCAAACAGCAGTGTTTTATCAAGACGATTGCATCATCGCAGGCGGTACAATCACAAAAGGAGAAAACTGATGGAATTCGTTCTTATCATTATGGCGTTTGTTCTCACAGTACTTGCTGTGCTGTTGGGCTTCAAAGCATGGGAACTCTTCACGCAAGCAAAAAGCATCCAAAAAAAAATCCACATTACCATCTCTTCTTTCCGAGAAAACTTACTACCTGAAATTCACGCTATCACAACTGCCGCAAATGAAATTCATGACGTATCAAGCAGACTAAGTAGATTATACAAAAAACAACCTGAAAAGAAAAGCGAGATTCATCTTAGTTTCAACAACGGAAAACTGACGAAAATGCTCGACAATTTGACCGACTTGGCAGAGGGCTTACCGCTTTTCAAGTCGGTCTTTGAACACTTTTCGAGCCTGCCCCCATCCAAAACCGATGAACCTGAAGGATAATATCAGGGTAGCCTTGAATTAAGAAAAGAGGTTAAAAATGGAAAATATATTAATCTTTCTCGCCATCCTTCAATCTGTGCTTTTAGCAGTACTACTAATCGTAAACCTCATACTTTTGAACGTATTAAAAAACACAGGTAAGCGTGCGGACGACCTGTTGGACGATGTATCGAAAATGCTTCGAGAAGAAGTGCGTCCCGCATTGGCGGAAGCAAGAAACGCAGTCCAGCGTATAAATGATACGACACAAGTCGCAGCACAGACACTGATTGATGCCGAGCCTATCTTAAA
The DNA here is from genome assembly GCA_964608695.1 of uncultured Fimbriimonadales bacterium. Classification (GTDB taxonomy): domain Bacteria; phylum Armatimonadota; class Fimbriimonadia; order Fimbriimonadales; family ATM1; genus CAZSPF01. The sequence continues at coordinate 4,773 of CAZSPF010000016.1, read as the reverse complement.
GACCGTATCACGAGTTGGTCATGTCTTTGATAAGCCGACAGCACCGCTCTGGATGGACGGCTTGCGCTTAGCGATGGGTGTATTCGGCATAATTAAAAAGAAAAGAAAACAAAAAGACAACGAAGTACAAGTTGCAGATGAGCAGCCAGAGTACATCACACAGTCTACTAACGACAAATAAAAGGAGATTAGCATGCACGAACATGACGATGAAAAAAGCACTTGGCTCTACTTTATGGCAGGTGTTGGTGTTGGTGCCTTAATTGGTGCCGCCGCCGGCTTACTGTTTGCACCTAAAAGTGGTGTAGAAACACGCGAAGACTTATCGAAAAAATTCGATGACCTCAAACATAAAGTAAGCGATTGGATGAAAGAACGCAAAGAAAAGAAAGCCGCAGGCGTCGCCCAATCACCCGATGAAGTAGGAGCATAAACTCAGGAACGGGGTATGGGAGGGACACGGGTCCTTTTATGGCTGGCGATTGTTGTCGTCTGCTTTGTGTTCCTATACCTCGTTCGCTCCATCCTTCTTCCGTTTGTCGTTGCAATTTTTGCCGCGGCATTACTTGATCCATTAATCCGTAATCTGCGCAAACGAGGCTTTAGTAAAGCCGGTGCGGTATGGATTGTATTTATCATTTTTATCGGCACTGTAACTCTTATCGGAGCATGGGCGGCACCCCGAATCGTCAATCAAGTTGTTTCCATTCAGGATACTGTCAAGGATTATATTAACAACACACTCTTTCCCCCCACAAAAATAGATCGCTTTTTGGGACGCTCCACAGTACGAGAAAGATTAGTGTTATTCAAAGTGGAACCTCCCACAAGAAATAATTTTCAAGAATGGCTCGAATCGCCAAAAACCGATGTGGAAAGAATAAATCTATTTCTTACATTATCGGAAGATGATTTAAGGGAAGAAGGAATACCAAAAAATCGTGAAGCGATAATCGAAGAAATCATCAACCCTTCAGAAAAAGGAACGGTTGATAAAATGATCGAAGACAATGCAGAAACGTTAGGACGCATGGGGCTGCCCACAGATCGCGAAGGCTTTGAAGAACTGCTTCAAATCGAGCAGCGCGTGAAAGATTCCATCGAAACCGCTTTAGGGGGGGCGAGCGGCGTTGTGTCATATCTGCTCTCGTCCGCAATCTTATTGTTCTTCATCCCGATTATCACTCTATTTTTCTTAATGGAATACGATTTGTTCAAAAGAAGATTTATTACGTGGATTCCCCCCACCTTAAGAAAAGGTACTCTGGATTTGTTAAGTGATATCAGTGCGATGCTTGCATCATATCTTCGCGGTTTAACAGCAAGCGTAACGATCTACATCGTTGTAACTGCTATCATTTTCTCTGTCTTAGGTGTTCCGTTCGGCTTGTTTTTAGCGGTTGTTGTGGGCATCTTCTACTTGA
>CAZSPF010000016.1:0-3324 GCA_964608695.1 uncultured Fimbriimonadales bacterium | reverse complement strand
TATGGTGGGTTGGGTGCTTTCTGTCGGCACGATTTGGCTTGCAATCGTTGCGAAAAGCACAATGGGACCGATTTTTTATCAGTTTCCAACTCAAACTTCTTACATCATTATCGTTATGATTGTTTATCTTGCCTATCATTTTACGCATGATCAATTAATTCATCCTCAAGTTGTAGGACGTAAAGTAGGATTAAACCCTGTTGTTAGTTATTTTGTTGTTTTCTCGGGTTATGCGTTGTTTGGATTGGCAGGAATGATTTTGGCATTCCCAATTGCAGGAACGATAAAAGTAATCTTGGATAGGCTGATTCGTTATACTACAACCGGTGATGAAGAACTGGATTTACCACGCATCCCAAAACGACATACTGCATAAATAAAAAATAGCCCGCTTGCGCGGGCTTTAAAATCTGACCAATCTAAAATCTATGCGCGCTTGGACACGCTATCGAATACAGGCTCAAAAGGTATCAAGCCTAATCGAGTTGCCGTGCGATAAGCCTGCACACGATTACTAACTTGAAGTTTTCCATAGATATTCGCTAAATGAAAATCTACTGTCCTTTTTGAAACAACAAGTCTCTCTGCCGCTTCCTTACTGCTGTATCCTTGCGCAATAAGGCTTAAGACTTCGATCTCCCTCTTTGTCAAACGAATTGGTCGAGATTCAATTTGTGCTCTTGAATTAGGCATTGCCATGACATTTCCCTCGCTTTTTTTCTAAACTCACCGCCTGATTTATTCATTCCATACTTCTGCTGTACTTTCACAATCCTCACCGCGAAAATTGCCGAATCAGTCAGAAATACTGGGTGTTTGAGTTTGAAGTCGTCGAGAATTCTTTGTATTGGTTACTCTATTTTCGGCTCAGTTAGTTGCCTGATTTAGGCTCTTAATGCATTTAACGAAGTCCGTTCATTTTTGTTCCCTAAATTCTGCCATTAGCAACTTTTCTGCCTTGCCCCCATCATCACTGGACACTTGTTTTACGACCGGCATCCTAAAGTCTTTTCTTAGGTATTGCTCCATTACTTCATTAATGAACGTATTAACAGCTCCCCTTTCTACCAGTGCAACACAACTTCCCCCAAAGCCTGCTCCGGTCATGCGAGCCGCAACGCAACCAGTCGAATTCCATGCAGATTCTGCCATTACGTCCAACTCCCTGCAACTTACCTCATAGTCTTCTTTCAGGCTGAGATGAGATTGCATGCATAGCTCACCAAGAGCTTCAAAATCATTTCTCTCTAAAGCATGTGCAAAATCTAAAGTCCGTTGATTCTCACTTACAACATGTCTTGCTCTACGATAAATAACTTTATTGGTAATGACTTTTTTCGATTCTTCAAGAATCTGAAAATCAACATCCCGTAATGACGAAATTTCCGGTTTGATTTTTTGAATCAATCTCACCGCTGTTTGGCATTCTTCAACTCGTTTGTTGTAACGAGAATTAGTAAGTGCTCGAGGTTTGCGAGTGTCTAAAATGACAATTTCAAGACTCTCAGGTAAAGGATAATAATCAAGTTTGGAACTTCTGGTATCAATCAATAATGCATAACCTTTTTTGCCTTGAGACGCAGCCATTTGATCCATCCTTCCACACGCTATTCCCACATACTTGTTTTCCGCTGTAAATGCAATATCCGAAATCTGTTCAGGCGTAAAACCGTAATCAAACAGACAATTCCAAGCATTAATCAAACTCACACATAATGCAGCACTGCTGCTTAAGCCGCTGCCTTTTGGAATCTCAGAACTAATTAATCCTTCAACATTCGGTGTCGGTTTTCCTGAAAATTGAGCAATCGCTTTTGCGCAACCTACCGCATATTTCCCCCAGAACTTCACAATTCTCGGTTTTTTGGAGTCAAATATCTCAGCTTTGCCTGCTTGCAAAGAGATGAGGCGGGTAGCAAATTTAGCGGGTCTTATGGCACACGTGGTTCTGGTGTTTATTGCTACAGGAAAAACGAACCCTTCGTTGTAATCAGTGTGCTCTCCGATTAGGTTAACCCTCCCCGGAGCAGAGGAGATGATTTCAGGTTTTCCATTAAACACTTCCTGGAACTGTTCAAAAAGTAAGTCCATGGATACAGTATGACTGCTCAATGCAACCCCGTAATTTTTTAAGGCTATAGCACCAATACTAATGGAAGAAATCACATGAGGTTAAGGGCTTGCCCAACCACCGCCCGGGCATAGCTCTTTTACCCTCAAAAGGTAAACGGGCAGTTTAAATGAGAAAAACAAAAAGAGGCTTTACGCTAATCGAGATAATGATTGTTATCTTGATTATCGCAATTTTGTTGGGCTTGGCAATTCCTAACTTTTTAACTGCAAGGGCAGAATCGGGCAAAAAAGCCTGCCAGCACAACATGCGTGCATTGGACACAGCAAAAGCCTCACTGGCTATGGAAAACAACCTTCCGGGGAACACCCCTGTAAATATGCCCGAACTTATCCCCTATCTTAAAGTTGAACCGCAGTGCCCTCAAGGCGGGAATTACGTACTTGGCACGGTAAACGACGACACAACCTGCACGCTCGCCGATCACCCTCCTAAGTAGTCTAAACCTGTTAACTTTTAGAGTTTTTGGGCAAATTTCCTTTCGTTCTGTTAAAAATACTGGTGTATTTTTAACGTTTTGGCAACTGTTTTGCATGAACATATAGTATAACGATGTAGACGTTATGCATAGAGGATATCTGTTAAATCGGTAATTTCAGTATATTTACTCCCTAATGCAGTAGAAAGGAGGATTCATGAAGAATCAAATTAAATATGTTTTGGCTGTTGGATCGGTGGTCTTTGCACTGTCCACAAGCTCGTTCGCAATAGTCTTTTCGAATGTAACAATAGGCGGTTCACTTTCAAGTGGTGCTTCATACTTCACCGGAACTAATGATATAGATTTCTTTTTCCCTAACGCCATTGTTGGTGATCCCGTTGATCCCGTTCGACAAGGGAATATCATTATTACATACGAAGCATCGGCTGATACGAACCTTGATTTCGTTGATATTAACATTGTGTCATTGCTGGGGGCGTTAGATGGAAGCGGAAGGATTTACTTCAACGAAGTAGTTGAAGACATGGTTACTCCAGGAATTATTGCTTCTTACGATGCGCTGATACTCCCCGGAGATCTTCCCTTCTTCGACACAATCCAATTTGAAAGACCTTCCTCACATATCAAAGTAAAGAAAACTTTCAGTTTGTTTGCTGAAGACACGGATGCTTTCGATGTTGCGCAAATTAGTCTTGTTGAACAGAACTTCGTGCCTGAGCCGGCAACCTTATTGGCGATTGGTGCAGGGTTA
>CAZSPF010000015.1:23636-46323 GCA_964608695.1 uncultured Fimbriimonadales bacterium | reverse complement strand
CACTAATCGTGCCATGGCGAAGAAATGAAAAGCCGGAAGGATTGATAGTTCGTTCGACAAGAGTCGAAGCGTATCATTTGAACGATTCATTGAAATTGATTGTTCGTGCCGGCTCGGGTTACAACACCATAGCGACGCAAGAGGCGAAGGAAAAAGGGATTCAGGTTGCAAACTGTCCGGGGAAAAACGCAAACGCTGTTGCGGAATTGACGATTGGTTTGATTTTGAGTTTGGACAGGCGTATCCCCGATAACGTGATTCAATTCCGGCAGGGCAAATGGAACAAAAAAGAGTTTAGTAAGGCAAAGGGGATTAAGGGAAAAACTTTAGGGGTTGTTGGATTTGGAACGATTGGTCAGATTGTGTCGGGTGTGGCGAAAGCGCTTGGGATGGAAGTGATTGTGTTTAGCAGGCACTTAACCGAATCAGATGCCGGAAACTTGGGTTTGAGAAAAGTGAAAGATTTGAACGAGCTTGCTCGGCAATCTGATATCGTTTCGGTTCACACTGCACTGGATAGCGAAACGAAAAAATTGCTGGATGAAGAGTTTTTCCGTAACATGAAACCGGGTGCGTTTTTTGTGAATACGAGCAGAAATGAAGTGGTGAATCAGCAAGCATTGGAGAAGGCGATTGCGGAAAAGGGGGTTCGGGCTGGTTTGGACGTGATGGATGATGAGCCAAATACTACCGAAGGTGAGTACAGCGGTAGTTTGAGGGACAATCCGAACGTGTACTGCACTCACCACATCGGAGCGAGCACGGAGCAGGCGCAGGAGGCGGTGGCTGAGGAGACGGTAAGGATTTTTGTGGTTTTCAGGGAGACGGGGAAAGCACCGAATTGCGTGAATTGCTGAACTTGTTTCAGGCGAAAATAACCTGAGCGACGTGATGAGGAGAAGAAAGATTTCCGGTAATTTTACTGGTTTTTAAAAAATTCCGGTTGACATTTACCGTTTTGCTTGTATTATCTTATATAGGCTTCATACGGAGGACGCCATGTAGAAGGGTATACCGGTCTTCAGAGGCTGAAGGCAGCGGCTGGTTAGCCAACTCTTGCAGGAGAGATTCTGCAAGAGTTTTTTTTCGAGTTGCGAGATTGTTTTTTAGTAGGCGGTAAAAACAGATTATGAAATTGGGATTTTTTGGATTAGGTGTGATGGGCAGATGGATGGCAGGGCATCTTTTGCGAAGCGGGTTCGATTTGACAGTGTTTAATCGAACGAAGGAGAAAATGGATGAGTTAGTTTCGAAGGGGGCGAAACGAGCGGAGAGCGCGGAAGAGCTTGCGAGCAAGTGTGAGATGGTGTTTTTGTGTGTTTCGAGGACGGAGGATGTTTTGGAGTGTATGGGAAAAATGCTGCCGGCATTGAAAGAGGGTTCGTTGGTTGTTGATCATTCGACGATTGAGCCGAAAGGTGCGAAACAGATTTTTGAAAGAAGCAGAGAGCACGGCGTTGGGTTTTTGGATGCACCTGTTACGGGGGGGGAGAAAGGTGCGAAGGAAGGCACTCTGACGATTTTTTGCGGTGGGGTGAAATCGGATTATGAGAAGGCACTTCCGTTTATGCAGGCGTATTCGAAAATGGCGAGGCTTGTTGGTGATTCTGGAAGCGGACAGATGATGAAGATGGCGAATCAGATTGCTGTTTCTTTGACGGTGCTTTCGATGGCGGAGTGTTTGGCATTTTGCGAGAAAACAGGGTTGGATATGAACGATGCTATTGAACTTATAGGGGGGGGTGCAGGCGGAAGTTGGTCATTAAGCAATTACGGACCGAAAGTTGTTGAGAGAGATTATCGTCCGGGCTTTTCGATTGCATTACAGCAGAAGGATTTGCGATATGCGCTGGATACTGCGAGCGAGAAAGGTTTGGAATTGCGGGGAGTGAAATTGGTACATGAGCTGTTTTCAGTTTTAGAGCGAGAGGGCAGAGGCAACGAAGCAACTCCGGCATTGTTTGATGTTGTAAGGGATAGCGGGAAGTAGGTTTTTGGTGATATTGTAAAATGTTTTTTAATTCACACAATTGTTCAAAACGACTTACATCTGCACTTTGCACTGACATTTTACCGATCAAGACAAATCAACGATAATTGAAGGAATGTGAGATCTCACCTCGAAACAAATAACCATGAGAAACTTTTTGAAAGCCTTCGCACCCTTTCTCGCTCTCTTGTTTATCTCGTCCGTACATCCTCAAACCTTCTCTATACGAGACAATTACACCAAGCAAGAACATTACATCACCATGCGAGACGGAACAAGATTATTCACAAGCATATACATTCCCAAAGACACAAGCAGACCTTATCCGTTCCTCATGGTGCGAACTCCATACAGCTGCTCGCCATACGGCGCAGAAGCATTTCGCAATTCACTCGGACCGGAACCCAATTTCGCAAGAGAAAAATTCATTTTCGTGTATCAAGACGTGAGGGGCAGATACATGTCTGAAGGCGATTTCAAATGGATGACGCCATTCATCCCAAACAAAAAACCCGGTGATGTGGACGAAAGCACCGATACTTGGGACACCATCGAATGGCTTTTAAAAAACATCCCAAACAATAATGGAAAGATAGGAGTTTACGGAACATCGTTCCCAGGGCATTATGCGGCGCAATGTCTTTTCGATCCGCATCCCGCGCTCTCTGCCGCATCTCCACAAGCACCGATGGCAGACAACTGGCTGGGTGACGACATGCATCACAACGGCGCATTCTTTCTCCCTCACGCAATGAACTTCATTGCAGGTTTCGGAAAAAAACGCGACGGACCCACACAAAATTATGGGCCGCGTGTATTTCAACACGGAACACCAGACGGATATCGTTTCTTTTTGGAAATGGGTCCCTTAAAAAATGCAAACGAAAAATATCTGAAAAATCAAATCGCATTATGGAACGAATGGATAAGTCATCCGGATTACGATGAGTATTGGCAAGCGCAAAACGTTCCACAGCACATGAAAAAAGTAGGAAACATCCCTGTGCTTATCGTCGGCGGATGGTGGGATGCAGAAGATTTATACGGGCCGCTTGCAATTTACAAAGCCATCGAAGAGTTTAATCCGAATAACAACACTTCCATTGTCATGGGTCCTTGGTATCACGGAACATGGAACGGGGGGGATGGCTCTTCCTTGCATGACATAGTTTGGCAAACAAAAACCGCAGTGGACTTTCGAGAAAACATACAACTCCCCTTTTTCAAATATTATTTAAAAGGTGAAGGCGAAAAACCTAACATTCCCGAAGCCATGATGTTTGATGTTGGCGCAGATACGTGGCGTGCATTTGAAAAATTCCCCCCCCAAGGTGTCATGCATTACGATTTAATGCTATCGAAAAAAGAAACCATCACCATGCAGCCCTCTCGCGGTGCAACCGGTGATTGGATTGTACGTTTGCCTCAGCCTTTTCATGAATTCGATGAGTTCATCAGCGATCCAAATCGTCCCGTTCCTAATTCCGCAACTATCACAACGGGCATGGCTCGCAGCTATCTCATTGAAGACCAGCGCTTTGTGTGGACGCGACCCGATGTTTTGTCTTATGAAACTTCCGTGTTGCAAGAAGATATTACACTCGCTGGACCTATTACGGCTACGCTTTATGTTTCAACAACCGGAACCGATGCGGATTTCATCGTAAAGCTCATTGATGTGTTTCCAAACAATCACCCGAACAACTCTCCGAGGGGGGGTAATATCCCCATGGGTGGTTATCAAATGCTGGTTCGCGGAGAGCCCATGCGCGCGAAGTATCGTCATTCTTGGTCTCATCCCTCACCGCTTTCTCCCGGAAGAATCGAAAAAGTCGAGTTCGCTCTGCCTGATGTGTGCCACACATTCAAAAGGGGCCATAAGATTATGGTGCAAATTCACAGCTCTTGGTTTCCGCTAATTGATAGAAATCCGCATAAGTTTTTAAATATCTTCGAAGCAAATGAAGAAGACTTCCAAAAAGCCACACACCGTGTGTTCTTATCTCACGATGCACAGAGCCGGGTGAAGGTAAGTGTCACAAGACAAGCCACAAATTAATTGTTTGTGTATTGTTTCTTTTCAATAGCAGCAATTACCCTCGCACTAAAACCAAATAGCGGTGCTTACGGCTATGACGAGTCAATCGCAAAACTCAAAACAATAGGCAGGTGGGTAAGTATATCGTGCAGAGTATGGATACCTACTGCCGAACGAGAGAAAACACTACTCTGACGCAGGACTTCCGCTAAATAATGAAAAAAACTTTCCACAACTCACCGTAAAGTTGTGGTGAATGAGCGACTTTTTCTTAAGTTTTACACTGTCTCGCCTTTTTCCGATCCAATCCAACGCGCAATCTCTTCAACGTTATACTCCCGCGCTGCGGTTTCAAAAGGACCGTTAGGATCTTGTATCAACTGATTATAAACCTCTTCGTTCTCGTAACCCGCAACTGCAACGTTATAGCCGTCGCACTTAAACGCTTCCACCATTACCACTCCGGGATGAGCACGCAAAATGTCGCGCATTTTCTTGCCAATCTCTTCGAACTCCTCTTCCTTTCCCGGAAGAGGCTGCCATTTCGATACAACTAAATACATTTTTTACTCCTTCAGCCGTGTTTCTAAAAGCACGCTTACATTTACATATTATAAACGGGTAAGAAGAAATCCTATGCCGATAGTGGAACTTTCCGAAAAAATCAACGCACCCATTGACCGCGTCATCGAGATAGCGAAAGACATCGAGCGATACCCAGAATTCATGCCCGAGGTGGAATCCATCTCCATCATTGAGAAAGCAGATGAAGGCAAGCGGGTTAAATCAAAATGGGTGGGCAAGATACCGCAATTCGGCATGAAGGTCAAATGGACTCAGCAAGACGAATGGGACATGTCCGTACCCTGTGTACACTTTCTGCAAGTAGAGGGCGATTACGACAAAATGGAAGGAAGGTGGGAGTTCCGCACGGTAGACGGCATGACGGAGATTTACAACTATCTGGATTACGAATACAACGTTCCGCTCTTGGGTGCGTTATTGCAAAAAGTAGTGTTGCACATCGTAACTTCCAACATAAGAAACACCTTGCTTGCCATTAAGCAAAAAGCAGAGAGTTAATTTTTTAAGCCGCTTTCCTTATGCGTTCGATCTCTTCTTGAACTACTTGCAAATTCTCTTTTGCTTTTTCTTCATTTGGATTTATTTCAAGTGATTGTTCGTATGCGCGTACTGCGGTTTCCAATGCGCCGATTTGTGCAAGAGAATTTCCTAACATCAGCCACGCATCCGAAGAACTCGCACCTAATGATATTCCCGCACGATACATTAAAACTGCATCTGCATATTTTTCCGCATGATATAACAGATCACCTGCATTTAAATAAGCGTTAATATCTTGCGGATCGAGTTTTATCGCATCTTCAAAACATTGCATCGCCATCTGGTATTCACCAATATTTCCCAACGCACGCCCCGCATTAATTAAAAATCCCGCACTCGGTTCGAAAAACTCCGCCGCATTCGAATATGCGCGTACGGCAGTTTCCCAATCTTCCCATCTCTCTGCCAAGCTCACCCAAAGTTGCCATAAATGTGCATCGTCAGGCTGTTCTTTCCATGCGCTTTCGTAAAGTCTTAAAGCATTCGGAATATCCTCGATTTTGTTTGCGCATTCTGCTGCAAGCAGTTTCCCGGCAATCGAAAACTCGCTATCTTCAAAAAGTTCCTTAGCAATTTCGTATGCTTGATTGTATTCTCCAATCTGCTTCAATTCATTTGCATAAGCAAGTTTCACGTCGTTAAGATGAGGGTGCGAGTATAAAATCTCCTTGAAAATTTCAATGGAGTCTTGGCTTCGATTTAAATTCGAGAGTAACGCTCCTTTCAGAAATAACGCCTTGTAATCCGCGATGGACGTATCAATAATCTCGGAGTCTTGCTCAAGGTTTGCCAGCGCTTTCTCTACATACTTCAGTGCCTCCTCGTATTGCGAACAATCAAATAACACCGCCGCCTGCATATAGTCAAGCATCATGCCCTCATAGCCATTTTTGCGAGCATCTGTACAAGTTTCTAACGCTTCATTGTACTTACCGGTTTGTGCCAAAGCCGAAGCAAGAAGAAAATAAGTGAACAAACCATGAGAACTGTTGGGATCTAAAGAACTAACTGCATTCGAAAGACTGATAATGGCGGAATCGAAATCACCCGCTGTAAATTGCGCATTCCCTAAATTAAACCACTGAAAACTGTCATGCGGATTTTGCAAGAGTTCATTTGACACCATTTTAATGGTACGTTCTGCTTTTGTTTTGTCTTCGAAAACTTTTTTGGTGTATCCGTAATGGAAAATTTTTGCATCTTCCAAATATGCAATTGGCAAACCTGTTTTTTCTATCGAAGGTGTGATCTGTTCATGTATGCGACCTTCAAAACGGACATTAGGCATTAATCTGAACAATCTACACGCTTTGTGCGCAAGAGATTTTTTATTTTCTTCATCCAAATAGTTTTCAATTAATACATTAAATCCTCCGAAATGCGGTCGAACAATCCCTGTAATAATGGAGCCGACACTTTTCGGGTCGAGTCTTTCGTCTGCATCAATCCATAAAATCCAATCACCTGCTGCAAGTTCCAATGAGCGATTTCGTGCCGCAGAGAAATCATTCACCCATTCAAAACTTTCAACTCTTGCCCCCCACTCTTTTGCTATCGCAATCGTATCATCTTCCGAACCTGTATCAACAACAATAATTTCATCAACAACATCTTGCAAACTTGCAAGACAATCAGCAAGCATCTGCTCTTCGTTTTTTACAATTAAACACGCAGAAACATTAATTCCAATAAATTTTTCGGGAACATATCCAAGTTCTTCGCACATCGTTGAAAGTTTGCGATACGTTTTATGTGCAAATTCATCCGTAATCTGAAATTTTTTCGATGCAACGCATCGTGAGTAATAATGATTAAGCAAAACCTGTAAAACCTTCACGCCGTTAGGTGCTTGAGTGGCTAAAGGGAAACAGGAAATCGCATCATCCTCCTGACCGCAACTGCAAAGCACATAAGCCAATTCACAGAGTAGTTCCGGATGGTTTGGGTAAGCATTTACAGCATCCTGAAGAAAACATAGAGCCTCACTCCACCTTTTTGCGGAAATCAACTCTCTCGCTTTGCTAAGTGCCTGGTTGGGCATTATCTACGCCGCCTTTTGCTGCTCGAAAGCCAGTACGCGTCTTGCCCCTGCAATGCTGTACATTTCGTCTCTCAACAGCCTTTTAAGTGTGAATACGGTCTGTATATCCTCGGGGCGGTATCGTCTTTGCCCGCCTTTTGTGCGTAGTGGGGTAAGGAAATCAGCAAACTCTGTTTCCCAGTATCTGAGCGTGTGTATTTCAATCCCCGTGATGGCACTAGCCGTGCTGATGCTCACGGCATTACCGGATTGTTGACCGTTTATTCGTTTTGGCATTCCTCTTCAACTCCAATGTTGAGCGTTTCTACAGGAGGATTATCGGAAACCTGATAGTTTTCTATAGGGAAACCTGTCGGAAGTACCCTGTTCCGTTGAAAGATTTGTCGTTTAAGTGGTATGATTTTTATTCCCCTCGGCTTGAAAAAGCCTAAAAGGTTGCACGAAAATGGCAAGAAAAGACGAAAGCGCACTCGGAAAAGTACCCACACCTGATATGCGGAAAGGCATAAAGGGCTTTGTGCAGGACGTAATCCGGGAAATGAAAAAAGTAATCTGGCCCACAAAGGCAGATACCATCCGTTTCACGATTATGGTTATCATAGTCGTGACAGCTTTCATTGCTTATATGTATCTTTTGGGAGTACTAGTTGAGTTTTTACTGTCCATCATTTTCGGGAAAAAGGATTTCTAATATGTCTTCGCATTGGTACGCCATACACACAATAGCCGGTTATGAAAAAAAGGTCAGCCAAATTATTAAAAAAATGGCTGAGAATATGGGCTTGTGGGATCGAGAGATTTTTGAAATCCTCATTCCCACAGAGCAAACGTTGCGCAACCGCGGTGGCAAACGTGAAGTAACCGAAAGAAAAGTTTTTCCCGGATACATCCTCATCAGGATGGCTCTCACGGAAGATTCCGAAAGACTCATCAAAAAAACTTATGGTGTTACGGGGTTTGTAAGCAGCGGCAAAAGACCTGTTCCGATGGACGACCGTGAAATTCAAGGCATCATGAACCGAATAAACGAAAGCCGAGAAAAGCCCACGATTCCATGGCAAAGAGGTGATAATGTAAGAGTGATCGAAGGACCGTTTGCAGATTTCCCCGGAAAAATCGAAGAAGTGATTGCCGACGAAAGTAAATTGAAAGTTTTGCTCACCGTTTTCGGTAGAGACACGCCGGTGGAACTCGATTTTGCACAAGTTGAAAAAACGTAAATTGAAAGGAAGAGAAAATGGCTAAGAAAGTCGTATCAAACATTAAACTGAACATACCTGCGGGGAAGGCAACGCCTGCCCCCCCTATTGGACCTGCATTAGGACAAGCAGGAATTAACATGATGGAGTTCATTAAAAAGTTTAACGAAATGACCATGGACAAAATCGGAAACACGCTCCCCGTTTCCATCACCGTCTATGAAGACCGTTCATATAGTTTCACCGTTAAACAGCCTATTTCAAGCGATCTCTTGCGGCAAGCCGCAGGTATCGAAAAAGGCAGCGGAAACCCGTTAAAAGAAAAAGTCGGCAAAATATCAAAAGATAAACTTCGAGAAGTTGCACAAAAGAAAATGGCTGACTTGAACACAACAGATGTTGAACAAGCCATGAAAGTTTTGGCTGGCACCGCGCGATCGATGGGTATCGAGATTACTGATTAAAACGATTTGTGTTTTGCATAAAACGCAAAACTCCCGTGGAAGGATGAAACATCTGCACGGACCACAAGGAGAAAAACATGAGAAAAAATATTAGAACCTTACCGCGAAGCAAGCGGTATAACGAAGCACGCGCAAAGAGCGACAGATTGACTGCTCACCCCCCCCAAGAAGCCATCGCTCTTGTAAAACAATCTGCAACTGCAAAATTTCCAGAAACGGTAGACCTTGCAATCCGCTTGGGCATAGACCCGCGAAAGAGCGACCAAAACGTACGTGGTGTATGTGTTTTGCCGCACGGAACGGGCAAATCCCGTAAAGTCGTGGTTCTTGCAAAAGATGATTTGGCAAAAGCTGCACAAGAAGCAGGAGCAGACGAAGTAGGGGCAGACGATCTTGTAGAAAAAATAGCAAATGGCTATAAGGATTTCGACGTTGTCATCGCTGCAGAAAATATGGCGCCTGCATTAGCAAAAATCGGACGATTCTTGGGACCGAAAACGCCTAACAAAAAAAGCGGTACCTTGACAAACGACATCGCAACTGCAGTGAAAGAAATCAAACAAGCCTCACGAGTCGAGTATCGAAATGATAAAGCGGGAATCATCCACATGGCTATCGGAAAAGTAAACTTTTCGGATGAACAACTGCTCGAAAATTTTAATACGGCAATCGGTGCGTTGTTAAAAGCAAAACCCACCTCTGCCAAAGGCAAATACTTCGTCAGTATCACTTTAAGCAGTTCAATGGGTCCTGGATTTCGTGTGGATTCCACACTCGCAACAAAGTCTGCATAAGCACCCCTCCTCTTCATGCACGATGCAGTAATCGTGCATGAAGGGTTTATTTTTTCATAATCAATCTTTCGAGGTACTTTGCCAACATGTCATATTCAATGTTGACTTTGTCATTTTCCTCTAACAGACCTAAGTTGGTATGCTCATAAGTGAAAGGAACAACCCAAACACTAAATTCGCTTTCAGAAGGATTTACGATTGTTAAACTCACTCCGTTTACAGCAATCGAACCTTTGTCCGCAACGTATTTCCCCCCATCAAAAGGTATCTGAAACCGAAACTCCCACCCGGATGCACCCTCTTTTTTCCACAGAAAAAATCCGATCTCATCCACGTGCCCGCTTACGAAATGCCCCCCCAAAGCATCTCCTACTCGTAAACACCGTTCGATGTTCAATTTCGAATCTTCCGTAAGATCACCCAAATTAGTCCGAGAAAGTGTCTCATCAGATAAATCAAACGTCGGTGAATCCCCCCCCAGATGCGTCAAACAGCATCCGTTTACACAAACGCTCTCACCTTCAGTAAAACTCACTCCGGAGATTTTTTCCAAAATCAATTTTCTGCCGGCTTGCTTTACACCTGCAACATGATGAATGATTCCGGTAAACATTTCTCAAAAACTTACCTCATCGGAGCAAAAAAACATTCTTGTTTCCTGCCTGTCGTTCAGACAATGAAGAACTACGTTTTCAAACTAACGTGGAGTCTCTGTCTTGAAAGCCCGTACAAGCACAGGTTCCTGATGCTCCCAAACATCTCGCCTGAGCATGCTTCTCTTCAGGATGTCCGCATTTGCATATTTTCGATTTCGGACGCTCGTGCTTTATGAACTCCTTGTCCTGATCCTCCGGCGCACTCACCAGAACCACCGCACATTTGACTGGAACATCTTCTTTATGATCCGGTAAGGCTTCCTCAAACACCCAGTCAATCTCCATCACCTTCCATCTCTTGGTGTTGCCAAAATGCAGCTCCATGATGTCTCCCGGGTGTGGGAGAGGTTCATGCCAGTCATGCTCAACTAACAACTCTTCGCCTGTCTCTGCTTTAACTACCTTCAGAATCATAACCTCCCTCCTTTATGGAGTCCTCATTACTTTATACAACAGTTTCGCCATTTTGGCTACACGAGTTAGGACGTTTTACTTTTATTTTTTGCTTACCATCGTCCCTTTTTCAACCTATCCACGTTCAACAATTCCGCTTCCTCAAATTTCACCCATATCCATATAAGACACTTCACACTCATTTGTGGACCATGAAGGTTTAAAATAGATTTATTGCTCTAACAACGTTGAACCGAACTTGAAGGTGTTTTCAATCTCACATGAAACCTCGGATCAAACACTGCAAAAAACATGGGAGACAAAAAAGTGTGGAACTGCGATAGGGAACCCAATCAAACAATAGAATAAACAAGTCTGCCGCAGCGAGTAAAGGATTGTGAGTTATCTTCCGACGCGAATTGCTTCTCCCGTAATTAACTTCGCTTCCTCTGAACACAAGTATAGAATTACATCTGCAATCTCCTCCGGTTTTGCCCACTTTTCGAAATCCGCATTAGGCATAGCAGATCTGTTCGCAGGTGTATCAATCGCATCCGGCAATATCGCATTCACCCGAATCCTGTCTTTCTTCCACTCTTGAGATGCACTCCTTGTTAGGCTCACTACAAACGCCTTCGAACCGGCATAAATCGCCATACCTCCCCTTCCTTCGTAAGCCTGTGCTCCCGTCAATATCACCGAACTTGGTGCCCCCCCCTTAAGTCCTTCGTGAAACACGCTTAAACTGTAAAACGCCGTTTTTGCGTTTATGGAAATCATCTTCTCGAAGTCCTCTTCACTCGCATCTGAAATCTTCACCATATCAAAGCCTCCTGCAATGCATGCTAAGCATTTCACCTGACCTCCCACGCTCTCGGCAAATTTTTTTGCACCTTTTAAAGATGATAAATCAGCCACATGCACTATCCCTGGTCCTTCATACCTCGCACGCTCCTCTTCGCCCACCGCACTCAGGTGCACCTCGTACCCATGCTCATCAAACGATCGCACTACCGCTCGACCCAGTGCTCCTGCACCACCTGTTACAACTGCCACCGGTTTCATTGCTAATTATCCTACCTTCTTATGTTCAACCTCTTGCATTTACAAATTAACTTTCTACACGTTCCCCTTCGGTGCGGCAACCGCAAGCAAAATCAAGCCCACAGTATATAAAATTAAACTCCAAATTACCTCTTTCTTGTGTTTTTCCAACTGCACTTCTTTAAACACCCAAACTCCCCAGCCGATTGCCAAAAGTGTGCTGATGTTTGTAACTGGCCAACTAATCGCCATGGGAATAAACACCATGGCAACCGTTCCTGTAATCTGACCGGTGACCCATATTCCTCCTGCCATCTGCGTTAACCAGAATTCACGCATCGCAGGAAATTTCGGAGCTGGTCTTCGTGTTCTGAGAAAATAAAAAATGAGTGAAGACACAAAAACGCCTATTCCCAAATACGCACATGCCGCGTATGCACTCATCCCCCCCCGCAGAACGTATTTCAAAGGTATCGAATAAGCACCATAAAATACAGCAGTAACCCAAGAAAAAATCCATCCGAGTCGCATCGCTTTTGCTCGTGCATCTGCATCTAATTTCATGTCGTACGCAAAAGCCCTTTCTTTTTCGGGGGCACCTGCTTTTCCCAACACTCCCGCTGCCCATACCATAAATCCGACCCCCCCCAACGCCATAACCAGTGAAGCCGGATCCGAGATTGTGTATTCTTGAAAAAAAACAACACCGTAAATCGCTGCCCACATCGGTGCAAGATTTTTTACAGGTGTACTGCGTGCAACGCCGATGTTATCTACAGCCAATGAATAACAAATCGAACCTAACGCCCACAAAGGTCCGCAAGAAAAAGCTGCTAACCCTAACTCCCATCTTGTATCAACGCCACCGTTAACGATGATTGCAACCACCACTGCAACAGGGGCAATGGCACAACTCAGCCAAAATTGATACTCTAAAACCGGTAAACGACTTAACTTTCTTGGCAGTATATAAGCGGCAAAAGGAACTGCACCAAACACAGCCAGACTAAAACCTATTGCAGGGTCACTCATTATCTTTTCTTACGCAGCCTCCCTGCAGTATTTTTACCACTCACCTAAATACAGTACCTCTTCTTCCAGAGTTATCCCAAAAACTTCATGCACTCTCCTTTTTGCAAGTTCTGCAAGAGAACGTATCTCGTTTGCACTTGCCCCCCCCAAGTTACAGATAAAGTTAGCATGTTTTCGAGAGATAACCGCTCTTCCCATTTGTTCGCCTTTTAATCCACATTTTTCTATTAAGAATCCTGCGGGTACCACTCCTGCATCACAAAGTTTCTGCGGTAATCCTTCCAGCCCTTGTGCAAACTCCTTGCTTTCCACGTTTTTGAAAAATGAGCCTGCGCTTGCTTGAGGAGGTTGCTTACTGATTCTTTGCCTTTGGAACTCTCTCGCAAGGTCATAAATGCGCTTTGCATTTCCTGTGGGTAAATCCAAGCGAACAGCGAGCAGAGCAATTGCAGGTGCGTTTGGACGTCTTAACACGGAGTCTCTGTATTTAAAGTCAAGATAAGACGGTTCCACCCACCTTCTGTCCCCCCCTTGCACGATCTCTACGTATCGCAAACAATCTGCAATGTTTGCACGATACGCTCCTGCATTACTCACCAAAGCCCCCCCCAAAGTTCCCGGGATACCGACAGCGAACTCCAAACCGCTCAAACTTTTCTGCGCCGCAGTTAAAAAAAGATCTTGAAACCAGCATCCTGTTTCAGCATAAAGTTCATCGTCAAAGTTTATTCTGGTGCAGGCATTTACGATCACTAAACCGTTCACGCCTTTATCGGAAGGTAACACGTTACTTCCGGAACCTAAAATCACATGCGGAATGTTCAAAAGCTGTGCCAGAGAAGCAACTAACGCAAAATCTTCCAATTGTCTCACAATCACCAGATAACGAGCCGCACCACCTGCTTGCAATGTGGTGAAACAACGTAACGGATAGTGCTCACGAATGGGAATTTGCGGAGATAGCCACTTCCTTAGTTCTGTAATGCTTTCCTGCACTTCGCTATTCTAACTCACTCCGAAGGGCTTTTTCGGCTGACTTATGCTTGGTTCAAGTACGTATTCAGGCAGGAGTTCTATGGCTGAAACCCATTTCAGTCTTTCAAAAGATTGAACGGCGTTTTGAGCGTCGGGGTAGTGTTGTTGTGCGAAAAGTTCTCCGTATCCGACCAAGTTTTCAACATTCGCTTCGTTTGCGTTGAGCAGTGATGGAGCAGTTCCGGGCTCACGGATGAGGTACTGGTTCTTGCGAACAGGGATTGCAGTTGCTTTGTTCGGGTCAATCAAGTCCCAAGCAGGGATTCCTGCACAAGGGGCACTAAGGCTGTAAGCGAGGGTTTTTGCAATCATCACGCATATTTTGATTCCAGTGAATGAACCGGGGCCGATGTCCGCTGCGAAACCTTGAACGTCACTTAACTTCACTTCTGCGTTTTCGATGCATTCTTTAAGTGCTTGTAATCCTGCTTCGCTTGCGGCTCTTGGTGCAAAGTGTTCGAGATTTGACAACAAATGTTTTTCGCGAAAAATTGCACAACTCACCTTCGGTGATGAACTGCTGATTGCCACCCAAATCATTTAGTTTTGCTCGTTATGTTTGCTATTCTTCCGTTATCGCAAAAGCTCAACTCAATTTTGATGTCGTAATCAGGGACAAATTCACCGCCACGTTCAGGCCATTCAATAAGCAGGATGCTATCTTGGAGGTATTCATCCAACGCTAATTGCCAGACGTCTTCAGGTTTTTCGATACGATACAAATCAGCGTGGCATACTTTTGGCTTGGTGTTGTATTCGTGAACTAAGTTAAACGTGGGGCTGCGTACTTCACCCTCGAAGCCTTTGCCTTGGAGGAAGCCTCTGGCGAAAGTAGTTTTACCCACCCCCAAAGGTCCTACTAACCAGATGACGGTGCCCTCAGAAACCTCATTTGCCAAAGATTTTGCAAACTCGATGGTTGACATTTCGGTGAGAAGATGCACATTGATATTGTGAACAGATTTTTCTTTGAAATCGAGCATGTTAAGTCGGTGACAACTTCGATTGAGGTAGATAGGCTAAACTCTGGGAAAATTATGCCCGTCATCGCTTTTTTTCCGTTCAGTGTCTCCGACAACTTGCGTCCTGCCTTGGGACGCCAGACAGCGAATTTTCTCAGTGAAAACCTGAAACATATCGAAGGAGTTGAATCTGCACTCATCACTGCGATGATTGATGTGCAGTCACCTGACGGGCCACGCAAGGCTTTTGCGGTTTTTGGTTCGACGCTTAATGACCCGAATTTGATAAAGCAAGTGATTCAAAACACTCAAGCAGATGTTGGGATTGACGGGGTGATTGAAAAGGAGTCTCAAAACTGGAAGGCGACGGTAAGGATAACAGAAAGTTCGGGGGAGCATGAAGTTCATGTCGAAGAGTTTCCGATTGATGCTTATTTCGACATGGTGGATTGCAGAAACCATAACGAAGCATCTTGGAGTTTACGATGTTCTTCCTGCACTCGACTTTGGTACGTCTGACCAACAAGCGTTCTGTGATTTTTTGATAGGTTACGATGCCATTCAACTCGTTACTCAAGCTGGACATCGCACAGCGACAGAGTTCGATGTGAGCGGGTCGTTTGATAGTCTCATTTCCGCATTGGAGTTAGACGAAGAATTTCTTGGTCCTTACGAAACCGGAATTCAACTTGCTCGATTGTGTGCTCAATTCGGAATCGGCACATTCGAAACGGTGAACGCTAAGTTGCAGCGGATCGTCGAGTTGATGCCGGATGACTGGCGCGGTTCTTATGTGATGGGTGAGATTCAATTAAATGTTGGAAAGCCGGATGAAGCGTTAAAGTTTTTTGAAAAAGCGTTAGCAGTTTTTGAAGAGCAAAGACAAAAGGCGTTGAAGCAAAAGGATGCAGGTGAGGATGTTATCGTTCCGGAGCTTGAACCCGCGCTTTACACACGAATGGGTCAAGCGCAAGCGATTATGAACATGCCGATTAATGCAGAGAGGTCGTTCAAAAAAGCGTTGGAATTAGAAGGTCCTGAAAAACCTACTATGGACTTGTTAAGTTCGCTTCTTGTACAGTTAGGGAGGGGGCATGAAATTTTTAGTATGTGGCAAGAAGTTGTTGAAGCAAATCCTGAAAGCCCGGAAGCGTGGTCAAGGTATGCGATGGCGTTGCTTGCACAAAACCGTGTGGATGAAGCGAAGAAGGTTTTTGAAGAGGGTTTGGAAAAAACTTCACAGCATCCCATTATCAAGCGGGCATTTGCGCCGCTGCTTTTTCAAGAAAAAGATTACGATCGTGCGATGGATTTTTACGAAGATGTTTTAGAAATTGCAGAAAACGATGTAAATGTTTTGATGGAGTATGCGGCAGTGCTCGATAGTGCTTCTCGCGGACATGAAGTTGTGGATGTTTTGGACAAAGTGATAAAACTGAATCCGCATCCGGATATCAAAGCGCAAGCGAGTGCACGATTGCTTGAGCTGCAACATCCGAAGCGTGTGGAAGCACTTGAGCGTGCACAAGAGAAAATTCGCAATGAAGATTTAGCAGGTGCGGTTGGTGAGCTTGAAGGTTTGACCCAGTGGGTGGATGAGTACTGGAAGTCTTGGGCGATGCTTGCAACGCTGTACAACCAACTTGGGCGGTTTCAAGATGCGCTGAATGCCGGTCGGAAAGCAGTTGAGCAATTTCCGGGATTCGAGCCGGGATACTGTGAAATTGCCAATGCTTTGATGGGCTTGGGTCGAGGGGAAGAGGCTTATGCGATGCTGAAGAACTTGCTTCAGGCACGTCCGTTTTCTTCGACACTTGCGCTGCACTTAGCCATTGCAGCGAAGCATACTGGCAGACGCGAGGAGGCTATTCATCTTGCTGCTCGGTTGAGAGAGACACTGCCTTCCGGTAATATCGAGGTGGAAAGAGCGCTTTCGGAAATCGAAAGATGACACTTTAAGTCTGTTCAGGGGTCAGCATATACCGGATGTTGTTTTATATTAGCCCTATTGTTTTTTGGTTTCAGGATCCTGTGCCTGATGTCAGAGAGCAACACGAAGTCATACCTATTTATGCGCCGGCGAAAGGTTTTCAGCCTGAATTGGGTGAGCGCATTCGGTTGTCTTCTTACGCGCTACCTGCAACTGATTTTCGGAAGCTCACGGAGATAGGCGTGAACCTGTTTTTTGGGCGAACGGACAATTTACGCCCGTTAGATTCTAAGGATGCGAATCCTTCTTTAGAAACGCTGTTTGCTTTACGTCAGCAGGTTTTAGATGCAGGTGGAAGTTGGGCTATGTTTGTATCCACTGCATTTCCGGGTGTTGATGAGTTGCATGGCGGCAGTGGAGTTGTAAACATATTGAACGGAAACCGCGTGCCCGCATGGTCACCATGGGACGCGGAGCGGTTTCGCTGGTCAGGCCAGAAGTTTAGCGTTATCAATAGAAGATTTCCGAATCTTGAAGCGGTCGGATTGGGGATATTCGGGAATTACGGAGATGCTTTTTTCTTTTCAGGTTTATCGAAACAAGATCCTGTGGTGATGAGCGAATGGAAAAGTGTGTTTAATATGGAGCCACCTGAGAGCGGGTTATGGGTTGGGGATGAACATGCTCGCATGAGTTGGACACGAAAAATCGAACGAGAATACGGTTCGTTAGACAAGGCGTTATTGTCGTGGGGTTTGGATTCCGAACACCCCCCCCGTTCATTTTATCCGTACACTCAGGAGTATCCATATCATGCGCGTCTCGAATTTTGGGATTGGTATAAACAAGCGATCCCTTATGTTGCCTCAACGTTATCAGGAATGGCGAAGGAGGTGTTTTTGCAATCTTCCGTTTTGGTTCCTTTTGGCCCGCCTAACGATCAGCCGTTTTTAGGCGCAGATGCATTTGTTACCTTAAATGCATTAAAAAACAAAGCAGATGGAGTGGTGATTAGCAACATTGGTTTTTATGAATTTACAGAGAATTGGGCGATGTCGTTAGCACGGATACGCGGTGCATCGAGAAAAACAGAGATGCCGTTATGGACGAGTTCCGCTTCGCAAGAGGGTATCCGAGATTTTAACAGGCGCTTGTTCGAATCGCTTTCATTGGGCACGAAAGGGCATATTGATTGGGAAGAGGCATGGACTTTGAATTCCTCTTTAATTGGCGGGAATTATGAGATGTTCGTCCACAGGAAACCCAGATGTGGACTTGCGGTTATACATCCGTCTTCCACACACAATCTGAGGTTATCTCAGCCTGTGCCCCCCCTGATGTATCGCGGATTAGTGGAACTCAGGGATTATTTAGATTTCGATGTTTTGGAAGAATCAGCGGTAATTCAAGGAGCATTAAACAGTTATTCTGTTGCGGCGGTGTTTGAGGGGACTATTTGGAAATCACAAACACTCACGACAATCAAGAACTGGGTTGATGCAGGGGGGGTGTTGATTGTTTACAATTTTGGCAGAATGGGAGATGAAAGAGGAGATGTGAAGTTTCATAACGATTTATTTTCTTATGCTAACAATTTGACTCCTGCACGGATAGATGAAAAATGGGTGGGCGAGATACCGGAACGGTATAGCGTTCATTTGGACGCAAGAGTATCTGAAGAACTCTTGCGTGGGCGGTGGGGTGCTGTTAAAGGTGATGCAAGACCTGCGCTGAATGATGCGGAGATACGGCTTCCTATACATGGCGACTCAGACGTGTTTGTGGAGATACGATTTGCGAATGCTCAGCAAGAAGTTGGGGAGCTACATATTATTGTGAATGACAGAAGGCATGCTTCTTTAAGCCTTTCGGGGGGGGGAGCGAGGTTTCAGATAAACGTGAGAAAGGAAGATCAAAAATCGGGAATGCTGCGGGTTGTGTTTTCGGGAATGCAACCGGATCAAGAGGCTTTGGTACAGTCAATTGTTGTATCTGAAGATGGTAGCGATGAGGAAGTGTCTGCATTAAGCGGCTGGATGGACGCTCCACTGACACCAACACAAGTCAAGCAGTGGGCTCGCGCATACGGAAAAGGAATGACTATTTACTTTCCTGCTCAGCGAGATCAATGGAAAGCGTTTTTGGCGATCGTTCGTCATGCGGTTTATCGAATTGACCAAATAGACAGCGAAAGAAAGCCTTATCCCTTGATTGATGACGCGAGGGACGGGGTATTCACGACTGATTTAGGAGATGCACTTTTATTTTGGAACAGCAATACCCACAAGCAAGAGGTTGCTGTAATTGATAAAAACAGTAAATCGCATAGATTCGAACTTGCTCCAAACGAGATTCATTTATTAAATTTGCAACCGGAGCATTTCTTGAAAGTGTTTTGGAAGGAACAGTTTATTACCGATGAAGGGGCGATAACGGATGAAGGGGTATTTCTGAAAGCAGGCCAGAAGGCAGTTGTTAGGTTTGAAGTTCCGCAAGATGGACGATATCGCATATTTTGCAGGAGCGAATATGATGGCCGTCCGACTCCAGTGAAGATTTCTTATGAGTTTGGCGAATTAAGAACTACTCGCGGTGGATGGCAGGGGGATTTATCCCCTGTGGGGGACTTCGAATTTGAAAGCGGGACGGCTGAAATCACGATAAGCGCCGAGACAGATACGCTTATCACGGTACTTGTAGTAACTCAAGATCCAAGGATTGTGGCGTTTAGGCTCAAGAAGTGAGTTTTTGCATTAAGTTTTGAACTATCTTCTGCTTGGCTTTCGTCTCGTCATATAGCGCCTCAAGTCGTGTACAATAGGGGGCGAATAGATTCAAGAGTTGGGGCAACTCACTCTAACCATCAATGGGGGTACCGGATGGAAATTAAGACATTGTTTGTTTCGAGATTATTTACGTGTGTGTTTGCGTGCAGTGGATTGGTCATTTCAGTGACAGCAGGCTCGTTTTCAGTTCCGAGCCTTTTTCCACAGGATGTGCAGATTATTCGAACTGCCGGCGCACCAGCCTTTACGGTTAGATATACCGGTGTGAAGGCTTCACGCATCGAGATAAAACTCAATGGGGTTTCGTTAGGTTTTAGAGCCGTGGATTCCACAAAGAGTGAAGGTGAAGTTAGTATTTCGCTTGATGTCAATAGGCTTCAGCATGGAGATAACTTAGTGGAAGCATTGGTTTTCGACTCATCAGGTAAGCCAGCCGCAACTCAGCACACGGTTATCACAGTTGAACGAGGGCAAGCATCGCCTGTTTCGATTAAGTTTCCGAAGACGGGTGATACTGTTATGGGCACAGTTCAGATTGAAGTGGGATTTGGTGTGCAAAGCAGAGAGAACTATGTTTCCTTTTTTGTGAACAAAGAGTTTCGCTCGATGAAGAATTTCCCTCCATACACATTTCACTGGGACACCACTCAGGAAGTAAATGGGTGGCATGAGATCGAGGTTTGGTCTTATGATGAGACTCAGACAACACGCAAGTCTCCAGTTATACGGGTGTTTGTACAGAATCCGGGTGGTCGAACAGAAAGAATTATTCCGACAGAAGTTTTGAACACACTTCCGAGTGATCCATTGCTTTCCGGTATTACAGGTGCGATAAAAGGGATTAGAGCGACGACCGGTGCGATGGCAACTGCGACCACAAATCTCACACCACCTCCTGCGATACTGCCGATGTTAGAGCCTCCGGTCATCAAGCCTCAAGTTAGCGGAAGTAAAGGTTTGAAGATGAGCAATGTTATTGTTCCAGAAATATCCGGTCAAAGGCTTACCCCTCCTACGCTATCTAAGCCGACAGTGAAAACAGAGACACCGGTTGTTTCGGAGCCGAAATTAGATCCTGTGACAACAGGAACGTCAGGAATTAAAAACCCCACAGAGGCTGTCGCAGTGAATATTCCCACCGAAAAAGCACTGGTGAAGGTGGATGCCGATACGAGGTTTAACAAGGAAGGGAAGTACAACATTTATTTAGATGGTGCGCAAATCCTTTTCGATGTAGAGCCGAGAGTTGTGCATGGGTTACCCATTGCTCCTTTCCGATACCTTTTTGAAGGTTTGGGAGGAAGCGTAGATTGGTTTGGCAAAGAGCGAGTGGTTTCTGCTCACGGCATAGGGCATGAGATCTGGCTTCAGATTGGGAATCCGGAAGCAAAGATAGACGGAAAACCGATTCGGCTTGATCTTGCTCCTTATTTAGAGCGCGGCAGGACTTTGCTTCCTCTTTCATTTTTCAGTGATTCGTTGAATTTGGATGTGGAATATGACCCCGTAACCGGGCATGTTCTTATTACTCAACCGAAAGCAAAGAAATAATCCCTTTTGATTGGTGATAAATCGCCCCGTCAGGCAGGCAGATTGACGGGGCTTTTATCTTAAGTTCAGTGGAAAATCATCCGAAAACAAACAAAAAGGGGCTCCATGAAAGAGGGCAGACAAGGAAACACAAAATTTACACCTAAAGATCGCAGGGAAAGCGAACGCATACCTGTGTTTGAATTTGCGCTATTATGGCGCCCGAACGGGACGACATCTTATCGTTCGGGAAGTGCTTTTATAACGAATGCAAGCATTGGCGGTTTACAGTTTAAGACAAATGAGCGATTCTCGACCAAAGACAATGTGATGCTGGAAATCGGATATCGTGATCGCACGACGATATTGCCGGGAGTTGTGCGATACGTTATTGAAGAGGAAAACGGTAATAGAGTGAATACTTACGGATTGAAGTTTACTCCTAAGAATAAAGATGAGCGGATTGCGATTGCGGAATTTATTTTGTCACTTTGCGAGAAGGTTGTTGAGTAGGTTTATTACTATTCGCATTCCAGTTTAATGGCTCAACTTCGTGTAAATGCTTGACAAAGAAGTCCCTTCTTCTTCTTTCACCGTAACTTCCGCCGTCGCTGTGTCCGACACCTGGCATGAAGAGGAAATCGAAGTCTTTTCCTGCTTTTATGAGTGCATCAACGAAGCGTAAAGTGGATTCTGGAGGGACGTTTGTGTCCAATTCACCCACTATTAGCAAGAGTTTCCCTTGTAGTTTATGTGCGTTAGTGATGTTGGATTGTTCTTCGTAGTGTTTGCCCAGAGGATAGCCCATCCATTGTTCGTTCCACCAAAACTTGTCCATACGATTGTCATGACAACCGCATGATGCGACTCCTACTTTATAAAAATCGGGATGGAAGAGGAGTGCACCTGCGGCGTTTTGCCCCCCCGCAGAAGTTCCGTAAACGCCGACTCGTTCGATATCTGCGTAGGGATATTTTTCTGCCATAGCTTTCATCCACAGAATTCGATCGGGAAAGCCAGCATCTGCGATGTTTTGCCAGCAGACATCATGAAATTTTTTGCCACGATTGCGGGTTCCCATTCCGTCAATTTGAACGACGATGAAACCGAGTTCTGCGAGTTCCTGCATTCTGAAAAGTGCGGAAAAGGATTTTGGTACGAAAGAATCGTGCGGTCCTGCGTAGATGTTTTCGATGATGGGATATTTTTTGTTCGGGTCGAAATTTGATGGTCTACAGATGATGCCGTAAATATCGGTTTCTCCGTCTCGGCCTTTTGCGGCAAACGGTTCTGGAAAGGGGATGTTAAATTTTTTCCATTCCGTGATATCTGCGGTTTCCAAATGTAGAATCAGTTTTCCGTCTTTGGTTGATCGTAGTTCGTGGGTTTGTGGTTCGTCTACGCGCGAGTAGGTGTTGACGAAGTATTTGTATGATGGCGAGAAGTTTGCGCTGTGTGTTGCGTGTGCTTCTGTTAATCGTGTGAGATTTTTGCCATCGAGATCCACAGCGAAAAAGTGAATGAAATACGGGTCTTCGTTTTCTCGTGTGTGATTTGCACGAAAGATGATACGTCGGTTTTGTTCGTCAACGTTTTCGATTCCGCGCACGACCCAGCGTTCGGGAGTGATAGCGTTTTTTATGCTGCTTGTTTTTGTGTCAATCAGAT
>CAZSPF010000015.1:18323-23567 GCA_964608695.1 uncultured Fimbriimonadales bacterium | reverse complement strand
GTCTACGAACGTGTCAAATTTTTCTTCGACGAGTGCTTTAATTTCATTTGTTTCTGTGTTTACAGCAAGCAAAGTGTAGCGCTGGTAGCCGCGTTCGGTAATAGATAGAACGAATGTTTTTCCGTCACGCAACCAGTGAACACTGGGTGGTCCTGCCCATGGACGCCCCCCCGTAAAGAAGGGTTCGATATCGGCTTTGATTTGTTTTTTGTTTGTAACATCGAAAATATAAGTTTCATAAGTATCCAGTTTGTCTCCGGGGAGATCGTAATCTCTTTGTGTGAGGACGGCGCGTCCTCCGTTTCGGGGTGATGATTCGATGAGATAGACTTGTTTTCTGTCTCCGGGGAGGACGCGGAATGCGACGAGGTGATTTGATGAAAGTGCCCAAGAGGATGCAGCGAAATCGTTTTTTTCACTTTCCAGATGCAAAGACCCTTCGGATGTTGTGATCATTATTTTCCCTTCTCTTATTTCTGCGTTCCATTTTCTGTCTGGAGATGGTGTTCGAGTTTGTCTACGGGGGGGTTGTCTTTCCTCTCTTGAAGGTATATCTCCAATGATCTTGCATTCGTAATTCTCGAGCTCACATTCCCATACTTTTCCTTCCCATTCAAATTGTATTGTTTTCAAGTCATCCGAGAACTTTATGGATTGAAATGGGAGTCGTTCTGCGTTGACGGTTTTTGATGACGCTTTTTCCAAGCCTTCCGCGAGTTTTTGGTGGTCGAATGCGTGTTTTTTTTCCGGTTTTTCGCAATCTACCAAGATGAACTCGCTCCTCCCCTCCGATAGCGCGTTGCGGTACCAGAAATATCTGTCTTCTCCGAACCAGTTGGGAGTGAGTTGGAGTTTGTATGCTGCGCTTCTTGCTCTGGTGATTTCCTGCGCTCTTTGGTAAGAAGCGCGTAACTCATCAGGTGTGGGCTTATAGCGTTCGGAGGTAAATGAGGGAACGAAAAAAGCGATGGTGATAAGAAGGTGTATGGCGCGCAATTGAAATACATGATGCATATTTTTCATTTTCATAATGTCCTCGAAAATTTTGTATAGTCGAGTTGTTTTAGTTTACGTTATAACTAATCTTTCGTGAGATTAGCAACAGGCTCCTTACCGGTCAATAAAAACGAAAACCCAGTAGATTTTCCATCTGCAATTTGGCTAAAATTAGGTTAATTCAAGTAAATAATATAGATAGCCATTATGGCTGTTAGCAGGATATGAGGCAGATGAATATTCGAACGAAAGTGAACTTTTGACTTTTCAGACCCTTCCATCAACTTTTATAAGTGAAGTAGAAAGATACGCGCGAGAACTATTAGGAGACGGTCAATAGTTTTTGTTAATTGTTCACTTGTGCAAACTAAGCAAATATTCTACTAACG
The DNA here is from genome assembly GCA_964608695.1 of uncultured Fimbriimonadales bacterium. GTDB lineage: Bacteria > Armatimonadota > Fimbriimonadia > Fimbriimonadales > ATM1 > CAZSPF01. The sequence goes on along the minus strand of CAZSPF010000015.1, from coordinate 22,182 downwards.
CATGTCGGTCGTCCTCGTTTCCTGCGAATGGCGGCATGTAGCCTTTGAGTTCATCCAAGTGCTGAATTTGATAGTCTAAGAATTCTCTGCTCCAACCTTTGACAGCGGGGCGTATGGCGTTAAAGCCATTTACTGTGTGGCATGATTGGCATTGGAAGCGGAAAATCAGTTCGCCTTTTTTTAGCGGGTTTTGTTTTTCTTCTTCCGAAATGAATGCCCACTTTACGTTTTTCAGAAAACCGTTTTCAATTAAATACGAAATTTGTTCTGGACGAATGGAGTTGGAATACATATAATCGTAAATCACGTAAGGTTTTCGGACAGCTTCGCGCACCCATTCCGTTACACCGGTTGCCATAAGCGCGAGCAAGGCGATGAAAAATGCACCTGTAACATGAAAATGTTTGGGGAAAAGATATGGGCCAAAAAACGCAGAGGCGACAATTAAAATGGAAAGAAGGATGCTGGATGCGGCGAACATAGTTACGACTGGTGCCCCCCCCATAGAGATTTCGCGTGCGAGAGTAGGGATGGAAGTGATATACCAGATGCCACCCAGAGGAATAAAAGCCGTTCCGATGAGAATCCATTTCGCTGCGTATTTATGTATGCGCATGCGTAACTCCTCGACTGTTTCAAGCCCCCCCGTAACGAGTGCGAATACACCTGCGATGCAGATTGCTGTACGGATAACGAGCGACGGGAGCATGGTGGGATTGAAGAACGCAGAGAGGAAAGTGCGCTGTTCGATCCAATCACCCGTGGTGAGCATGAAGGTGAGGATTCCATTTATGACAAATAGACTGAGCCATGCGAAGATGAAATAAATCCATCCGATGGTCATGTGAGTTTTGGCGTTCATTCTGTCCCAACTGTTGTAATAGATAAACGCCGCGACGATCTCTACAAGGAAAAACAACCATTCGATTGCCCAGCCCCAAACGAAAATGTGAATGAGAGTGGAAGTAGCGCTGGGTGCGACAATGCCGATAGTCCACCAGATTCCGACACCTGTAACTGCACCGAATACCAGTGTGACGAGGATGAAGAATCGGCTGTGCCTTTTGACTGATTCGAGGAGGAGGGCGTCGTTTGTTTGTCTTGCTTTTCTTTCTGTGAGCACCAGATAGAGTCCACCACCTACCGCGAAATGCGCCACGAACACATGAACGATAGCGATAAAGCCGATAAGCATTCCACCGCCGATAATCGGCGGATCCCAGAACGGGAAGTTCATACGGATGGGATTATGGCATAGAGTTTTGTTAAGTACAGTTGTATGTTATGAAAGTTTTTCATACTTATTTTAACTTGTAAACGAGGTAGATAGAAGGCATGACTAATTCAGAACAAATAATGGACACTTTTCAAAGAGCAAGTTGTCTGTTTGTGATGATTGTATTTCAAAACGGGTGTGGGTATCTGAAGGTGGTTCAATTTTTTTAATTAATTTTTTCTTTGTAATCTTTTACCTGCCTTGACATCGTTATAGTGATTTCGTCTATCCTAATCTTATGAAGAACAAAGGGGACCAGTTGAGCTCAAAAAACATCACGCTAATTATTGTTCTTGTCGCAGTGATTACTGCGAGTTTGGTGCATACGCTTCAATATGCGATACTCGATACGAGAAATATTTTGATAACAGGCGGTATCGCAGGTGCAGTAGCAGGTGTTACGGCTGTAGTTTTGAAAAAGCAGAGCAACAGTTGATTTTACTTACAGAATCTTTGCAATTCTTCGGGAAGCCAAACAGGTAGATCGGAGAGAGAATTGCGCGCTGACTCAGAAGTTGGTACACCCCAAACCGTGAAGAAAGGCGCGAGATTAAAACCCACTTCGCGCGAGAATCGTACCATCCATTGATCTCGTTTTTCCTCATCGTTGCGCGGGCGTTCGTTTTGCGGAAGGTTTCTGTATAGCGCAAACACATTTTTAAACGGCTGCCAGCCAAATCGTTCAATCATTTGAATGTACATGCTTAAAGCAAGAAACGGGTCATTTTTCCATTCATTAAATGGTGCTCCTTTTTCGACGTGTTTAATTATGTTGTTTATTCTTTCTTCACGATTTGAAATTGCGTTGTGCCCTTGGTCAATTTTTTGCCCCAAAACTTTTTCATAAACATAGATCGTGAAAAGATTGACTGTAACTTCTCCCGTTCCTTCGAATGTCCAGTCATAATTTTGATGATTGTGTCCTATTCGTGAAAGTGTCCCCACGATCCTTGCTTTCGCAAACTCTCGACATCCACTACAAACTCTTTTACATCGAGATGTGTCATTATCGGATAGCCGGCGTGCATGTATACTGCGGAAATCTGTACGTCTGCGACCATTCTTTCCGCTCTCGGTCTTTTTTTGGAGATTGTTGCTAGTTCTGCACATGCATCACATACTTCGTCCCAAAACTTTGCGACTTTATCGGGGTTTTCCATGTTTCTTACAACTTCTGATGGCACGGTGATGACAATTTTATCCGAACCGATCTCCGCCCACGGTGCGGGGTTGTGTCTTTGTTTTTCGCGCCAATCTTCGAGGGTTGTTTTCCCAAGTATGAAAAGAGGTGATTCGATTGCATTTTCGATGTCAATGGTTATGCTTGTGCTTGTTTTTTGCTGCGGAACGTCTATGTAAATCAATCCACCGAATGAGTTGGCGATGATATTGTATGTTTTATCCAGAGCAAAAGCACGCGAGATTTGTGGCATTCTCTGCCAGTTTGCGTGATGCCAGATGGAGTCTGTGTGCGCTCCGATTCTCGCTTGCAACGTCATGTTTGCGATTGATTCGTTAATTTTCACAATAATTTTTTCTCCCGGGGGGGCATAGAGTCCCGTGCTGTGCCATCCGTGCTGTTGTGTTGATATGATGATGCGTTTGGTAACTCTTGGGGCATCTTTTGGGACTTCTCCCGGAAATGCAGAAGATGCAGGATGATCTGCGAGATTTTCCGGGGGTGTGTTCTGAGATTCATGCGTGTCAAGAGCGGCGGAGATGCGCAATAAAGGTTGAGAAAGTGAAATGGGGTTTTGTGCTGTAGGAATGGGTGTGATATTATGCTGTTTACGTATTTCATTTAATTGATTTAAGAATACATTGTTTTCTTTTGGGATGGAAAATGCTGCGAGAAGAACGTTGGCAACACTTTGCTCTATTTCAGAACGAGATAATTCGATTTCTTTTGAAACATATTGGCTGACTTTATTTAGTGCTGTTCCCGCGTGTGCTGTGAACGGAATTTCGCTTGTAACGAAAAAACCGTTTTGCGAAGTTTTGGATACTGTAGCATTAGTGAAGCAAAGCCCCATTTGAGAGAGGAGTTGATTAAGAGGTTGTTCGGTGATGGATTTACCGTGAATTTGCTCCCATCCCCAGCCTGTAGAGGAAACGATGAGCGCAGATCCGTTTTTTACGAAGTTGAGAAGTTTATCTTGTTGTTGTTTCGATAAATCTCTGTGGTCGAGAAAAATGATGTCGAAATTTTCCAGATTGTTTTCGAGTTGAGCGGTTTTCGCATCAAAAGAAAGAGATGCAAAATGATTTCTGAGTTGTTCGTTTCCCAGAAATCCCAAACGATGCGTGGACTTTCCTTGTGCACACCATTTTATGACATTTAACATGAATCTTTGAGTATCGAACTGTTTAACGGTGTCCGTGCCGAAATATCCGGTGTGACCGAAAGCAACAACCCTACCTTTGCCGTATGTTGCAGCGGCTATGACGGGTATCAGAGTGTTGTTGTCTCCTCTGCCGAGCACGACAGGGAATGCGTTTTCTCCAAAGATTGCAATTGCTCCTGGTACGCCGGGAGCGGATATTTCGGTTACGTTTTGGGTGAATTCGGTGATGTGGTGTATG
>CAZSPF010000015.1:8462-18309 GCA_964608695.1 uncultured Fimbriimonadales bacterium | reverse complement strand
ATTTGTTAGTTGTAGAAAATTGGCTTAGTAAAACAAGAATAGAAAACAGCATAGGGGTATTTTATCTTAAGAAATGAAAATATAATTTGTTAAAGTAAAGCCATAATATCTCAAATCTCACTTTGGCTGATATTTGGGGAAAAGATGAGTCTTGATCAGGTTATCATTTTCAGCGTGCTTGCGGGTGCACTTGTTATGTTTGTATGGAACCGCTTGCGTTATGATGCGGTTGCCATCATTGCGTTGCTCATAGTGACATTAACCGGGTTGATTCCACCGGACAAGATGTTTTCTGGATTTGGGCATCCTGCGGTTGTGACTGTAGCGGCAGTTTTAATCTTGAGTCGTGGTTTGCAAAATGCAGGGGTAGTGGATTGGATAGCTCGCATATTAACCAAAGTTGGAGACAACCCCACCATACAAGTAGCAACATTAACTAGCATTGTTGCGTTTTGTTCTGCATTTATGAACAACGTAGGGGCATTGGCTTTGCTCATGCCTGTTGCGATATGGATGTCTCGCAGAAGCGGGAATTCGCCATCCATATTGCTGATGCCGTTGGCTTTTGGATCGTTGTTAGGCGGGATGTTGACCATGATTGGCACACCTCCCAATATCATTATTGCGACTTTTCGTGAACAAAACGGACAAGCTCCTTTCGGAATGTTTGATTTTCTTCCGGTTGGTTCGGGAGTTGCCATTGCAGGGATATTGTTTATTTCACTCATTGGTTGGAGATTAACTCCACAAAGGAAAGAGAACGGTTCAAACGACGAACTTTTTAATATAAATGAATATCTTTCCGAAGTGAAGATAACTCAGGATTCTAAGTTTATCGGAAAAACTTTACATGATTTATATGTTGCAATTGAAAATGAAAGTGATGTTGATATCATCGGTTTAGTAAGAAACAATGTTAGGACAGGTGCACCTTCGACTTACGAGGTTTTACAAGAGGATGACGTTCTTATCGTACGGGCGGATTCGGATGGACTCACGACATTAACCGATATTGGGAAGTTTGAATTGGCAGAAAGCGTTCCTGATGAAAACGATAAGGAACAGCGTGAAGCCGGCGATGTGAGTATTAATGAGGTTATTGTTTCATCTGATTCCATGCTGATTGGAAAGAACGCGACTCGATTGAACATTAGAGAGAGATTCGGCATCAATGTTCTTGCAGTGGCAAGGCATGGAAAAAGATTGAAAGAGCGTGTGGGGAAAATCAGTTTTGTTGCAGGTGATATTTTGTTAGTGCAGGGAAGGGAAGAAAACCTTAAAACTGCAATAAATGAATTAGGATGTTTACCTCTCGCAGAGCGCGGTATGCGGTTAGGCAAGCCGCAAAAAACACTTTTCGCCGGCGGGATATTTGGTTCGGCGATAGCGTTGGTGACACTAGGAATACTACCTGCCCCTGTGGCATTAACATGCGGTGCAGTTGTTATGGTATTAACGGGGTTAATTTCTAAAAATGAAGTCTATGAAAGTGTAGATTGGCCAGTTATTATTTTGTTGGCAGCGATGATACCTGTGGGTATGGCATTAGAGACTACAGGGGGGGCACAATTAATAGCGAATCATCTTTTGGGTTTAGCGCAGTATACATCAACTGCAGGAACCATTGCTATTGTGATAATTGCAACGATGTTTTTATCAGATGTCATCAATAATGCTGCAGCAGCGATATTGGTTGCCCCTATTGCAATGAAGTTAGCGCAGGGTATGGAAATGTCGGCAGATCCATTATTGATGGCTGTTGCCATTGGTGCGTCTTGTGCGTTTTTAACTCCTATTGGACATCAATCGAATACATTAGTGATGAAACCCGGAGGTTATAAGTTTGGTGATTATTGGAGAATGGGGTTACCTCTTGAGATAATTGTGCTTCTGGTTGCAGTGCCTTTAATTATGTTTTGGTGGAGATAACGGGATTCGAACCCGTGACCTCTTCAATGCCATTGAAGCGCTCTCCCAACTGAGCTATATCCCCGTATGGCGAAAATTATACCTGTGTCTGTTCTTCGGGTGGTTGTGTTTGCTCTGTTTTGAACAGGAATTCACCTTCATAGATTCTTTTCGCGTTTGCGCTTACTATTAGCCTTCCACCGGTGGATTTTGCGACCAATGTATCACCGCCCGGATTTTTTACGACCAAAGCCAGCATGCCGGGGTGTTTTCGAAACCAGCATGCTGCAACTGCTGCGCTGCCTGTACCACATCCCAAAGTTTCTCCTACGCCTCTTTCCCAAATGCGAATTTTAAAAGTTTTTCCATCAGACTTACTTGCCCATATTACCGAAGTGCGTTTGGGAAACCATTCATGGTTTTCGATTTTTGGGCTGATGGTTTGAAAAGTGAGTTCATCGGGGGGAATCGGTGAAGATAACTGTGTGAGTTGATCCTGTATTTACAGAGCAAATTTTAAAAACATTTTCTTCGATTTCTAAATCCGTCTCAAAAACCTCGTCTAAGTTTTGTCTTAGGGGGATGTCTTGCGGTTTGAAAGAAGGCTTTGGAAGCGTTACATCAATCCAATCTCCTACTGAAATCTCGGTTTCAATTTCTTCGTCACCATGAAAAATCTTGTAATTCTTTTTTTTATGCAAGAAAAAAAGGTGCAACGCGGAACACCTCAAACCGTTACCGCAGAAGTCCTCTGTGCCATCAGGATTAAACATTCGCAATTCATAGGGTTCATTTTCCGTTTCTAATACTAACAATCCATCCGAGCCGATACCGAATTTCCTGTCACACATTCGTTTGCTCAGTTCCGGTAAATCAATGTCTTTAACACTCTTACTTTCGATAAGAACAAAATCGTTTCCTATGCTTTCGTATTTACAAAATGGAACAAGCATTTTTTATTCTCTGGGTTTCAGGTCTTCCAAGCGAAACTGCATTTTTTCCATCATGGACTGGAACCATTGTCCATCTGGAGAAACAAGCATCATCCACCATGCACTTGGTCTACGATTTGCACGCTCTAATCCGGCTGACGAGATAACTGATTCTCTAACAATTTGCAACCTTGCGTATTCTGCTTCTTTTTCAATTTCTGCTCTACGTTTTCTCGCGTCTACTATCTTCTTTTGAGTCGCGAGGCTTTTTTGTTTTTCTCTTAATTCGAAAAGTTTTTTTCGAAGATTGATGCGTTCGTTTTTTAGTTCTTGTACTTGGCGTTGAAACATCTTTCTTTTTTCCAATGCGGAACCAGAAACGGGGTTATGCGCAAAAATCTCCTTTCTAAAATGCTCTCCCATCTGTTTTTCTGTGTCTGGCAATAGTTTTTTGATTTCGCGTAATCTGGAAAAACAAGCGTTCACCGCATTTTTTGTTTCCTGATTGACAGTTTTTAATGGGTTCAATTCTTCTGAAAGTTTTTCGTATTCGGTTGAAAGTGATTGCCATCTTCCTCCCATAATTTTTTGAAGGAAGGCAATTAAATCATGCATTTTTTTAATATCTTTTAGTTTGTTTCTAATATCTTTTTGTTGTTCGACAACGCATCTCCAAGTGTTTGCAATAGTTTGCGCACTCACATGTTCTGCGCCGAATGGCTTTTGAAAAGGTTCTGGAAGTCTGAACCATCTGTCCGATTCTGACAGTGCATCCCATGTTTCATGTCCTACTCGCAAAATCGGATGTGAATGTATTCTGATATTATTTTTTTCGAAAAGATTATTTAATTTTTTCGTTACGTTTACATATGGTGAAGCGGTTTCATGAAATACAAAAACGAACTCACGTGACAGCATATTGATAAGAGTGACCGCTTTTCCTATTAAACAACAGTCACCAAAAGATTTTGACACAACGTGAGCTAAATCTGTTGTGTTTTGAATGGGCTTGTTTAGTTTCACAAATTTTGGTTCATGTGTCATTATAATGAGCATCTCATCTGTTAATCGAATTGTTCCACGCCCAATGCCGTGTATGACTAGATCAAATGGAATTGCGCCTGTCCCGAACTTGTCCAAATCATAAATTTCTGTCCCTGAAACGCTTTCGTTGTAAAGTTTCTTTGCTAAGTTTTTTGTGTTTGAATTAAGAAATAGATTTACGAAATCAAATCGAGGGAGTTTGCAGGTAGACGGATTGAAATTCAATAACTTGGTGGTACTTGTAATTTCTACATCGTTAAGTTTATCAGAAAGCATCTTATGAAAATGAGGAAGTAGACATTCATAAAATTCGGATAATGTTTGTCCTTCACAGATGTTCAATGTTTCACACAGAATTTCGTTTAAGTGATCTGCTGTTTTTTTTGCTTCGTGATTTTGCTTTGGTTCACATAAGGTTTGTAAGGTTAAATCAATAGCCCAGTTGTAAGTTCTTTGCAAAACTCCAAACAACGGAATCAATTCTGCAACTTTCGGTATTGGATCTGCTTGTGCGATACCTCGCCATCCCCACGCTTCGGTTTTTTCGTCTACGAATTCGGCATCTCCTTGGCTCAGCCTTTCCAATGACACACCGGCTTCTGTGTATATTTCTCGCGTTACCGGTGTTTCACCGCCGAACAACGCACTAAACTCTGCAGCGGCTGACCAGAACCCTTTTGTGGAGTTATCATTTCTCGGAAGGGCTACAAATGGGGAATTGCTCACCACTCCTCCTGGGAGTTTTGCAAAGTAATCCGTATCGTGAATGCCAGCAATAAGTTTGATTTTTTTTCCTAATTTTTGTGCAGATAACTTGACGGCGATTTTCAAAGGTTCATCCCAAAAAACAGTCTGCCCCAAAGCAAGGAGCGGCACACCGGATGCCTCCTTCTCCAAATAGTTCAAACATTCTTCGATACTTGAATGCACGATTTGATTATTCTACGCTCAAACACGCCCGATAATGAAGCAGGGTTGAAAGCAAGCAGAATTGCTTGTAAATTGCTGTGGTTTTTAGGTTCATAAACTTATGGCAGTTCTTTAGGTTTTCAGGTGAGAAAGCCTGCTCAAATAACCGATAACAGATAGGAGAATGGCGCTGATTCTCTTTTTGCTTGTGAGCAGGGGTGGCACTCCATGCTGATTGTTGGCTTGATCGTGGTTATTATCGCGGTCTTGGGCGGCTTTATCCTTGCCGGTGGCCAGCCCCTTGTATTGGTTCAGATTGCGGAAATTATTGTAATCGGCGGTGCAGGAACCGGAAGTATCCTCATTGGTAATCCCCCCTCATTTTTAGGTGTTTTATTTAAAGAGACGATGTCTCTCACAAAGCCTTCTGTTTATACAAAAGAAGCGTACGTTTCGTTGTTGAAGATGTTCTTTTATATGTTTAATCAAGCGCGACGTGACGGGCTATTAGTTTTAGAGAGCCATGTCGAACGACCAACAGAAAGTGAGATTTTTAAACGCAGTCCTGAGCTTCTACAAAACCATGAAGCCACGATGTTTCTTGCAGACACAACAAAGGTGATTCTCACGGGTGCCGTGAATCCACATGATTTGATGGAGATGATGGAGATTGATTTGGAAGTGATGGAGCACGAGATTAATCATCCGGCACATGTTATGCAAACTGTCGGTGATTCGATGCCCGGATTTGGAATTGTCGCTGCAGTTTTAGGAGTTATTGTTACAATGGGTTCGATTGGAGGTGACCCGCGGAGTATCGGTGCTCACATCGCTGCGGCACTTGTAGGGACGATGTTAGGGGTTTTATTAGCATACGGTGTTTTTAACCCCATTTCGGCGGCAATGTTTAAAAAGAACAAAAAATCTATGCAATACATGCATTGTATTCGTTACGCGTTATTCAGTTTTGCTCGAGGAGAAAGTCCCATCACTTGCGTGGAATTTGCAAGGCGTAATATAGACCCTGAAGTGCGCCCCACATTTACCGAAATGGAATCAGCAGTTCGACAGAAAGAGGCGGCTTAGTTAAATGTCTGATAAAAGCCCTGTTATTATTAAAAAAGTCAAGAAGGGGGGGGATGGCCACCATGGTGGCTCATGGAAAGTCGCTTTAGCGGACTTTATGACTGCGATGATGGCGTTCTTCTTGGTGATGTGGGTTATCGGGTTAGATCAGGATACACGAGCATTAATCGCAGGATATTTTCGCGATCCGTTAAACTTCATGAAACAACAAGAGGGCTCGAAGTTAGATTCAGTTTTACCTGCAAACCCGCCTTCTCATTTAACTGAAGAAAGTAAAACTATTTCTTCAATGTCTCAAGAGCAGATGAAGAAGGAAAAAGATGACATAGACAAGCTTCAACAACAGATACAAGAAGAGATTTCGAAAGATCCGAACTTACAGTCGCTTTCAAAATATGTTCGCGCACAAGAAACAGAAGAAGGATTAGTTATTGAGTTTATGGAAGGATTGGGGAATGTTTTCTTTGAATTAGGTAGTGCGAAAATTACGCCTGATGCAAGGAAACTGTTCATGAAATTAGGCAGAGTGCTTGCTGAATCTAACCGTGTCATCGTTATTGATGGTCATACTGATGCAAAGCCTTACTCGCAAGGTGCGAATTATGATAACTGGGATTTGTCTCAAGATAGAGCGATTGCCTTGTTTAAAGTTATTAGGACTGCAGGAGTGAGCGATAGTAAGGTTTTAGCCATCAGAGGCTTTGCAGACAAGCGGCTGAGAAACAAAGAAGACCCTTATCATTTTTCGAATAGGCGTGTTACTGTTTTGCTGCCATATAAGTGGAAAGAGGAACAAGTTGTGGGTTCAACAGGTGAATTGTTTAATCCGGTTCCCGTGAACATAGTTCCTGACATCAGACAGGGTCAATAAAAAGGTGCACAATAGAGATTGTGCAACGCATTTATTTAGATTACGCCGCAACTACTCCAATGGATGATCGTGTTTTAGAAAGCATGCTGCCCTTTTTAAAGGAGCAATTTTATAACCCAAGCAGTTTGTACTCTGGAGCGCGTGAAGTGCGTATGCAGGTTGACAAAGCAAGAGAAATTGTTGCAGAAGCACTGGGAGCATTACCCGGAGAGATTATTTTTACTTCTTCAGGAACTGAATCAGCAAATCTTGCGATAATAGGTTCTGCTTTAGCGAACCGAGATACCCTTAGGCATAAAATTTTATTCGGAGCATCTGAGCACCATTGTGTTCTTGAAACTAAGCCCTTGCTTGAGTCGTTAGGTTTCTCGGTTGATTTATTGCCTATTGAAAGAGATAGTTCGGTTTCGTTAGAGAGTTGTAAGCAATGGATAAAGAATGATGTTTTGCTGGTTTGTGTTATGCATGCCAACAATGAAACGGGAATCATACAGCCAATTGAGTTGATTGCAGGAATGTGTAAGAACGTAGGTGCGTTGTTCGCATGTGATATTGTTCAGTCGTTCGGGACATTACCATTTTCAGTTAAAGAGATCCCGGTTGATTTTGCATGGATTTCAGCGCATAAGTTTTTTGGGCCTAAGGGTATAGGTGTGTTATATGCAAGGGGGGGGACAAAACCTCAACCGATTATTATGGGTGGTGGGCAGGAGCGTGAAATGCGAGCAGGGACTGAGTTTGTGGCGGGAATTATTGGGCTTGCTGAATCTGTGAAGGTGCATCTGCAAGAAAACTCATCACAGAAAGTGAAAGAACTACGTGATATCTTTAGAGCGGAAATTGAAGAACAGTTTCTTTTAAATCATCTTCCCAATCTAATATGGACCGTGCAATCTGGTCCGGAAGATAGAAGGGTTTGGGAGAATGTTTTGCCCGGACACGCGCACTTTCGGGTTCCCGGGGCAGATGCGGAAAGTGTGTTGATCAATTTAGATAGATACGGAGTTGATGCGAGTAGTGGCTCTGCGTGCAGCAGCGGGAGTATCGAACCTTCTCATGTTTTATTAGCAACGGGATTGTCTGAAAAGGAAGCAAAAGAAGGTTTGCGGTTTACAATCGGAAAACATAACACGCGAGAAGAGATGAAAAAATCTGCGATGTTCATCATGCAATCAGTAAAAGAAGTACTGCAAGCGAAAGGTCAACTTTGAGTCTCTTTCCACGCCTGAACTCCTTTTCTTGCCCCTTGCTCATCGGGGTCTTTGAATTCCAACACAGGTCTATCCTTCCAGAACTCCTTGTTTCTTGTTCCATTAACGATTAAAAGGGGGCTCTTGATTGCAAATGCTGTCTCACCCTCATGCATGAATTGCTCTATGAGAGATTGTTGCCCGGCAGAAATGAGCATTTGGGCAGAGGTGTTAACCAACTCGTCTGGTATGCCATACATCTCAAACTCGGGAAGGTTGAACTTACATAATCCTCTTGTGCTAACCCAAACTCCATCGGCTTGCCGTATGGCTTTAACGCTTCCTATAGAGCGGAAGTCTATAAGGCTATGTAATCTCGGTTGGGGATTAATCTCATGTGCATAGCGATAGGTTTCCGCAAGTGAATCTCCTATGATCCCGTTTGTAAGGGATGCAAATCGGCTGACGCAGTCAACCAAAAACTGTACCGCTTGGTACACATCAGGACTTGTTTTTGCAAAGACAAAATCTGTTAAGATTGTTGCTGGCCTCGCTCTGTTTAATTTTTCAGGAGTTAGGTCAACTCCGCTGCATAGAACAGGGTCATCGGGAAGGGAGAACCCTTTCAATTTGCTTACAGGCACAATGCTCATTTGTATGAGGGTTAACTTTTCTGGACTACTTAGTACATAACTTCCTTCAATTAGCGGTTGGTTAAGCATGTCTTTTGAGGCTTTATCGTCAAGCGGTGCTCCATAGCCTTTTACTGCTTGGTTTGAGCCTTGAGGGTTAATAATTTGTAACAGAGGCGGAAACGGTTCCGGTCCTGCTAACAAAGACAAATAAAATCCTTTGTTAATGGTGAGGCTTTGTTTCTCTTTCTTTTTTTTAAATGGCCACATTGCCTTTATGGTTGAGTCTACCAAAAGTTTCTCTGTTTATGAGAAAAGTGTGAGTTGAAGTTGTTCTACAAGATTTATAACTTCTTCAGGTTCTATCTGCTGTAAATTATTTAATCCTTTCCATATTACGCTGTTTGATTTTGCGTAAGGTCCAGAACGTTCGGGAAGAGTAGGCCCCATGATGGCAATGACAGGAACGTTTAGTGCAACTGCTATGTGTAATGAACCTGTGTCACCTGCGATGTGTAAATCACTTAGTGCTAAAACTGCAACAAGTTCTTTCAAGTTTGTTTTTCCGATAAGAGACGGAATGGGATTTGGCAAAAATTGATTTAGCTCATCTTCAAGCGGTTTTTCAGAAGATGAACCGATGAGAAACGGAGTTAGTCCTTTTTTTTGCAATAAATTACACAAGATGGCAAACTTTTTTATTGCCCACTGCTTTGCTTTTTTTCCTGAACCCAAGTTAATGGCGACGGCGTTTTGATGAATGTTATGCGACGAAAGCAATCTTTTAGATTTATCTAAGTTTTGTTCATTTGTGTGCAGTTGAAAATCAACGGGGTAAGGCTGGCATCCTAATTCTTTAGCGACTGCGAGATATTGTTCCACTACATGTATGTTTGTTTTTTTGGGTTTTACTGGTTTACTAAAAAAGCGTGCGCCTTCTCTTTGCCAATGAAAGCCAAGTTTTAATTTCGCACCAGATAGTGCTACAAAACGAGCACTTTTAAATAAACCTTGCATGTCTAGTGCAATGTCATATTTTTCACTTCTTAGTTGTTTTTTAATAGACATTAATGTTTTAAAGTTTGGGCGATGTGGGGTTACGATAAGTTTATCAATGCTCGGGTGATTCTCCAGAATTTGTGAAAATTTTTCACTTACCATCCAATGAAGATCCCATTCAGGATGAGTTCTTTTTATTGCCACAGCAGTGGGTAATGCGTGAACGATGTCTCCCAAAGAAGATAACTTTACAAAGAGGAGTTTCTTCGAATCAGA
>CAZSPF010000015.1:0-8452 GCA_964608695.1 uncultured Fimbriimonadales bacterium | reverse complement strand
CTATGGCTCAACATGTCTATTTGAAATTTAGTTTGAGTTTCCTCTAACCGTTGAAAACATTTTTCGATTACAATTTCTGCAGGAATGTTCATCATCTTACCTTTCGATTCAATTACGCTTTCCGGTTGGTTGAACGGATGATAAACGCTCGAAGGTTTTACGCCAAAAACCGTAACACAAGGCACTCCGAATGCTGCGGCAAGGTGAGCGGAGCCGGAGTCGTTACTAAGATGCAAGCGGCCTCGTTTAATGATTTCTGCCATTTGCAGAAGTGAGGTTCTGCCCACAAAATCTTTTGCACGGGTGATAAAACAGAACCTGTCTCTCAACCAATTTTCATTTGCCCCCCCTAAAAGGACAATTTCATATCCTTCAGATTGAAGTGCTTTGGCTACTCTAGCGAAGCGTTCAGGAGGCCAGATTTTACGAAAGTCGCCGCTACCCACATGAATAGTTATCCACCCCCCCTTGCCGACATGAGTGTCTACAAAATCTATATGATCTTGCTTTATAGGCAAATGAAACTTATATGTACGTGGTGAAAAACCTGCGGCTTCCACCACATCCAAAAATCTTTCAATCGCATGCCTGTTCTTGTCAACTTTGACCGCTTTTCCTCCAATAAGTTTTGCTAAATACCCGCGTGGTTGTAAAATATAGTTTTCTTTTGCTCCTGTAAACCTACAAGCGATAGCTTCTCGCAAATGACCTCTAAGGTTTATTGTAATATCCGGCTTAAATCTTCGTCCTTGAGTTAATGATTTCCAATACATTCTCCACAAGGATGGATTGAGTTCGTGCCCTCGGTATTTTTTGCGGTCGAAAGTATAAACGGCTTCAAACCATGGATGGTCATCTACAAGTTCTCTAAGCCCGGAATCAATGAACCATGCAAGGTGTGTGTCAGGCGCAGATTTGCGAATTGTCGCGGCGGCAGGGAGAGCCATGATAACATCACCCATGTTGTTCCATCGCACCATTAATACGCGCTTAGACATCTATCAAGCCTTGTTGGCGAGCGGAACGCCATCTGTCGTGCATCCAAAGCCATTGCTCGGGATATTTTCTCACATATTTTTCTATAACTTTGTTTACTTCTGTCATGATATGCTTTATGTTTTCCTCTCGATTATCTGACAAGTGATTCAATTCTAATTTTTCAAAAAAACAGTGGTATTTACCATTCTCTTTTTCAATACTAAATGCAAAAACTATAGGAGCACCTGTTCGTAAATGCAAGACTGCTGGACCGGCTACCGTTCCTGCAGGAAAACCAAAAAAAGGGACATATAAATCCCACGAGTTTTGATCTGCTAATAAAGCAATCATCTCGTTGCGTTGAAGAGCCTTGATAATGTCTTTTACTGCGCTTCCTTTTGAAAGAACTTTAATTCCTTCTCCTTCTCGTGTGTTGTTTACTAACATATGTGCACGTTCTGCATCAATGTCTCTTGCAACAACCGATATTTTGTACCCTTTCAATGCACCGCAGTGTGCCATACGTTCCCAATTTCCCAAGTGGGCTGTAACAACAATGAGCCCCTTATTTTTCTTTAGTTGCTCAATGAATACACTTTCGTCGAAAATCTCCACTGAGTCCAATATTTGTTGTTTTGAAAGCTTTGCAGTTCTTAAAAATCTAACAGCGTTTTTCCCGAAGTGTTCAAACACCTTTAAAGTAGTTTCGTGTATTTTTTTTTCTTCCCACTCGGGATAGCACATGCGAAGGTTAGTTATTGTACGAAGTCTGTATTTTCTTGATAGTTTGTAAATTAATCTTCCAACTCGTCTTCCAAAATTTATGGCTGTTTTTTCGGGAAGTAAACATACAACCCAACGTAACATTGAAAATAATATGCCAGTGAAAAAATTAGTAAGTTTTTTCATCGCTTTTAATTTTTTCCATCAGCCAAGTGAGCAGTTTAATTTCATCCCTAAATTTAATGCTCATCCTTAAAGCATAGACTTCACTTTTAATGTTGCCATGATGTTTTAATTTCACAGCATCCTTTTCGGTTACAACTGTAGGGACATCTTCATTAATAGTAATTTTCAATGGGTCATGATCTGTGTAACAAGATTTCTTAACCACATTTGCACCTAAAAAAAATAAACTATCAAAGAACCTTTGTGGGTTTGCGATGGCACACAATCCATGAACTTCTTTTTCCATTAACCAGTCTAAACTTTGAATTTCATCATTTTGAAGATTTCTCACGCTCTCAAATTTCTTTGAAAAATAAAAAACCGGCTTCCCAAACAGTTCATTTATGTTTTCTCCATTGTTTTCCATTAAAAAAGCGTCAGCACGTTTATATCCAGAAAAAGGCTCTCTGTACGGACCTGCAGGAAGGCAAAGCCTGTTTTCGCGCTGTAAGTTTAACACGAGAAAGTCTACCGTTCGAGCGAGCGGTAAGTGCTGAAAACCATCATCAAGAAGGAGCACATCAAATTGATGTTTGTTTGCAAGTTTTGCGGCTAAGACTCTATCCCTCCCAATAATAAGAGGAAGCCAAGGCAGGTGTTCTCGTAGCAAGCATGCTTCGTCACCAAAGTCACATGGTGATAGATTCTTCTCAGGCGTAATCAATGTTGCTCTTGATTCTCCTTTACTTCCGTATCCACTTGCACTTATTGCCAATGACGGAAGAGAGTTACGAAGCAATTCTGCAACCGCTATTGTGATGGGCGTTTTTCCTTGTCCTCCAACTTCCAGCCCCCCTACCCCAATTATTGGAATAGGAACTTGCGACCTTTTTTTAATGCCTAACTTATAAGCTGATTCATAGATTTTCCACCCTATTGCATACAGTAAAGACAAAGGATATAAAATAGCCCTTAAGATAGTTGCCTTAGGGCTACGTTCGTGCCAAACCCTTTCCCATTGCACACTTGATTATGGCTGTTCTGAATCACATAGAACCTCATCTATAAGGTTATAGAAGTTATAATGTTTTCTGAGGGATATATAACTATGCTCGCTTCTGTTATTCCTGCGCCTGATCCTATTGGGATACCTGCACCTGCGTGGATGTTGCAAACACTTTTGATTTTCACGTTTGTATTACATATCATAGCCATGAATTTACTGGTGGGTGGAGTTGCTATTTTGTGTATTAACTTAAGAAAAAAAGAAGACGACTTTCGGCGAGTACTCGCCGAAAGAATTAGCAAAGCATTACCTGCAACAATGGCAATAACTATTACGCTTGGAATTGCACCGTTGTTATTTCTGCAGGTGCTTTACGGACAAGCCTTTTACACTTCTTCGATTTTAATGGCATGGAGTTGGTTGGCGGTAATCCCGTTATTATTGATCTCGTATTACGGATTATACGTTGTATATTTCAAGCCTAAATGGGCGGGCAATTATTCAAACTTGATTGCTTGGGTTAGTGCGGTTCTTATACTGCTAATTGGCTTTATCTTTTCTAACAATTCTACGTTAATGCTCGACCCGCAAAAGTGGTCACAGGTTTATTCAAGTAACCCATACGGCATGTAT
The DNA here is from genome assembly GCA_964608695.1 of uncultured Fimbriimonadales bacterium. Taxonomy (GTDB): domain Bacteria; phylum Armatimonadota; class Fimbriimonadia; order Fimbriimonadales; family ATM1; genus CAZSPF01. The sequence continues at coordinate 4,947 of CAZSPF010000015.1, read as the reverse complement.
TTAAACTTGAGTGATAAGACTCTCATATCTCGTTACTTTCACTTTATTGTTTCGGCGTTTGCAGTAACAGGGCTAGGGATAGTTTTATGGTCTAAAGTTTTTCAAAAGTCAGATTCAAATTGGGCTGAAAAAGCAAGCGAATACGGCTCAAAGTGGTTCGTACATGCAACCGCTGTGAACATGGTTGTGGGGCTATGGTTTTTGTTTCAAATTCCAAGAGACATTCGCATGAACTTTTTAGGTGAGAATACAGCGGACACTATCATTCTGTGGGGAGGAGTTGCATTGGCACTTGGTGCCATGCATTTTGTGAGGAAGAAACCGGGCTTAGCAGTACTGTTTTTACTAGGTACGCTTGCGCTTATGTCTGTGTCTCGTCACGCATTACGGGAGTATATGCTTGAGCCATACCTCCGAGTTGGCGAATTAACTGTAAACCCTCAATGGGGAGTGTTTTTAGTTTTTCTTGCATTGCTAATAATGAGCATAGGCTTGGTCTTGTGGATGCTGAAGCAGTTTTTAGGAAGCAAACCTGAAGAGCCATAAAATAAGAAATAGCCATTTCTGACCTGCTAACCAAAGAAGTGGGGTATAATTGCGCTCACATTCGAGGTTAGTCATTATGAAACGCACCTATCAACCCAACCGAAGACACCGAAAGAAAACACATGGCTTTCGGGTGCGTATGCGTACCAACGACGGACGGAACGTGATCAAGCGCCGTCGCAGAAAGGGACGCCACAAACTTGCTGCCTGAGCAATACCGAATTAAAGACTCGAGAACTTTCACCAGACTTTTCAAGGAGGGTAAACGCCTTGATTTGCCTTATGCTCAGGTAATTTTCCTGAGTGGACAGGGCAGAATCGCCATCGGAACTTCGCGTCAAATCGGCAGTATCGTCAAGCGTAACCGTACTAAGCGTAGATGGAGGGAAGCGCTAAGGACTTTGTTAAGTCAAGTACCTGAAAACCTTGACACCTTTATTATCGTAAAGCCATCAGGCGCTGATTTCAAAGGACAGTCCGTTATTGAGGCTGTTCGTGTCATACTTAGCCAATTACGACCTTGAAGAACATCGGGAAGAATTCCGGCATTTTTATGATAAGGCTTTACCAGCGATGCACAAAATGGAAGCCGCGCGTGTGCATTTATTCCCCATCCTGCTCTCAATACACCCTTGAAGCGATTCAGAAATATGGATTGTTAAAGGGATCGTGGATGGGGCTGAGAAGAATTTGTCGGTGTCATCCTTTTCGCTCAGGAGGTCATGACCCAGTACCCTAACATATGAGCCAACAACAAAGACCGAGCTTTATCTCTTTCATTTTATTTGCCGTGATGATTTATCTCGGCATGATGCTGTTTTTCCAAGGAACACATACTGCTCCTCTCACCATGACGGAAAAGATGAACCGCTTCCGTGATGCTGTTAAGGAAACTCTCATCACAGGAAATGTCGCAGTAGCAAAAATAGGTGAAGGTGAAGAATCAAAAAGCATCCGCGAAAGTTTAACGGAAATTTACAATGTAGTCCGAGCTGTTCCGCCAATCGACGAACCGATGAGTGAATTAACTCGCAGATTAGGTGGGCAAAAGCAAGAGGCGCTGACACAAATTAGTGCACTCTTGGCAAAGGGAAATGAAATCGCAGACGAAGAACGCGAAAGATTGCTTAAAGAATTAAAAGTGATTGAATCGCTGCCTGCCGAAGCATTAGCACAACCAACAGAAATTCAACCACCAACCGGTGATGTCGCATCATTGCGTGTGGAATATGACACCAAGTTGGCAAAACTTGCGGAAATTGTAGTTCTTCTTGATTATTCTGCCAAGAGAGCAGAAAACACCATGGAGCAACAACAATGGGAGCCAGCAGTAAGAGCCATTTCACAGATAATTGCAGTGAGAACAACGCGAGAAACTGCGGAAAGCCGATTTTTTAACGGGTTTAAACTTATTGCAGACAACGCGAGAACTTTAGCACAAGACTTGAAAAAAGAAGGCGAAGAAAACAAACAAGGTGCTTCATACCAAACAGGCTTGTTGTTAGAGTTCGAAGCGGCACGGTTGCAATTATCTCGCTCTATTGCAGAGAAAGATTTTAATGCCACTGTAATGGCAGGACAAACCTTGCAAGGCATTGCAGACAACAATCCGGAATCGGAAATTGGAATTAAAGCAAAAGAACTTGCACAACACGCAAAAACTACCGCGGCACAGTTCGCACGTCATCATGCGAGCGGCCCATCACATTTAGGGTATTTGATTATCGATGCGATGGTAAAGGCAACGGGCTCTGTGCCTGGATTAAGTTATTGGTTAGTTGCAGTAGTTTTGGCAATTGTGGCGCGCATACTTGTTTGGCCACTTGCGAAAAAGCAGATGATGAGTTTTAAGCGCATGGCATTACTTATGCCCATGATTAAGGAATTGCAAAAAAATTATCAGGGTGCTGAATTACAGCAACGAACGATGAATCTTTATAAACGTTACGGTGTGAACCCAATGGCAGGGTGTTTCCCGATGCTTATCCAGATTCCGTTTTTCTTGTGGATTTTCTGGAGTATGAACCTGTATCGCTTTGAGTTTCAAAATGGCACGTTTCTTTGGATAAACCCAAGCACCGCACAACTCATGCCTGGATTTTTAGCACCAAACCTTGGTGAACGAGATTTTCCTCTTATTATAATTTATGGAATCTCAATGATCATAACTTCGCTAATAAGCGTAACTGACCCACAGCAAGCAAAGCAGGCAAGAATCATTGGTGTTGTTTTGGCATTGGTATTTACGGTAGCAATGTTTTTCTGGATTCTGCCGAGCGCGTTTGTGTTGTATTGGATCGCCATGAATATCGTAACAACGATACAGACTTTATCGTTTAGCAAAAAGCCTATTCCGCCTCTTGTTGAGGTTGCAGGAGGAGGAAACGGAGCATTTGGTTCGTCGCCATCTGGTGATAAGACAAAGGATGTAACCACTCATCAGAAGACTGGTGCGCCTGTATTGCATAAGCCGAAATCAGGCAAAAAAGGCGGAAAGAAGAGGAAATAATAAACAATCAGATAAAATTTGGAGAGGTGCCCTAATATGAATGAACAAGTCGAAGCCACAGGAAGAACACTTGAAGAAGCGAAACGAATCGCCGCAGAAATGCTTGGCGTTGACGTCAGCAATTGCGAATTTGAGGTTATCGAGCAAGCTGCAAAAGGTTTGTTTGCAAAAACAAACGTGCGAATTCGCGCAACCATCAAACAGGTTTCAGAGAGAGAAGAAACACCTACAGAACAGGAAACAAAAGATGAAGAAACCCAAACTGAGGTGGTTAAAGCCGTTAAGTCAAATGATTCAGCAGATACTCACGAAGACGAACTTCCTCCTGTTGAGCCGGATGATGAAGATGCAAGAAGAACTGTTGCAATGATGCAAGGATTGTTGGATGCATCTGAATTGAAAGTAAATGTGGATTTAAACAGCATTACGGGAAGATATGTTAATTTACAACTTACGGGTGAAGACGTCGGTTTGTTGATAGAGCCAAGTCATCCCGTAATTGATACTTTGCAATTCTTAGGGAAGTCGATGATTTCACGAAGTGTAAAGCCGGGAGTTCGACTAACTTTAGATGCCAGTGAATACAGAAAACAAAGAGCAGAATTATTAGAGAAACAAGCAATAGAAATTGCAAATGCAGTTATCGACAGAAAACAAGAGGCTGTGTTAGATCCGCTTCCCGCACACGAGAGGCGAGTGATTCATCAGGCATTAGCGGAGATAGAAGGGGTCGAAACTTACAGCGAAGGGGAAGAGCCTATGCGAAGAGTAGTGATTACCCCCAAAGAAAAATAATTGATAGGAGATTAAAAATGAGAAATGCGAGAATTACTCAAGAATGTATTGTCAACATTAAAAACGAGCCCGGAGAAGGAGCAAGATTACTTTCATTACTCGCAGAGAAAGGTGTGAACCTTGAAGGTTTTGTAGGGTATGGAATGGGGCCGGATGCTCCCGCATGTATACATGTTGCTGCAGAAAAACCTGATGATGCATGCGAAGCTATCAAAGGTGCAGGCTTCGATTGTCAGATGAGCGAATGCGTTACCGTGGAAGTGCCTAACGAGCCCGGAGAGAGTGCGAAAGTCCTTAGAAAACTCGCTGATGCCGGAGTTGATATAGAGCATTGTTATGCAACTGCATCAGGAATCGGTAGTGGCTTAATAATCCTGCGAACTAAAGACAACGCAAAGGCTGTATCTGTTTTACAATAAAAAGGAAGCGTGGCGTGAGCCACGCTTCTGTATTTATTCAAGCGTTATTGAGCTTTGTTTCTTCGTGCTTTTAATAGCGAAATCAAACCAAGACCAACTGCTACAAGAGTGGCCGGTTCAGGAATGACTGTGCCGTATCCGGTTTCACCGGAATATGCGGCACGAATCCTAGCTTCGTAGTCATTTTCCAATGGGTGATACATTGGCGGAATCCATCCGGGAGGAGCATCAATGAAATCGAGATGCCCTCGAACGACACCGGGCTTCCCAATGAGGTTGAATTGCTGGGCTGCGATTCCACCTACAATTGTTCCGCCACCTTCAACGACATAAGTAGGAAGACCAGAATATCCATAGAGTGAGACTACATCTAAGTCAATAGCCCAAAGTAAACCAGCCATACCCAGTGCAGGGACAACACCAATGATAAACAGATCAGGACCTGCGGGATCCAAACCTGTTCCGGTGAGGCTAACGTCAATTATTCCGCCGGCACCGACGTATGGTGCGTCTTGCCCGGTAAATTCAACTCCCATGACAAAATCACCACCAAACGCACCACCTAAATTAAGCACAGGGAAAACGGGTGGTGCAGGCCAAAATGGCCAATACGCCGTAACCTCCGTGTCTATTTCTGATGGAGTGTAAATGAGAGTGTCTGGGGCAGTACTGTTTGTA
>CAZSPF010000014.1:15082-48491 GCA_964608695.1 uncultured Fimbriimonadales bacterium | reverse complement strand
AGGAGTGAAACTTGTTCCACAACCGCAGCCGCGTTTAGCGTTTGGGTTATCAAATTTAAATCCCCCCCCGATTAAGTTTCCCGTGTAATCGAGGGTTGCGCCCTGCAGATACACAGCGGATTTCGAATCGCACACTATCGGCAAGCCTCCTTGAACATCTTCTATATCGTAAGTTTTTTTGTTTGTGTCAAGTTTAAGCACATACTCCAAACCTGAACATCCGCCGCCTTTTACGCCTATTCGCAAAAAGGTGTTTTCGCCTGCATGCTTTTCGAAAATGCGCTGAAGTTGTTTTTGTGCCTGTTCGGTTATTGTAACAGGGAATTGTGTTTCTTGAGTTGTTGTTTCGTTTTTCATTTTTCTTGTGATTGTATGAGTTCCAAAGGGATGAGGTTTTTCTTATTTGAAAAATCTTGTGCTGGCAAGAGATCTCTTAAAGTTATGTTGTGTAGAGCGCTATCAACTGCATCTTGGACTTTTTTCCAAAGCGATCTGATAGCGCATTGAGAATCATGTATGCAAGTATCATAAATGCCTGAATGTCTTTCGCAAAATTCTTCATCATAAATTTTCCCGCCCATCGTTTGAAGAACATCAGTAATGAAAATGTCATCGGGTTGTTTTGCCAGTGAATACCCCCCCGCTTGTCCTCTTGTGCTTACAACAAATCCTTCTTTTCTGAGAAGCATTAAGAGTTTTGCTACGTTAGCTTCGCTCAGTCCTTCAGATTTGCTAATTTCAGGAATTGTCGCGCTTCCGTTTTCGCCGGTGCGAGCAATCGCCAGCAAACATCTTAATCCATATTCTTCTTGCGTGCTAAACTTCACTTTTTTTTCCTTTTTTCATAACAATCCCAGTGCGAGTTTTGCTTCATCCGATAGCATGTCCATGCTAAATGGCGGGTCCCAAGTGAGTTCGATTTTTGCATCTTTTACATTCGGAACAGAACGCACGGCATCTTCGACTTGCTGTGGGAGGATTTCTGCCACAGGACAATGCGGAGAGGTAAGGGTCATTACAACGTGTACTTCCAAGTTGTCGTTGATGTTGATTTCATAAATCAGTCCGAGGTCATAAACGTTTAGCGGGATTTCAGGATCATAAACTTGTTTTATTGCTTCGATGATTTCGTTTTCGAGTATGGATCGGGATATGGAGTTCATTTGTGTGTTGTGGGTTCCTGCTTTTGCAGGCACGACGGGTTCTTGATTTTTATTAGAGGGGGGGTTTAAGGGGTTGTCTAATTTCTTTGGCATTTACTCTTCCTCCTCTGTGCTTACCGGTTGTGTTTTGCCTTCGATTGCGGCTTGAAGTGCGTGCCATGCGAGAGTTGCACATTTTACGCGGATGGGAAATTCGCGCACACCTGAGAATGCAACGAGTTTTCCGATTCCTTCTGGCTTTTCACCATTTACAACCATTTGATAAAACTTTTCTGCAAGTTCGTTTGCTTCTTTTAGAGATTTGCCTTTGATTGCATCTGTCATGATGGATGCACTTGCAATCGAGATAGCACATCCCGATCCCAGAAACCCGATGTCTTCTACTTGATCATCTTTAATTTTCAGATGTACTGCAATTTGATCACCGCATAGTGGATTGTGTCCGAATGCGCGATGTGTGATTTCATCCGGTTGTCTTTGATTGCGAGGATGCCGGCTATGATCCAAAATGGTTTCTTGGTAAAGCTCTCGCAAATCCATCATGGATAAAAAATCTCCTTTACATTATGGATGGCGTTTGCGAACACTGTGATATCATTCTCATTATTGTAAATTGCAAAGGATACGCGCGCAGTTGAAGAAAGATTTAATCTTTTCATTAATGGCATACAGCAATGATGCCCTGCGCGAATGGCGATACCTTCTGTATCAAGAATTGTTCCGATGTCGTGCGGGTGCACACCTTCCATAACAAATGAGACGATGCCCGATTTTAGTTTAGGATTTCCGATGATGCGTATGAACTTTTCTTCAGACAAGATTTCATGAAGTTTTTGTGTTAACGCAGTTTCATGCGCATGGATATTTTCGATACCGATGCGTTCAAGATAATCAATAGCTGATGCAAATGCAATCACACCCGCTATGTTTGGTGTTCCTCCTTCAAATCTTCTGGGAGAAGGTGCATAAGTGGTTTTTTCAAAACTTACTGTTTCAATCATGTCCCCCCCACCTTGGTAAGGCGGCATTTGCTCGAGCAGGTGTTTTTTTCCATAGAGAACACCGACTCCTGTCGGTCCATACATTTTGTGAGCGGAGAATGCGTAAAAGTCGGCATCGAGTTCTTGTACGTCAACGGGTATGTGCCCAACCGCTTGGGCTCCGTCTATTAATACAACCGCATCAGTTTTGCGTGTAAGTTCTATGAGTTCATGAACCGGATTAATTGTTCCCAAAGCATTTGATATATGAGTGAGTGCAACGAGACGAGTTTTTTCGCTGAGTTTGTTTTTAAAATCTTCGATATCTATTTCACCATCGTCGGTGATATGAATCGGGGTGAGTTTTGCTCCGGTTTGCTCGCAAATCATTTGCCATGGAACGATGTTCGAATGATGTTCCATTTCGGAAACAAGAACCTCGTCGCCATGTTTGAAATTAATCCTCCCATACGAATTAGCGACTAAATTAATCGCTTCAGTACACCCTTTAGTGAAGATGATTTCGTTTGATGACTGTGCATTTATGAATTTTTGAGTTTTCTTTCTGGTTTCGTCGTAAAGCGACGAAGAGAACTCGCTTAAGTAATGCAAACCGCGACGGATGTTAGCGTTTTGCGTTTTGTAATAATTGGTTGTTGCTTCAATGACGCGCTTAGGTTTTTGTGTTGTCGCGGCGTTGTCGAGGTATACGAGTGGTTTACCACGAATACAAATATCCAGGATGGGGAAATCAGATTTTATGATTTCCGGTAGAAGTGCTTTTGCATGTACAGAAGCAGTTTTCATGTCAATCACGCTCCGTATGAATGTCTATATTTGCAAGCCTATCAAACAATGTTTTTTCTAATCGGTCAACTAACCATCTTATTGAGATGTGTTCCAATACTTCGCTTGCGAACGCGTATACTAACAATGATTTTGCTTGTTTGCGCGGAATACCGCGTGACATAAGATAGAAAAGCGCATCTTCTTTGAGTTGCCCCACAGTTGCACCGTGAGTACATTTCACATCGTCTGCGAAGATCTCCAATTGTGGTTTTGTGTTGATGCTAGAGTTTTTACTTAAAAGTAATGCCTGATTGGTTTGTTTTGCATCTGTTTTTTGTGCGTCGGGGTGAACAAATATTTTACCGTTGAACACTCCTGTTGCATTGTCCGCCAAAATGCCTTTGTACACTTCAAATGAGTTGCAATTCGGCTTCGCATGATCTAATCGTGTGTGGTTGTCTATGACTTGGTTATCGCATCCGAAATACACACCGTTCATCAAACACTCACTATGTTCACCGTTTAGAAAAATGTTAACATCGGTACGTGAAAGATGTGCGCCATAAGATATATTGTTTGTGTGGAAAACGGATTTCTCTTGCTGTAATGTTTGTTGTGTAAATATATGGTGTGCACTTAAACTTTCATCTTGAATTTTGACGTGTTCACAAACCGCGTTTTCAGCAATATGAAATTCTGTCACCGCATTTTGAAAATAATTGCCTTCTTTACCTAAATATGCTTCGATAATTTTACAATCAGAGCGAGGCTCTAATATGATGAGGTTTCTTGTGTGTGAACTTGCAGGTGCTTCGTTTGGTGTGGAGTAGAACACCAGCGATATCGGATTTTCCGCTACAACATCTTTTCCGATACGCAAGTAAACACCGTCTTCCCAAAGTGCTGTGTTTAATGCCACAAACGGTGCGTTTTCCCAGTTTGCTATTTTAGCGAAGTGAGTTTTTACACTTTCCCAATCTTCCAATACAGCTTGTGAAAGTTTCTTGTAAGTTATCCCGACAGGAAGCGCGCTCATATCGGAGAGTTCTTCGGAAATTTGCCCGTTTACAAACACGACTCGTGCACCTTCCGGAGTCCCTAATGGCGTTTTCTCCAGTTCATTTTTTGAAATATTTTTTTGAGGGAAGTTTTCGTATGATGTTTCTGCAAGTGTCCTGAGGGGGGTGTATTTAAACTCTTCGTTTTTTACGCTGGGAATACCCATTGCCAAAAACGCCTGCCATGCATGCTTACGAATTTGTTTGAGTTCATCAGGCGCGCTTTTCGTAGTTTTAGGAAAAGAGTCTTGCAACGGTTTTATAAATTTATCTGCATCTAATGTAGGTTTCATTTTATTTTGTCTTTGCTGATATTTCGTCTTCAATCCAACTGTATCCTTTGGATTCCAATTCGAGTGCAAGTTCCTTTCCACCTGATTTCACAATTTGCCCATTTACCATCACATGCACAAAATCGGGGATGATGTAATTAAGCAATCTTTGGTAATGAGTGATAACCAACATCCCTCTTTCAGGCGAACGCAATGCATTTACTCCTTCTGAAACAATTTTCAGCGCATCAATGTCCAAACCGCTGTCCGTTTCATCTAAGATACACATTTTTGGTTCAAGAACTGCCATTTGAAAAATCTCATTGCGTTTCTTTTCTCCCCCGCTAAACCCCTCGTTAACCGAGCGATTTAAGAAAGAATTATCCAATGCCAGCATTTTCATTTTCTCTTTGGCGAGTTTCATGAAATCCATAGCGTCGATTTCAGGCAAATCATTTGCTTTTCGAATGGCATTAACCGCTGAGCGAAGGAAATACGCCGTGGTTACACCGGGGATTTCGACCGGATATTGAAATGCCATGAATATGCCCTTTGCAGACCTTTCGTCAGGTTCAAGTTCAAGAAGGTCTTCACCATTGTACGTGACTTCACCGGAAGTGACCTCAAAATCGCTCCTGCCTGCAAGCACCTGGGCAAGTGTGCTTTTTCCGCTCCCGTTAGGTCCCATGATGGCGTGAACTTCGCCTGCATTGACAGTGAGGTTTACACCTTTTAAAATCTCTTTGTCATCCACACCAGCGTGGAGGTTTTTAATTGTTAGCATATAAGTCGAAATGCTCCTTTCTTATTATTACGCAGTTATGCGTGAATCTTGACTATTTTGTCATGATTCGTGTATGCGATGCAACCCCTAGCTTAGCCGGTGTCTCTCAGCCAAAGGCATTTCAAGTAAAGGCTCTCGGGGAAATGGAGGAGGTAAGGGTGATCTGGTGATTGAAAGGTTTGGTCAAAAACGACGAGTTTGCGGTGCTTGTCATTTGCCGCCATGCGTACCGTGTCGAGCATCTCTTTCAGGTTAAAGAAATAGGAACAGTTACACACCAACAAACCACCCCCCTCGTTTAAGGTATCCAGACTGCTGTGAACAAGCTTCCAGATTGCCCATTTCAAACTGTTTCGCTGTGCAAAAGTTTTTGCTATAGCCGGAGGGTCAAGAATAATCCAATCAAATTTCCTGTTAAGAGTATTTGCTTCTACTATCCAATCGAATGCGTTTGCGTTTATGAATTCGATATCTAAATGATTTTTGCTTGCACTTTTTCTTGCCCATTCAATGGCGTTAGGCAAGATGTCCATGGCAGTTACTTCTGCACCTGCCTTTGCGGCATTAAGGGCGAACCCCCCCGTATAGCAAAAAGCGTCAAGAACTTTTTGACCCGGTTTAATTATCTGTTGTAATTTTCTTCTGTTGTCTGATTGGTCCAAATAAAAACCGGTTTTCATTCCTTGTTTGATATACGAGATGTGATGAATACCGTGTTCTTCAAACGATATTTCGTCCGGGGTTTCCCCATATAGTTGTTGTTTTATTGGAGTTAAACCTTCTTCTGTTCTTGCTTCCATATCGCTTCTTTCATAAATGCTTTTAGGGTTTACAACGTTTATTAATGCGGGCATCCAGAATGATTTCAAGTTTTCCATTCCTAATGTTCTTACTTGTACTACGGCATGCCCATCGTACAAGTCAATAATCAATCCCGGAAGACAGTCTGCTTCCGCAAATGCCAAACGAAAACATTGTGAGTTCGGAAAAAGCATTTTCCTGTATTTATAACAGGATTCGAATCGCGATTCGAAAAATTGAGTTCCTATCTCTTCTTCACTTAAAGTTAAAATCCTAAATGGAAAGCGGCTTTTTTCGTTGTAATATCCTTTAGCCAAAAACTCGTTTTGGGAAGAATAGAGTGACGCAACACTACCAGATACACCGTTGCCTTCGCAGTGGTCTACCTCTTCTCGTTGAATCCAAGGGTAATAACCCTTGACCTTTTTTTCTTTCCCTTCTTGAAGGAAAACCTTGATTTCGGACATGAGTCCCTGCTCCCAATGAAAATCTCTTAGCGCAAATACATTGAATTTTCGCCTCTGCTAAATGTGATTCTCCATCACCGCACTACACCATAAGTTAGGAGTCTTTCTGCAGGGTTATTAAAATAGCGCAAGTAATAATATCATATTTTACGTGAAAAAGGTTGCATTTTAACGATAGGGCAAGGATTTTGCTTAATTTGGAATATGTTCTTTTGGGTAGTGAGAGCCGAAAAGAGCAAATCAAGCATGGAGCAGAAAAAGTGAAGCAATTAAATAAAGTTTTACCGATAGCAGTATTGTCACTTGGAGCCGTGGTGGCTCACTCAGCAGTGGTTTTCCACTTTAGCGACGTTTACACCGGTGACATTCCCGACGGTGAAGCCCCTTTCGCAACTGTAACGATAACAGACGTTGCCATGGATACGGTTCGCTTGAGATTAGACCACAATGCAACATCCGGTGAAGGTCAGTTTTTAACGCAATTGAACTTAAACTTAACCAGCATTCCGGATTCAATCATGTTCACCAATTACGAAAACGAGCACAAATTCGCTTTGCCTATCACCTATGGCAACGATTTCTTCGTGGATGCGGGGCTGAAATTCGATATGAAGATGCAGTTCCAAGTATCTAATGCAGGTGGCGGAGTGAATCGGCTTAAACCAGGCGAGTATGTGTCAGTAGACATGACAGCGAGCGGACTGAACGAAAACTGGTTCATGGCTTACGCTACTCCGGCAGGCGACAACAAACCCGTACTGTCAATGCTTCACCTTCAAGGTATTTCCGATGGAGGCTCTTCTAAACTCGAAGGCGTTCCCGAACCGGCTACGCTCACTGCGCTCGGAATCGGCTTGGCTGCATTCTTTAAAAGAAAAAGACGCAAGAAAGAATCAGTGTGAGTAGAGTAAAAAAGAGTAAGGCGGGAGTGTTTCGCCTTACTCTTCTGTTGAGCAAAATTAAAATATTGAAAAAAACAGGTAATTTGCAGAGTAGAAAATAAAAGATTATAAGAACAATATCAGGGAAAACTAAGTCATAATAACACTGTAAGGTGCATCGAATTCAGGTTGGGTACCTTTTGTAAAAGCAGTCGAAAGGCTGTTTTGGTTCTTATTTAATGAAAGGAGTATACTAATGAAGACTAAAAGTCTGTTTGGAACTTCGCGTGTGTTTCTGATCGGTATCGGAGCATTCGTCGGAGTAACCGCAAATGCGGTAGTGATTTTCGATTTCAATACGGTTTATACCGGGGTTCTTCCTGGGGGCACAGCGCCTTTTGCGACAGCCACGATATCTGACGTGGCGGCTGATACTGTCCGGTTACGCTTAGACCATAACGCTGGCTCAGCGGATGGACAGTTCATTACACAACTGAACTTGAACATGGTTAGCGTTCCGGGGTCAATCAGCTTTTCGAACTACGTAAACTTAGCGAAATTCAATTTGCCTATTACATATGGTGAAAATTTCTTCACAGACGCTGGAACACAGTTCGACATGAAAGTCCAGTTTCAAACCTCAGGTGCCGGCGGTGGTGTCAACCGACTAAAGCCCGGCGAGTTTGTTTCTGTGGATATGACCGCGACAGGTTTAACCGCAAGCAACTTCCTTGCTTATTCCAATCCGGTAGGCAGCATGCCTCCAGTTTTGGCATTGCTGCATATGCAGGGCATAGGCCCTGATGGTGAAGAGTCTGGAAAATTGGAAGGCGTACCCGAGCCTGCTACGTTGTTAGCGCTTGGTGCAGGACTCGCCGCTTTAGCAAGCAAACGACGAAAGAAGTAATTACCTTCTAAAAAGATACCGCTTGGGAGGATTTCCTTATCCTCCCATTTTTTTATATTTTTTCGAGAATGGTGTTCTTTGTATGAAAAGGTACGTTTAGGGCTTCTGCTATCGTCGCACCAATATGAGCAAAGCCTAAAAGGTCATTAAGCGGTAAAGGCGCCTGTTTCATTTGTGAATGCCATAGACAGAAAGGCACGTATTCTCTTGAATGGTCGGTGCTGGGGGTTGTTGGATCGTTGCCGTGATCAGCGGTTAAGATGAGGAGTTCGTTTTCTTGCATGTTAGAAACGATGTCAGAGAGCATTTGATCGAACTCTTCGAGAGCGTTTGCGAATCCTATTGTGTCGTTGCGATGTGCATAAAGCATATCAAAATCTTCAAAATTTGCCCATATAAAGCGAGCAGGCGAGTTTATGGCTTGTTTGATGAGTTGATAATGTTGCTTATTAGTTTGCGTTCTTTCTACAGGAAAAAATCCGCGATGATTGAATATTTCTGGAATAACACCTATGCCGAAAGTTGGCCCGATTGATTCTTGAAATGTATCGAGGAGGTTATGAGGGGGGGGGATCGGGAAGTCTTTTCTTCCTTCTGTTCTTGTGAATCCTTTCTCCGAATTTCCGATGAAAGGTCTCGCTATTACTCTTGCGATGTTATGCGGCTCTTTTAAGAGTTCTCGCGCGATTGTGCAGTATTCATAAAGTTTTTGAATGGAAACAATTTCCTCGTGGCATGCGATTTGAAAAACGCTGTCTGCGCTTGTGTATACGATGGGAAAACCTGTTTGCATGTGCTGTTCGCCCAGTCGTTTAATTACTTCAGTTCCACTTTCAGGCTTGTGTCCAAGTGTTTTTGTTCCGATTTTGCTTTCAAATTGTTCTATGAGTTCATTTGGAAATCCATTAGGATATGTGGGAAAAGGTTTTTCAAGGTTGATCCCCATCATCTCCCAATGTCCCGTCATCGTGTCTTTTCCTTTACTTACAGGTTGAAGTCTTCCGTAAGCGGCTTCGACTTTGTCATAAGGAATACCTGCGGACGCAAAAAATCCCATTCGCTTTAATAGGGGAGCGTTTATGTTACCAACTTTTTCATAAAGATTTTTAAGAGTGTGTCCTTCATTTTCTCCGATGTCGTTAAATTCGTGTGCGTCAGGTGCCGAGCCTGCTCCGCATCCATCCAGCACAATACAGATAACTCTTTCGAATCTCATGCCCATTCTCCGTTTATCATCACTTTCTCCGGTTGGATGTGAGTGAAATTGCAAATGAAATCATTAAGCGTTGGTATATCCCAAATGCACAAATCAGCGGGAGCGTTTTTTGAGAATGTTCCGGTTTTTTCTGGCAGAGCGTTTCGTAGCGCGTGGTTGGCATTTATGGTAGCAGCGGTGAGTGCTTCTTCAGGTGTGAGCCCCATGCGTGTTACGGCGAGACCCATGCAGAACGGAAGTGATGCCACTACACTCGAGCCGGGATTGTAATCTGTTCCAATGGCGACTGCGCATCCGGCATCAATCATTTGCCTGCCTTTTGCGAAACCTTTGTTGAGATAAAAAGCGGTTCCGGGGAGGAGGACGGCAATGGTGTGAGAGTTTGCCAATGCATGAATTTGTTTTTCTCCGCTCATGAGTAAGTGGTCGCAGCTTGCGGCGTTCAGTTCGCACGCCAGTTCCACCCCCCCCAGTACGTTGAATTCGTCTGCATGAATTTTCGGTGTGAGGTTGTGTTTTATTCCTGATCTTAAGATTAATTCGGATTCGTTTAAGTCGTATGCGCCGACTTCGCAAAACACATCGTTGAACTTCACATCTGCTTCATGTTCATTTGCCATGGGGATCCATTTTTCGCAGATTTCAATAATAAAATCTTTACGGTTGACATCTTTTGGTATGGAATGTGCTCCCATAAATGTAACCACTGTTCTTTGTTTAATATGTTTTTTTGCGAGCGCGATGGCATCGAGTTCTTTTTTACAGGCTTCAAATGAGTGTCCGTAACTCACTTTTATCTCTATGGTTGCTGTTCCGTATCTCAAGACTTCGTTTGCTCTTTTGATGATTCCTTGTGCAAGTTCCTCGACATCGGCTTCTCGCACGGCTTTCATGGTGGAAATAATTCCCCCCCCTTGTTTTGCGATTTCTTCATAAGTTTCTCCCCTGCATCTTCGAAGGAATTCGTTTGCACGACTGCCAGCCCAAACGAGATGCGTATGCGAATCAATCAGTCCGGGGGTAATGAGTTTGTTAGCACAATTCATGCGTAGAAGGTGCGGATATTTGTCGATGATTTCGTTTGCACTGCCTGCCTCTTGTATATAGCCGTTTTGAATTACCAATCCGGCATTTTGGAGTTTGCCCGTTTCGGACATCTGCTTTCCCTTTCTCGCGCCTGATGAAGAGTCAAGCGTGTGTAGCTCACCGACAGGAGCGATTACGATAGGGGCTTGCATGGTGTTGATTGTAACACTTCGCACACAGTTCCCAGCCTGATTCCAATTTTCCTCTGCAATTATTGATTTTTAACCTTAGAACTTGCGAATTCTCTGTTCTGTAACGCCTTAATAGAGATATACTTCTAAGTAATATGAAACCAGTCTATCTTTACCTCATAGCACTCATTGCGGGGATTGGCATGATCGTTCCCATGCTCACCCAGTCAAACCAGGGCAAACAAGACACAAAACCCGGTGCATCCGCACCTATAATCAATGGCACACTCACAAACGGAAAAACCTTCGACCTGCATAAAACAGCAAAAGAATCACCTGTACTCGTAGTTTTCATTAGTACATCGTGCCCGGTGACGAACGAATCAGCTCCGCATTTCGAAAACATCTTAAAAGCCTATAAAAGCTCAAAAATGTCTTTCGTGGGAGTTGTAAATTCAAACAAATCATCAGCCGAGCGCTGGGCAAGCAACCAAAAAGCCACCATCCCCATGATCCCAGATGCAGAGAAAAAAATCATCCGAGCATACGGAATCACAAATGCACCATCAGCCGCACTTATTGGTAAAGAAGGGAAAGTCATTAAAATCTGGAAAGGTTACTCGAGAGTAATCCTCGAAGAAATTAATTCAGAAATTGCAAAAGCATTAGGCACAAAAACAGTTGCTTTGGACTTCTCAAAAGCACCCAGAAACCTTCAAGCAGGATGAGGCATTTAGCCTGAGTCTCTCGGTCGGGAGACCAACACAAAACCGATAATTCACATCCTTTGAGCATAAAACTGCTCATCGGGATATAATCCTTGTCAGCCATGATTGGCTTTACGCTTTCAAAAGACCAGCTCCACGTAGAACCCGGCAATGCTGTTACCTTAACGGTAGCGGTAAAAAACCACTCTAACCAAGCAGATAGGTATGAGTTGGACATCGAAGGCTTAGACAGCGAATGGGTGGCTATCCCCGCACCATCTTTCACCCTTGCTCCCGGAGAAGAGCGCACCCAAAAAATCCTGTTGAAACCTCCACGCACAGCAGAAAGCAAAGCCGGCTCTTACCCGTTTGTCGTACGGACTCGTTCACTTGAATCAGGTGAATCACAAGAAAATCAAGCCATCCTCGACATCGAGCCGTTTCACCTCGTTAGTGTGGAAATCGAACCGCGACGCGCAACCGCCGGATATTTCAAAAAACAAAATATGTTTTCCGTAACCGCCATCAATTTAGGAAACACAGAAGAAACTTTACAGCTTTTTGCAGACGACCCTGAAGACGCCTGCACTTATCAATTCGCGCATGAAAGAATCCAACTATCTCCCGGTCAGCAGAAGCGTGTGGCACTAAGCGTTCAGCCTTCGCACATGCCTATTGTTGGTGCGGCACGTTTGGATAATTTTCATGTATCCGGAAGAAGCGTTGAAAACCCTCACGTGGTAGCAAGCGCGCAAGCACAACTTGAAAGGCGAGCACTGCTTGCTCCTGCATCTTTGATAGTTTTAATTCTTTTGGTTATGTTGGCGAGCGCGTGGTATGCATTTCGGCCAAAGGAACCTACCATTGATTCCTTTGCACCGGACAAAACCGAGGTGTTGACAGGGGAATCCGTTACGCTTTCTTGGTCATCCACAAATGCAAAGCATGTGACTATCGAAGCAAACGGTGAAGTTGTTTTTTCAAAGCTCCCCCCCGAAGGGCAAGTGAGAATCACTGTGGAAAAGGACACAACATTTTACGCTTCTGCAGTAAATGACATTGGCGAGAGTCAATCAAAACTAGAAGTGCAAATAAAGATTAAAGAATTGGAAACAGCAGAACTGCCCATTATCGAAGAGTTCGCCGTCAAACAAAAAACCATTCAGTTAGGAAATCCTGTATCAATTACATATCGTGTAGTAAACGCAGAACGTGTGATATTGCAACCCATGAATATAGATCTGCCCGTTAATTTAGAAGAATACACGATCACTCCACAACAATCAGGGCGTATCGAACTCACACTCGTTGCATTAAACCGTGAAGGAAAAGCAGCGCGAGCTACAACTTCGTTAACTGTAGAGCAAACAAGTAAAGCACGAATTTTCGAATTTGTTGCAACACACGATGGCAACCCTATCGCCCCGGATGACGAATTGGAAGCACCAGCGATGATTACTCTTAGTTGGCAAGTTATATCTGCAGTTCGCATTGATATTCAACCGCGAATCGGTGTAGTTAGTATGGAAAGAGGAACAATGGAAACAACGATAGACAAAACCACCACTTTCACATTAACTGCAACCGATAGCGATGGAGTTGCGATCTCGCAAAAACTTACAATAAAAGTGAAACCACAAAGAATCATTGAAGGCGAAATTCGCAACCCTAATTAATGAATAAGATTTTTATAACCGGATTTGGTGCTTTTGGAAAAGTAAAACGAAATCCGAGCCAAGTTCTTGTGGAGAACCTTATAGGATTTCAAAAAATGATTTTGCCCGTATCTTATAACGAGGTGGACAGTTTCATTAAATCGAACAATCTCAATCTTTATGATGCTATTCTTATGTTAGGCGTCGCAACAAACGCAAATAAAATGCGCTTTGAAAGATTTGCAAAAAACAAAACAGGCAAAACTCCGGATATCGAAGGAAAAGTTTTAAACGGTAAAATTGAGCTCAAATCGCCCTCAAAACTCAAAGGAAGTCTGTTTACCGGCTTGTTTCGTGAAACTGATTATTGGATGTATTCAAGCGATGCAGGCGATTATCTTTGCAATTATATCTATTACCGAGTATGTTTAAAATATCCATATAAAAAGGTGGGATTTCTGCATGTTCCTTCGTTTGAAAAAATAAACCAAAAAACACAACATCAAAAACTCGAAATCATTTTGGAGAAAATTCTAAAAACGATATGAAACCGTTTGCTCTCTTATCTGTTACCAATAAAACAGGATTAGAAGATTTTGCGCGCGCTTTAATCGAAAGAGGGTTTGAGATATTAAGTACCGGCGGAACGGCAAAATATCTCGATGAGCATGGTGTGGATTTCACAGGCGTCAGTTACTACACCGGTATGCCGGAAATTCTTGACGGTCGAGTGAAAACATTGCATCCAAAAATTCATGGCGGTTTGCTAGCGAAACCCGATGAAAAGCACCTTCAAGAGATGGATGAGTTAAACATCCGCAGAATAAAAGTGCTCGCAGTGAACTTATATCCTTTCGAAGAAGCCGTTTTACAAGGCGCGAACCGTGATGAAGCTACAGAGAACATAGACATTGGCGGTCCCGCCATGATTCGTGCTGCTGCAAAAAACGCTCAGCATGTGTACGTTGTTGTAGATCCCAAAGACTATGAAAAAGTGATTGCAGATATCGATCATCCGAAAAGGGAATTTCGCGAGATGCTTAGAGCAAAAGCATTTGCTCATACGGCGTTTTATGATTCTCTCATCGCAGATTATTTCTGGGATGACTACCAAATGGAAATCGGAGACACTTATTCCATCGGATACAGACTAAAACAAAAATTAAGATATGGAGAAAACCCACATCAAAATGCAGGCTTGTTTGTATCTCCTTTCGAAAAAGGTGGAGTAGCACAAGCTAAGCAACTCTGGGGAAAAGAACTGAGTTATAATAACTTTCTCGATGCAGATGCCGCATGGGAACTTGCAAGTGAACTTGATGCTCTCCATGCGGGGGGGGTATCTCCTTGTGTGATTGTAAAGCATGGCAACCCGTGTGGGGTATCTTGGTCAAAAATTCAAAAACAATCTTTTCTGCATGCGAAAGCAGGGGACGAAGTTTCAGCATTCGGAGGCATTGTTGCATTTACTGGCGAGCTTCAATTAGATACTGCTCAAGAGATCGCTGCAAAGGGAAACTTTTTTGAAGTAATTATCTGTTCTTCTATCTCCGACGAATGTTTGGAAGTTTTCAAAACAAGGGAGGGATGGGGGCAAAACGTAAGAATTTTAGCTGCAGGTGAACCTTCAAGACAGGAATACCTATCTGTAAGAAGTATTCGAGGGGGGGCATTAATCCAATCCGCAGACATTACTGATAACAGTAATTGGAAAGTGGTTTCCGAAAAACAACCCACACATGATCAGCTTTTGGCACTTCGAAACGCGTGGATTGTTGTAAAACACGTTAAATCTAACGCCATCGTTATTGCGAATCAGGATAGAGTACTGGGAGTCGGAGCTGGGCAAACGAATCGTGTGAAATCCGTCAAACTCGCAATAGAACAAGCGGGTGACTTGGTGAAAGATGCTGTACTCGCAAGTGATGCGTTCTTCCCCTTCTCAGACAGTATCCTCACAGCATCCGAAGCAGGCATTTCAGCCATAGTGCAGCCCGGTGGCTCGAAGAAAGATGACGACGTAATTTCAGCCGCAAACGAAAAAGGGCTTGCAATGTTGTTCACGGGTGTGCGACACTTTAGGCATTAAGGCAACTTTTCTTAACCGAAAAGGCGTCAATAAGGATTGTATATGGCACAACATCAAACTTCAAACGACCTTCCCGTAATCGTGGGAGCGGCGGTAGTGGGCTTAATCGCTATCGGTATCTTCTACTTCACAAGGGCAGAACCGATACCTGCGCCTACTCCCGAACAACCCGTAAGAGGTGAGCCAGCCGCAACAGCTGCAGCACCTGTGATGACCAATACCAAGGTTGAACCCTTCGATATCCAACAAGGCGGTATGTCCGGTGGTGGAGCAATGGGAGGCGGCGTTATGGGCGGAAGCGCACCTACTATGGGCGGCGCGGCTGGTGGCGGACAAGGTCAACCGGCAGGTCCCATGAGAGCAGGGGTCTCTGGAGCCGGATAAAAATCCGGCGATAAACAGAGATTTTCGTGCATAATCTCGCTAAATCGCTCGTTTTGAGTGGTTTAATGAGGTTTTTTTATGCCTGCAACTCCGGTTATTAACGTTGGATTCTATAACTTTGTAGTGACAAATCAAATAGTCGCAATGGTCAGCAGTGAGTCTGCTCCTATCCGAAGAATGATTCAGCAAATGAGAGACAACGGTAAAGTTATAGACGCAACACAAGGAAGGCGCACAAAATGTGTTATCTTTACTAATAACGATCATATTGTCCTGTCAGCTATTTCCCAAGAGACATTGGCAAGACGCCTTGCAATCGGTGATGCTCTTGGGGAAGAGGAGCAAACCAACTGAAAGTTTTAAAAGAATTTTGGGGATCCTTACGCGGTCATTTCAGCGAAGACCTCGGCATAGATTTAGGCACTGCAAACACGCTTGTCTATGCCGAAGGCAAAGGCATACTTCTCAACGAGCCAAGTGTTGTAGCCATAGATGTCGACACAAACAAAATCCTCGAAGTTGGTGAAGACGCACAAAGGATGTTAGGGAGAACTCCCGCCAACATAAACGCTATCCGCCCGTTAAAAGACGGAGTCATTGCCGACTATGACCAAACACAAGCTATGCTCCGACACTTCATTGGCAAAGCCACGACAAGAAAATTTGCTTTGCGTAAAGTCGTGGTAGGTGTTCCGAGCGGAGTAACAGAAGTAGAGCGCATGGCGGTCATCGAAGCATGTCGAAGAGCAGGCGCAACGCAAGCATTCGTAATCGAAGAACCTATGGCAGCGGCAATAGGTGCAGGGCTTCCTGTTGCAGAGCCGACTGGTTCTATGATTGTTGACATAGGGGGGGGGACGACGGAAGTCGCTATTATCTCCCTTGCAGGAATTGTTAATGCGCGCTCCATTCGTGTTGCAGGAGACGAAATAAACGAAGCCATTGTGAATTACGTCCGAAGAGCATTCAACCTTTATATTGGTGAGAGAATGGCGGAACGAGCGAAAATAGAAATCGGAAGTGCTTACCCCTTGATGGAAGAATTAACTTACGAGATACGTGGTCGAGATTTATTGAGTGGTCTTCCCAGAAGCGCTATCTTAAATAGCGAAGACATTCGTATTGCCATACAAGAACAATTAAACTCAATCGTCGAAGCAGTAAAGCTAACTCTTGAAACAGCCCCCCCCGAACTTGCAGCGGATATCATCCACCGCGGGATCGTATTGGCAGGTGGTGGTGCTCTGTTAAAAGGTTTGGATAGATTAATCGCCGATGAAACAGGCATCCCAGTAATCGTTGCGCACGACCCGCTCACCTGTGTCGTAATCGGAACGGGAAGAGTGATGACGGAAGTCCAACGTAGCCCACAACTACAAAAAGTCTTGGTAAAAGCATATAAAGAGTGAACAAGCGTTCTCCTTGGATCGTACCCATTGTCATCATTGTTCTCGCGATTATTCTTAACTCTTTTCAATCTCGTGCAAAAAGTCAAGGAAAAATAGATGTTCTCTCGCTTTCTATTCAATCAATTGTGAATATAATTCAAAACCCCATGGAAGCTGTCGTCTCATGGACCATAGATTTCTCTTCAGGTATTTGGAATGCTCCAAAATTAAACAGACAGGTTAAACTTTTACAAGAACAGCTCCAAATCGCAAACCAAAACGAATTCAAAATATCACAACTCGAATCGGAAGTAAGAAGACTGCGAAAATTGTTAAATCTTCCCGATAAACCAAATTTCAAAAAAGTTAATGCAGACGTAGTTGGTTTCTTTCCCGAAGAAAAAAGGATTCGTATAAACGTAGGACAAAAACATGGCGTAACACCCGGCTCACCTGTCGCATCTGCGGAAGGTTTAGTTGGTCAAGTTGTAGAAACTTCAAACTTATTTTCTTATGCCATCTTAATAACGAATCCCACCTTCAGCGCGGGTGCAAGAATTCATAGAACAAATTCTCAAGGAGTCGGAATAGTAAGAGGACAAGGTGACGACACTCTCGCATTAGATATTTATAGCGAGTCCGCAGATGTGCAATTAGGAGACTTGGTAACTACATCTGGTTTATCGGTTGTTTATCCAGAGGGGATACGCATCGGCTGGATTTCTTATATCTGGGCAGAGCGTGAATTTGGCATCAGGCGAAGCAATGTCAAGCCCGCAATCGATTTGAATAACATCCGTGAGGTTACGGTTTATATAAAATGATTCGAGACTCACTAATAGTCTTTGCTTGGCTTGTGTTTGCAACAGCATTGCAAGGAGTGTTTGGAACAAGACTATCGATAGGTTTTGCGTCTCCAGATTTTATTTTACTGACTGCGATCCTACTCTCACTGTCAAGAGCTCAAGAACAAGCCTTCGTTATCGGGGGTATCAGCGGACTATTTTACAGCGCAATGCTTAACGATAAGCTCGCCGCTTTTGTGATTAGCCGGATGGGAGCATGTTTTGCTTCTAAAAGGCTCAACGAAGCGATTCTCGGAGGAGGAATCTTTACGCTAATTTTTGTCGTTTTTGCAGGAACTTTGGTTTCTGGCTTGCTATACTTATTCATCGGTGTCCCGCGTGACATCTTGTCTCATCTGGCAGATACAATAGGGAGTGCGTTGTATAACGGTGTTCTGGCAAGCCTTGTCCATGCTATCAGCCGAAAAAGAACAACCGCACAAGTTTAATGTACAAACAATAGGAGAAAAACATGTCTACACACACTATCGAAAAACCTAACGTGCTGGAAATGGCTAAAGAACAATTGGCTGTTGCGGCAAAACATTTAGATTTGGATGAAGGAGTGCATCAAGTTTTGGCACTACCAAAAAGACAAGTCATCGTAAATTTTCCTGTGTTAATGGATAACGGAAAACTCGAAGTGTTCACCGGTTTTCGTGTACAACACAACGTCAGCCGCGGACCAACAAAAGGCGGAATTCGATACAGCCCTAATGTAGACTTAGACGAAACAACAGCGCTTGCAATGTGGATGACATGGAAGTGTGCAGTTGTAAACATACCATATGGTGGTGCAAAGGGGGGGGTGCGTGTAGATACAAAAAAACTCAGCAGAAGAGAACTTGAAAAGCTCACTCGAAGATTTATTTCAGAGATTAACATGATAGTCGGACCGGATACTGACATCCCTGCACCGGACATGGGTACCAATGCGCAAGTCATGGCTTGGATCATGGATTCGTATAGCATGCACAAAGGAACAACTGTAACAGGAGTTGTGACAGGAAAACCTGTTGAACTCGGTGGTTCTGAAGGGAGGATTGAAGCAACAGGAAGAGGAGTTATAACAACAGCAGTCGAAGCATGCAAATTCATGAATGTTAATTTCGACGATATGAAAATTGTCGTACAGGGTTTTGGCAATGTGGGAAGTCATGCCGCACTTATCGCCGAAAGGCTCGGCGCAAAAGTTATTGCTGTTTCAGATGCAACGGGGGGGATTTACAATCCAAACGGTTTACCCATACACGCGTTGTTAAAATCATACTCAGGAAGAGAAGGAGGGATAAAAGACTTCAAAGAAGCAGACAGAATCACGAACGATGAACTTTTAGAACTCGATTGCGACATACTCATCCCTGCCGCAACTGAAGAGCAAATTCACGCTGGTAACGCAAACAACATAAAAGCAAAACTCATCGTAGAAGGTG
Source organism: uncultured Fimbriimonadales bacterium (assembly GCA_964608695.1). GTDB lineage: Bacteria > Armatimonadota > Fimbriimonadia > Fimbriimonadales > ATM1 > CAZSPF01. The sequence continues at coordinate 29,455 of CAZSPF010000014.1, read as the reverse complement.
CAAACGGTCCCACAACTCCCGAAGCAGACGAGATCTTGGACGACAAAGGCGTGCTTGTTGTACCGGATATTCTCGCAAATGCCGGTGGAGTGGTTGTAAGTTATTTCGAATGGGTGCAAGACCTTCAAGCCTTCTTCTGGGAAGAAAACGAAGTAACGGAAAAGCTCGAAAAAATCATGAGAAACTCATTCCAAACCGTGTTGCAAACCATGCTTCAGCACAAAACAAATATGAGAATCGCCGCATACATCGTGGGGGTGAAACGAGTCGCAGATGCCACATTCAAACGCGGTATCTACCCGTAAAAAACCATGTTTTTGAACTCACACATCAAGAAACGAGGCTCATGAAATAGCCTTACGCCATAAGATGTGATATAATTCAACTCCCTAAAAAAGGAGAAAAAGCTAATATGACAGATGAACAACCGACTCCGACGCAGGAAGAAAGCACCACCGAGGCGTCGAAACCCGAGAGCGGTAACCTGCAGGAAATTCCCGCAAAAGCAGATGCTACACCTGAAAAAGATGAAATTGAAGAATCAGTTAATGCGGTTCTTGCCGCAAAAGAAGGACGACCTCGAAGCAGACGAAGAAGAAAAGTAAGCGTACTTACAACGCAAAAAATTGAAAATTTAGACTATAAAGAAGTGGGACTGCTTCGACGCTTCTTAAATGATCAAGGCAAAATACTACCCGCAAGACAAACAGGCAACACTGCAAAACAGCAACGCATGGTTGCACGTTCCATTCGTCGTGCGAGAGAAATGGCGTTATTACCATTCGTTACGCTTGACTTCGGAAGGAATAATGGCGGAGGTTCACAAGAGAGAGGAAGAAGACCAAGACAAGACCGTTATAGACAAGAGAGATCTTCCGAAAACAAAGAGTAAAATCGTTCTCTTGGAATTACAAACCGCACAAAACAGAATAGGTTTGTTTTGTGCGGTTTTTGTTATATTTTTAATTTCTGCTTGCAATCAAAATAACTCATGGATGCCATTAAACGATGGCAATGAATGGAAATACAGTCTTTACGATAAAATGAACAGCAAAGTTGTGGAAATAAAAGTAAACGGTGAAACAAGAGTCGGCACAGGAAAAGGCACGCAACTGTCAGGAAATCATGGCAGCACCAAACTCGCATGGAGAGGAGGGAAACTCTATGTTTCAGATTTAGCAACAATGTCTTTTGACCCCCCCCTCATCATGCTCCAGCCCGGGCAACCAAAAAGCCAATGGAAATATGAAGGAGAAGCCAAAACACGATTCCAATCGGAAACGATCCATGCCGTCATTACACAAGAACCCAAAAAGTACAAAATCTCCGAAACAGAATTTGATTGTTTACAAGTTAAAATTTTTATGAAATTCCAAGATCAAGAAATCGAACAAATAACTTACTATTCAAACAACATCGGAATCATCAGGCAAGAACAAAGAAACAACGGCGAGTTTGTCTATGCAATGGATTGGATTAGCGGGCCTTAAAAACTTATCTAAATATCCGTCCGCAAGAAGGACATCTTGAAAATCGTGCATCGAAAACCTCGTCGCAATGTGAACAGTAAACAGTGTCTTCCTGGCTAAAGGGGTCATACTCTTCCATTTCTCGCTCTATCTCGCGCAACTCCTCTTTTTCCTCAATCTCTTTCAAAAGTTTAAGGTCATAAGGGTCTTTTCGCAATGAACGAACTCCCATCGCCGCAAAGTATATCGTTGCTATTCCAAACGCCAAACCAATAAAGTAAATCCGCGCAAAAAAAGCAGTGAGCAATAAGCAAATTATCGCTATCGCAAATGAAGACAAGGCGGCATTCGATTTCACTAATGGCATCTTTTTTTATTTTATTTTACGCGATTTTGCTTTATTTTGGGACGCTTCATCCAAAATCGCTTGGATATTCTCACGCTGCTTGATTAAACTCTTAAACTGCTCATCAGTCGCAAACGTCACTCTAAACACAGCATCTATCAGCTCGAATAACCCCAACAGGTCCTTCAATCTTTCTCGAAACGACACTACTTCCGGTTCATTACCTTCAGTGGAAAGGACATTCAAGCAATTGTGAATCACATCTTGCGTCGGGTCGAGCTCTCTGCGTTTGCGCTCTCTCGCAACGCGTGCTACCATCGTCAAAACATCCGCATCTGCAACGTATCTGTCATATCGCTCGCCTTTTACTCGAAATCGCCTCACCACTCCCCAGTCGTTCAAATTCCGCAAGTTCATGGAAGCATTTCCACGACTAATCCCAAGCCTCTCGCAAATCTCATCCATCGTATGAGGAATGCCTGTAACAAAAAGCAAGGCATGTATTTGTGCCATGGTGCGGTTAATCCCCCAGCTACTGCTCATCCGTCCCCACTCGCGGATAAAGTTCTCTTGTGCTTCCTGTAAACCTTTCATTTTTTCAAAAAAATTGAAACTTTAAGCGTTTCTCCTAATTTTATCTAAAATAGTAATTTCCCTGATAGTTTTTTCAGTAATATGAAACAGGAATTAAAAAAACTTCTCAAGAAGGAGCAATGATATGGAAAGACACATCGTAAGCACAAGCATGGCACCGTCTGCGATAGGCCCCTATAGCCAAGCAGTTTTTGCTTCTGGAAAATTTTTATTTATTAGTGGGCAGATAGGTCTAAAACCAGACGGCACAATGGCAGGACCGGGCATCGAAGAGCAAACCGTTCAGGTCATCAATAATCTCAGACAAATCCTCTTCGCGGCAGGACTAGATCCGGGCGACTTGGTGAAAACAACTATCTACCTTACCAACCTCGAACACTTCGGAATCGTCAACGACATCTACGCCGAAATGGTCGGCGCAGAGCCCCCCGCCCGCGCCACTGTCCAAGTATCCCGACTTCCTAAAGACGCACTCGTGGAAATAGACGGTATCGCAATAGCAAAACTCTAATTTCCTAACATTAAAGCAGGGATTATTACACCTCCTGCACGCCCTCTCAACATGAAACAAAGTGGAATGTTGAAGGGATATAGATCCTGCTCTTAAAAAGAAAACCCGTAACGAAACGGGGAGAACAACCACTCCTCATAAACCCTCAAATTATCAATCAACCGTACCCCCCAACTCAACCAGATGAACCGAAGGTGCCTTAATATGAGCGACCACCTCCGAACCAATTTTCAACCCCATCTCCTCGAAAGCGGGTCGCGTAATGCATGCAATCAGTGGAAATCCCGCATCCAACTCAACACATTAAAGGACTGCCAGCTTGCACCGACACTACACGAGCAGGAAGAGCATTCCGAGCACTGCTAATCGCATCACTAACTCCTTGCAAGATCACCTCCTCTCCTCGAATACTAACCAAAACTTCCTCTGATGTGTCATTAGAAGCTAATGCAATAAGTCGAACAGAACCAATTTCCACAGTCGCCAACCCATCTTGCACATCAAGCACACGACCGGGCTGCAATGTTTCCACACCCATAAAATGCGCAACATCCGGCGCTGCAGGTCGTCCATAGACCTCTGCTTTTTCACCTTGTTGCACAACTCGCCCCTCCAACAAAATCGTAACGCGATCAGCTAAAAAAAACGCCTCGGAGAGGTCATGAGTTATCAACAACACTGTTAACTGCCAATCTCTTTGCAACCCGCGTAACAGCCACCAAAGTTCACGTCGCAAGCTTTCATTTAAAGAACTGAACGCTTCGTCGAAAAGCACTACTTTGGGTTGACTTGCCAATGCTCGCACAATCCCCACACGTTGTTTCTCTCCACCGGAAAGTGTCGCAGGATAACGATCTAACAGTGCATCAATTTCCGTAGCTTCAACTAATCTGTCTATTAAGGGTTGATACAAAGAATGAGGTAATCCGCGCGCTCTTGCACTGTAAGCTAAATTATTCCTAACAGTCAAATGAGGAAACAGTCCAAGTTGTTGAGGAACATATCCAAGATTCTTTCGCTCGAGCGGCACACCAACAAGGTTGGTTCCATCCAACCGAATAACACCGCTATCAATCGGCAAAACACCCAAAATGGCGTTTAACAACGTACTTTTCCCGGAACCCGAAGGACCAAGAACAGCATGACACTCACCTTCCGAAACTCGCAAACTCACATCATGCAATCGGAACTTCCCCGCACTAACATATAAAGATTCAACTTCAAGCATGCACAGCCTTCCCCAAAAGTTTACGTGTGATGTACAAAGCAAATAGCCCGATACAAACCAACAGCAATATTAACGCAACCGTGCCTTCAATATCCGCACTCGCTAATCTTAAAAAAATGGCAACAGTTAACGTCTCGGTTTTCATCGCCATCGTTCCGGCAACCATTATCGTCGCACCAAACTCACCCAACGCTTTCGCCCATGATAAGATAAAAGCCGCTATCACACCGCGTCGAGCAAGCGGGAGTGTTACTGTGAACCATGCGTAACGAGGTGTTGCACCAAGTGTTCGCGCAACAGTTTCAAGCTCTAAGGGCACTTCATCAAAAGAAGTCTTTAACAAACGAACCGCAACACCTAATACTGTTACAAACTGTGCAAGAACAATGCCTGCAAATGTAAATACAAAACGTGTGATGTTCTCTTGTACCCATTCACCAAAAGGATTGTTGAAAAAAATTAATAGCATCGCACCAAGTGCGGCAGGAGAAACAATAATGGGAAATTCTAAAATCGTATCTACTAGTTCACGACCACGAAAACGATAACGTGATAAAGCATATGCCGCGGGAAGAGCAAGTACCATGGCAAGTATCGCAGACAACGTCGCAGCCATCAAAGACAAACGCAGAGAAAACAAAGTGCGTTCAGATTGAACCGCACTTTTGATCGCCTCACCATCAAGAAACCAACCGAGCGAAAGTATTAACCCACCATAAAGCGCAAGCACCGCAAATGCGGCTGTAATGGTGGTACGTCGAAGACTCACGTCTTATTATTTCTCAATCCAATCAGCAGGAACTTGATATTCGCCGCCAACCGGTTTTTCTGCCCCTAACCAAGCATACGCATCCTCCGCTGTGGCGAAATAATGATACTTAGCGTATACAGCCCTTCCCTCAGGACCTGTCAAAAAATCAATAAACTTTTGTGCCGCCTCACGATTTTTTGTGAATTTTGATATCGCAACAGGAATGTAGCCGATTCGCGGGACCTGTTCCTTCGGTAGGGCGACAGTCTCTATGCGCTCAGGATCCCAGTATTCAAAAACACTCCACCCGATAACTGCGTCTGCCATTTTTAATGAAATGGCTGTGGCTGTCTTTTCACAAGACTCCGTATAATTAATCAGGTTCTTCCGAAACGCTTCCTTCTCTTTTGGCGAAAGTTCTTTCTCTATTATCTCAACAGCATAAGCACCTACACAAACTCCTTCTGGGTTCGCAATTGCAACTTTCAAACCCGGGCGTGTGAGATCTTTAAGAGTGCGAATGTTATGCGGATTACCCTTTTGCACGTTTATCGAAGTAACAAGATATACAATCACCTTTTCTGTTTCAGGAAACACATCGCCGTCACGTTTCGCTTTTTCCATGTAATCCGAAGAACCCGGGAAATAAATGTCACCTTCTTTGGCAAGTTTCATCTGAGACAAAACATAGCCTGAACCGCCAAAAATCAACTCCACCTTTACGCCTGTTTTCTTCTCGAAAAGTTTTGCAGCTTCTTCGGTTGCAGGTTTAGACGCCGCACCTACATAGGCTATGAGCGATTTAGAGTTTTCATCCTCCTTCCCGCAGCCAATCGCTAACAAAGCAAATAACAAAACCTCAGCAAACAGTATCGTTTTTTTCATCACAAATCTCATATTACATCATCTGTTTTAAAAAATTAGGCGAAAAAAGAAAGGGTTTGGTTGTGTTGTGGGGCATAGAGTTCTTCTGAACCTTCATTAGTTGATTTATAAGATACGTGAGAATTTAAAGAATCTATTCCACTGTTACAGATTTTGCAAGGTTGCGCGGTTGGTCTATGTCGCATCCGCGCATACGTGCGACGTGGTATGCGAATAACTGATAGGGAACGACGCTGATGAGTGCGGCGGTTTCGTGTGAATCCACGTGCGGTAGAGTAACGCAAAAATCGCAGATATCGGGAATGACCGAATCGCTTTCCAAAACTATTCCCACAACTGTGCCCCCCCTTGCTTTAATCTCTTTGATGTTGCTGGCCACTTTTTCGCGCGTGATGGGGTTTGTTGCACCGAAGAACGACACTACCCCCCCCTCTACCAATGCGAGCGGGCCGTGTTTCATTTCGCCTGCAGGTGACTCCTGAGTGGGGATGTAGGCAATCTCTTTCATTTTTAATGCACCTTCCATCGCCACCGCCGCATCGGCTCCGCGACCCAAGAAAAACATGAGTGGTGCGCCGAAAATCTCTTTGGAGATTTTTTCGATTCGTTTGTCCTGTTTTAACGCACTCTCCAAAAGTTCAGGAAGCCGCTGAAGTTCGGCTGTCATGCGTGCGATTTTTTCCCTGTCTGCATTGTGCAAATGCGCGAGATAAAGCGTGAGCAGAGCCAAAATGGTGGATTGCGCTGTGTATGCTTTTGTGCTGGCGACGCAAATTTCCGGTCCCGCTTGCGTGTAAAGAACCGCATCCACTTCGCGTGCGATGCTGCTTCCCACCACGTTTACGATTCCCAAAGTTTTTATTCCGGATTCTTTTGCCAAGCGCAATCCTGCGAGTGTGTCAGCTGTTTCGCCAGATTGACTGATGACGATGACCAAATCTTTTTCACGCAGGATGGGGTTGTTATATCGAAATTCGCTTGCGAAGACAACTTCTACCGGAATGCGTACGAGGCTTTCCAGCATGTATTCGCCCAATAGACCTGCGTGATATGCGGTTCCGCAAGAAACGATGATGATTCTTTCAAAATTTTTCCAATCGTTTTCGCTGAATGTTTCGGGCAGGCGCACGGTGCCGTCTTTTAAAAGCCTTCCGGTTAGGCATTGTCGGATGGCAGCGGGCTGTTCGTGAATTTCTTTTATCATGAAATGGTCGTACCCCCCCTTTTCTGCAGATTCGATTTCCCAATCAATAAACTGCTTGTTGGGAAGTTTTGGTCGGCTTTCCGCATCTTCGAGATAGATTTCATTTTGCGAGATGACAGCCAAGTCGCCTTCATCCATGATGATGACGTCGCGTGTGTAGGGGAGTAATGCTGGGATGTCGCTTGCCAAAAAGTTTTCGCCTTTTCCAATTCCTATAACTAACGGACTGGCATTACGCACCGCGACGATTTTATCAGGTTCATCAACGCACATCGCTACCATGGCGAACGCCCCCCTCAATCGACGCACCCCTCTACGCACCGCTTCCACGAGTTCACCGGTTTGTTCATATTCTTCTCCGATGACATGTGCGGCGATTTCGGTATCGGTTTCGCTTCGAAAAGTGTGTCCTTTGTTTTGCAGTTCGTGCGCGAGTTCGTAATAGTTCTCGATGATGCCGTTGTGAATGACAGCGATTTTTTCTTTTTCATCGTAATGCGGATGTGCGTTGATGTCTGTTGGACCACCATGTGTTGCCCAACGTGAATGTGCTATTGCGATGTGTGATTCGGGATGTTTTTCGTCAATTAATGTTTTTAAGTTATTGAGTTTCCCTGCGGATTTTAAAATTCTGACATTGTTTCCATCTCGATATGCGACACCGGCACTATCGTACCCTCTGTATTCGAGCCGGGTGATTTGATCAAAGACGATGGCGACCGCTTCGCGCGGACCGATGTAGCCTGCTATTCCACACATGGCAATTATTATAACGCTTTCAGTGTGGCATTCTGGGTAAAACGACGTTTATGAACGTGAAACTTCTCCAGCAACTCACCGAGGCGCACGGCGTTCCGGGTCAGGAAGAGCAAATTCGCAAGATTGTGCGAAACGAACTGAAATCCATTTGCAAAATCTCCACTGACACGATGGGCAACATGATTTGCGTTTTACCTGCAAAGAAAAAACCTGCTAAAGGCACGCCGAAAAAACTTATGCTTGCGGCGCATATGGACGAAATCGGGTTTATCGTGAAACATATTGATGATAAAGGCTTTTTGCGTGTGCAGCCGCTGGGGGGGTGGGACCCAAGGCAGATGTTTAGTCAGCGCGTTTTTGTGCATACGCAAAAGGGGATGATTAACGGCGTTTTGATTTATGCCACGAAACCGAAACATATGTTGACACCAGAGGAGATGAACAAACCGCCTGCGATTGAAAACTTTTTTGTGGATGTTGGCATGTCGGGGGAGCAGGCGAAGAAGGCAGTGCGATTGGGCGATATGGTAACCATGAACCGCACGTTTCAGCAGATGGGAAAACTGATGACTTGTAAATCTATGGATGACCGCGTTTCAGTTTTTGTGATGATTGAAGCAGTGAAGAAAGTGAAAAATAATCAGGTGGATGTTTATGCTGTTGCAACAGTGCAGGAAGAGGTGGGGCTGAGAGGAGCGACTGCGAGCGGTTGGAGCATTCAGCCCGATGTGGCGGTAGCGATTGACATCACGCTGGCGAACGATTATCCGGGAATACCGGAGCAAGACCACACGACGAAACTGGGAGAGGGAGCAGCGATAAAAATCATGGATTCATCGCTGATTTGTCATCCGAAAGTTGTAGAGCATTTTAGGAAACTTGCGGAGAAGAAAAAGATTAAACACCAGATTGAGATTCTTTCCATGGGTGGAACGGACGCGGGAGGGATACAGCGACTGCATGGCGGTATCCCATCGTTTACGCTTTCCATACCCACGCGATATGTGCATACGGTGAACGAGACGGTGCATCAAGATGACGTTCAGGCGTGTGTGGACTTGCTTGCGGCGTATATCGAGGATTGCCATAACGGGGTGTATGGGTGGGAGTGAATCTTTCGGGAGGAGTCAGTACAGATGATTCATCACGGATTCTGAGCGAATCTTAAGGAGGGGTGGAGATATGTTAAGTATAATTCAACTTGCCAGATAATTTTTCAATGAGTCTAAATCGTCAAAGGTAAGAGCAGAGATTTGTTTTAGGGTTTTTGAATAGCTTTCTGCTGCTCTGCCACCGACGATGATTTTAATTGTTTTTGGGATGGTTTTGTAAAGGCTTAAAAGATGGTCATGCGTTGCATTGTCGTTTTCGGGGTAAACGACGCTGAGAGCAATGGCATCCGCATTGGCGACAAGTGCGGAATCGGCAATTTCTTTTGCTGGCAAGTTAGGTCCCAAATAAAACACACTCCAGCCCTGCCTTGCGGCGACAATTGCAACAAGCAATGCGCCAAGTTCGTGAAGTTGATTGCTGGGTGTTGTAACAATTATTTTTTTTGATTTGTTTTCAACTTGGATTCTTCTGCGCAGGTTGTCGAGGTGGGTTCGAATGATCGCAGTGGCGAAGTGTTCATGCCGGATGTTAATTTTTTTTTGAGTCCAAGCTTGGTCAATATAGTTAAGGAGCGGTACAGCGACTGAGCTGATAAATTGATCAATACCTAAAAAAGCAGACGCGCGAATTAGAAGGGATTCGAGCGCTTTGCCGTCGAGGTGTGAGATGGCAGTTTCTGCTTTGGATAAAAACTCGTATGGGGATTCTATCGAGGCTGAAAATGGTTGTTTGCCCAGTAGCTGGAGCAGGTCTTGCTCATTTAGGTTTGCAATAAGGCTTATGTTGTGCCCTTTTTCGATAGCTTGCCTGAGAAGGTTGAGCTTAGCGACGTCTGCTTCGGAGTAGACCCTACGGTTTGTTTCAGTCCTAGAGGGCTTAAGTGCGGAATACCGTCTTTCCCATGCCCTGATGGTGTGTACAGACAAGCCTGTTTTATCTGCGACGAGTTTTATGGAGTAGCTCAACTTGGGCTTATTTTCTCATTTTTGTCTAATAAGTGTCAACAAAAACACAAAGAAATCAGAAAAAAAAACAAAAAATATAGACAAAAGCTTGACAAAACATAGACAACATGTGTATTATGCTTGTGGATTGGCTCGGTAATCGAGCTGGCCAAGGAGAAAAACCATGAAAATACTTGACTTAGTCACTCGGATACTCATCATCGTTGGGGGCCTGAATTGGGGTCTCGTGGGTGTTGCTCAGTTCGATCTGGTAGCCATCATATTTGGAGCCGGAAGTGTACTGGCGAATATCGTTTACATCTTAGTCGGTATATCGGCTGTTTATCAACTCATTCGACTTTTTTCTGAGGACAGAAAGGAGTCTTACTCACGCGTTGCACAAATGCGTTAACCAAAACAAAAGGAAGGAAAAATGAAAGCAAAACTCTTAATCTCGTTAGTCATTTCAATACTCGTCGTTATGTTGTCTGCAAATCTGATGGGACAAAAGTCTGTAGAGGCAAAAAAAGATATTGTTGATACAGCTGTTGCATCAAACTCGTTCCCGACACTAGTCGCAGCAGTTCAAGCAGCAGGTCTTGTTGATGCTTTGAAAAGCAAAGGCCCCTTCACAGTATTTGCACCATCTGAAGAAGCATTCAGTAAATTAGAAAAAGCAAATCCAGGAATTTTAGCAGAATTGCTAAAACCTGAAAATAAAGAAAAGTTGGCAAGTATCTTAAAATATCATGTAGTATCTGGCAAAATAATAGCACGTGATGTAATGAAACTTCAAAATAACTCAAAAGTGAAAACACTTCAAGGTCAGTCAATAGTAATTAAAAACAAGAGCGGGGTTTATGTGAACAACGCAAAAGTTATTAAAACTGATATTGAAGCAACCAATGGCGTAATTCACGTTATCGATACTGTGATCTTGCCTAAGTAAACTCTCATGGAGCACAGGTTCGTTTAACTAACCTGTGCTCTTTTGTTATGAAAAGATATTACTTAAAACGAGAGATCGAGGTAGATGCACCCATTGAAAAGGTGTTCACGTTTTTTAGCAATGCAGAGAATTTAGAACGTTTAACACCACAATTTTTAAAATTTAAGATTCTTACCCCTCTTCCAATTGACATGAAAGTGGGAACAATTATTGAGTATAGGATTGATTTGTTTAAGATACCATTTCGCTGGAGAACAAGAATTACTGAATGGGAGAATGGGAGAAAGTTTGTTGATATTCAGGAGAAGGGTCCTTACAAACTATGGAATCATGAACATCTGTTTTTCCAAGAAGGAGATAAAACACGTATAGTTGACATAGTTGCATACGAACTGTACGGTGGTGTTTTTGCTCCACTTGTTCATTTGCTATTTGTTAGAAGACAGATCGAGCAGATTTTTAATTATAGGAATAATAAAATTGCCGAGATATTCGGGAAACCCTCAATCTTGCTAAATAGTTAACAGAGCTAACTCGTATTTCAAAAAGGTTCAAAATCTATCTGATGTTTTGTATAAGGACAACTCCACAGGTATAATAGAGACCCTCACTGCCGGAGTAGCTCAGGGGTAGAGCGGCTGTTTTGTAAACAGCGGGTCGCGGGTTCGAATCCTGTCTCCGGCTCCATTTCTTGTAAGCCATAAATAGACACTTAAGTTTTTTAGTAATAAAAAATTAGACACCCTTTATTGGATTTTTGCTATAATCTGCACATGAAGTGCCTGAGATTTTTAACAGTATTTTGTGTTGTTTGTTGTTCGATTATTCTTTATGCGGATATTTTGGAATTAAAAGACGGAAGAGTTTATGAAGATGTGTTTATCAGAGATGAAGGGGTGGTCTTGAATGTTTGGAAGAATATGGAGGTTGTTGGATCACCAGTATACAATATTTATCCTCGCAGTAGTGTTAAGAGTTATAAAATTGTTAGAGATGACTCTTGGGATAAGAAGCCGGATTTACCCGATTTATCCGTGATTTTTATTGAAATGAATCCTAAACTTCCGGGATTGCACGGACGAGTACAATACGATAAATACGGAAGGCCAAGTCTCGGGGGGGCTAAAATATTCAAGCAACTTGACGAAGAAGAGAAGTTTTTATACCCAGATAAAATTGCAGAGAATGTAAAGTTAAAATACAAAGAGGGTGAGGAGATAACATTAACCGCTCATGTGAAAAATGTGGGTTTCAAAGCATCGCAACCTTTTACATTACAATGGCAAATAGATGGAAAAGTTGTTGCTGAAGAAAGATACGAAAAACCGATTCAACCGCAAGAAATTGTAAAGTTTAATTACAAATATAAGTGGAAAGAAGGGAAATATTATGCCACAGCGTTTATCGTATTCCAACAAAGAGAGATTTGCACACTAAATAACATGGTGAGCATTCCCATGTGGGGATTGGCGTTGGTTTATGTAGTTCATAGCGGACGCATCAACGCATGGAAAGACATTCGCACAGCTTATGGTTCTTTTGGTTTCGAAGATTACTATCGCTGGCATATTGAAATGATGAATACACTGTTTGAAGCGAGCGTTTTTCCATCTGCACCAAAGGGAATCGAAGCACGTGTTCGCTTGGACAGAATCATTTATACAGATGATATTCAAAAAACCCTCAATGAACTTTGGCAAAGCGACGGGCTACGATACGATCAAGGGATGTGGATTTGGATTGATAAGATGGATGAGGAAAAAAATTGGCAGCCCCCCTCCAAAGAGTGGCGACAAAGTACGGAATGGTCACTTCCACATGAATTAGGTCACCAGTTAGGATTAACGGATTTATATAATTTGGATTATGATGGTGATGATTACCATGTAATGCCGGATACTGGGGAAAAGGTTACGCATTTTATGACTCATCCTCGCACAATGATGCATTGGCACGGCCCGCATATCTGGTCGGAAGTTTGTGCGGGATACCTGAATGCAACGTGGGATAAACCGCGTGGGTATTACGGTGATTTTTATTTCGCGATACCAGAAGAAAACATTTTGCGTGTAGTTGATATTAACGGAAATCCGATTGCAGATGCAGAGATTGAAATTTTTCAGAGGGGGGCAGAAGTGGACGTATCTGGACAACCATTTAGAATTTTTGGAAATTCTGTGTTTCCGGTTATGGAAGATGGTAATTTCAATAGAAGAGTTTCGCGTGATCCGGTGATTATTGGGAAAACAAATGCTAAAGGCGAGATGATGCTTCCAAATCGCCCTGTTAGAACTGTGCGAACATTAAACGGCTTTGAAAGAAAACCGAATCCTTTTGGAAATATGAACGTTGTAGGTGAGCGCGGATTGATGTTAGTAAAAGTAAAAAAATCAGGGAAGGTACATCATTATTGGTTAGAGATTTTTCAATTTGTGAAAGCGTACTTTCGTAATCCAAATGAACCGCACATCATCACTTTGAAAACTACACATGGTTCTGCGGATTCGCCGAATCCACCCATCAGTGTTCGCTTAGAGCAGATTGATGAAAACACTGTGAAGCTTCATTGGTCGCCTCCAAGAGTTTTCAATGAACAGCATTATCTGAAAAATGTTATCGGATTTCGAATATATAGAAGAGTTGGAAACGACGGATTAAACGATCGTCCATGGATACCGATAGCCACATTAGGGCATGATGCAAGAGAATTGGTAATTGATTTAAGCAACATGACTGACGAGATTTTTTGGTTTTCCAAAACAAACAGATTTGGAATTACGACTATCGGTGAACTGGATACGGAAAGTGAAATGGTCGAGGTCGTTCTAAAGAAAGAAAACGAGTAATATATAAAAATAAGGAGAAATACTATGGCAGAAACATCAAGAATGGTGAGATTGGGAACGGAGATGCCTCCGTTTAAATTACCGAATATTGACGGAAGAATGGTGTCCCCCGATGATTACCCTGATGCGAAAGGGTTTTTGGTAGTTTTCGCGTGCAATCACTGCCCGTATGTCGTGCATGTAAAGGATGAATTAGCAAAAATTGCGAACGAATATTCGGAATTGGGAATAGCAGTATTTGCCATATGTGCGAATGACATTGAAAATTATCCCGATGATTCGCCAGAAAACATGAAAATAAAAGCGGAAGAATGGGGGTGGAATTTCCCGTATCTTTTTGATGAGTCTCAAGAAGTTGCAAAAGCGTATGGCGCTGTTTGCACACCTGATATATTTCTCTTCAATTCAGACAAGAAATTAGTTTATCGTGGTCAGATGGATGACAGCAGACCCGGAAACATGAAGCCGGTAAACGGTGCGGACTTGCGACTCGCGCTGGATGCGGTTGTAAACGGTGAAATGCCGAGCGATGAACAAAAACCCAGCGTAGGATGTAGTATTAAGTGGAAGCCCGGCAACGCCCCCCCTTATGCATAATTCCGTGTGATTTATCATGCGTATTTTGCATGTTTTGGGGGGTTTAAATGTGGGAGGTATTGAGAAATACCTCCTTGATTTTATTGAAGAGACAAACAAACGCGGGCATGGTAGTGCGGTTTTTTCCATATACGAAACGAAACCGGGTAGTTTGCGCAATGAGTTTCATAAGCTAAC
>CAZSPF010000014.1:9248-15018 GCA_964608695.1 uncultured Fimbriimonadales bacterium | reverse complement strand
TCAAAAAACTTGCGAGCAAATAATTGATGAATTTAATCCTGATATCGTACATTCGCATGTGGGAGAGATGTCGGGGGAAGCGCTTGAATTTTTTTATACTCATGGAAAAACAAAAAATATTGTTCAAGTTCACAATCTTGGCGCACATGTTCCATGGTTTCTTCTTCCATATAAAATACATTCAAGATATAAAACTTTGAACTATGCGCATCGCGTCATTGCTGTTTCCTCTTTGGCGTATCAAAAATTTGTAGGTCAATCAGGAAGAGAAGGACTCGTTATTCCTGTTGGTCTTAACACAAATAAATGGAGGCGTAACGGTGAAGTGCGAAAACGTATGAGAGATGAATTGGGTTTAAATGAAAATGAGATGATGCTTTTACATGTGGGGAGATTTCATCCAGTAAAAAATCATGGCTTTATGATTGTACTCGCAAAATTGTTAAAAGGAAAAGATATTCCATTTAAAATGTTTTTTGTAGGTTTTGGGAAACTTTTTCCAACTATTGAGAACTTAGTTCAAGAAAATAAAGTTTCAGATAATGTGTTGCTGTTAGGAGAGAGGGATGATGTATCGAATCTTATGATGGCTTCGGATGTTTTGTTACTTCCATCGCTTTCGGAAGGAACGCCGCGTGTACTATTGGAGGCGAATGCGTTAGGTTTGCCTTTCATTTGTACAAAGAATGCAGATATTTCAGATTTATTTGAACCCGGATGTCAATTAAATGTAGATAATCCATTTGAATGGGTGGATGCTATTATCAAAATAAAACAAGGAGAACGTTCCCCCCCTAAATCAATTTTTGATTTTTCAATCCAAAACGTAGTTTCACAAACAGTTTCTACTTATGATGAACTAATGGGTTGAAAGTGCTTGTGAAGTTGATTTAAGCCTTCTCTCCAATCTGTTTTTGGCTCATATCCTAATAGCTGTTTTGCTTTTTGGATAGATGCTGATGAGTGTTTGATGTCTCCTATTCGCGGTTCGTCGTATACAACGTCTAAGGGTTTTCCTTCTAACCAAGACAGAAACTCAGTTAATTCATTTAACGAGATGGATTCTCCGCTTGCGATGTTCACTGCTTCTCCATTCAAACTGTCAGATTCCAAAGCGAGCATGTTCGCATGGACAACGTTGATCACATGGGTGAAGTCACGTGTTTGTTCACCATCTCCGAAAACTCTTAGAGGTTCATGATTAAATATGTTTGAAAAGAAAATAGGGATAACCGCCGCATAATGTGAATCATGTCTTTGTCTTTCACCGAATATGTTGAAATATCTTAGCGAAACAGTTTGCATGTTATATGTCTTTGCATACACTTGTGTGATTATTTCTGCGGATAATTTCCCTGCTCCGTAAATGGAAATCGGATGACACGACATATCTTCACGCAAAGGCAGATCTTCGCTTTCACCATACACTGCGGAGGAGGAACTATTGATAAATTTCCTCACACCATTTTTTCTACAGGATTCCAAAACTTTTAGTGTTCCCATTGCGTTGATTTCAAAACTTTTTTTTGGAAATTCTATGCTAAAAGGAACACTCACATTTGCGGCAAGGTGAAATACTGCTTGAACATTTTGCATGACTTTATTAAGAATGTTCTCGTTCAATATGGAATCTTCGATAATTTCAATCTTATTGTTTTGTGAAATGTTTTCTAATTTTCCTGTGGAAAGGTCATCAATAATGCGCACCGTCCAATCTTGCTTGAGTAACTCATCCACTAAATGTGAACCAATAAACCCACACCCTCCCGTAACAAGCACAATTCGACTCATGACGTGTAGAATGTTACCCTACGTTTGTGTTTTTTGAGGTTAATAAGCGACACTGAACCCTTCACTTTCGTCGGTTATTAATGATGAAAATATTTAAAGCCTTAATGATTTGTGCGTGGGTGTTGCTTACAGTGTTGGCACTCGGTTCATATCGTGTGAAGCAGGGAGACACACTAACTGTTAAATACATTTTAGGTGCTGAAAACGTAACATCTACGATGAGTGGAGAATTTGTGTTGCAAGTTCCACCCGGCGGAATGATTACTTTGCCTTATACGGGAGACATACAGACAGTGGGCAGGACAGTTATGGAAATACAAGAGGAAGTAACAACAAAATTACGAAAACGGTTTCCTTTAGCAGAAAGCTTCGTCATTATTTCAAAGATATATGAAGAGTTCTTTTCGATAATTGGCGAAGTAGAAATGGGGGGGCAGATGACACTGCGCCCCGAAATGACGTTGCGAGAAGCAGTTGCATCTGCCGGAGCGTTAACCCAAAGACCTGAACTTTTACGAGCGGTTTTGTTTCGAGATGGGAAAGTTTACAAAGAATTTGATTTATATGCCATATCCGCGCAGGACGATAACACAGGAGCAGAAAAACTACGTCCCGGAGATGTGATAAGCATTCAAACCAAACGGCAATTTCGTATTTGGACATCAGGAATGACTGCCAAACCCGGCTCAGCAACTTACGAGCAAGGAACCACTTTACAGCAGATTACCGCAGATATTGCAAGACCGGGCAACGAGAAGCGAGAACAAGTTTGGGTAAGCGTTATTCGGGGAGGCAGTATTGTTAAAAGAGCAAATTTATTTGATTTAGATTCGGGGAAAGAGCCTGTTTTTATGTTGGAAGATGGAGACTTTGTCAGCATATCCCCGGAAGAGACATATCGAGTATGGGTGTTTGGAGAGGTCTCGCGTCCGGGACAGTACGACATTCCTGCAGGAAGTAATATTTTACAGGCGATTTCCGCATCAGGGGGGGCAAACAATGTTGGTTCGTTAAGGAATGTGCGCGTGATGCGCGGAGACAACACCCAAATACATAACTTATATGTGTATCAGGATAAACCTAATGAAACTCCAAAGAACGAACCCGGAGATATTATCATCGTCTCTGAAAACGTGAGAAAGGTGGCTGTGTTTGGTGAAGTCAATCGTCCTGGCGTGTTTACTATGAATGATACAGCAGATACTAAATTATCAGATGCCATCGGATATGCGGGGGGGTTAACAAAAAGAGGTCCTGCAAATCGTGTTTCCATCATCCGTTTGAATGAAAACAACGAGGCGGAAATGATACCTGTTGACTTTTCAAAATACTTGAATCATGCAGATGCAAACTTTAACCCAATTATAAAAGAAGGCGATGTTGTCATGGTAGGTGAAACACCGAGAATCGAGTTTCGCGATGTGATGAATGCGCTGATTGCGATATTTGGTTTTAGAAACATTGTGCGATAGGATTTTGATCTAATTTCCATTGCACATATTTTTGTAAACCGATCTCTATGGGTGTATTAGGTTTGTAACCGTATTGTGTTTTTGCTTTTGTTATATCAGCAAATGTTTTGTCCACATCACCATTTTGTGCTGGAAGATAGTTTACAACTGCTTTTTTATTGCAAAGACCTTCTAATTGCTTAACTAGTTCGTTTACTGATGTCATTCGCGAATTTCCAAGATTAATAATTTCAAAGCCGTTCGGTCGTTCACCTGCGAGCAAAGTTCCTGCTGTTATGTCATCAATAAAAGTGAAGTCTCTTTGCGCGTTACCATCCCCATAAACTTGTAAAGCTTCACCTTGCATAATTTGTTCTGTAAATTTTGCAATTGCCATCTCCGGGCGTTGTCTTGGTCCGTAAACCGTAAAGTATCTCAAACACGTAATAGGCAAGCCATGTGCTGCTGTAAAACTATGCGCAATGAGCTCACATGCCTTTTTTGTTGCAGCGTATGGAGAGATGGGCTTGCTTACATCATCATCTTCCGAATAAGGAATTTTTGTCTGATTACCATAAACACTTGAAGAACTTGCCAGAACAAAATGTGAAACATGATTTTTTACGCTTTGTTCTAATAAAAGAGTTGTTCCGTTCACGTTTACATCAGCGTAATACGAAGGATTAATAAGAGATGGACGAACTCCTGCACGAGCGGCGAGGTGAAACACAATATCAACATGATACTGTTCAAGCAAGTCATTCATCGCATCAGCACTTCTTATATCTGCTTCGAAAAATTGAAACCGCGGATTATTGTATAGATTCTGAATGTTCTGTCTCTTGATAATAGGGGAATAATAGTCATCGAAATTGTCAACACCATAAACTGAGCTCCCGCGATTAAGCAACTCCTCACAAAGATGTGAACCAATGAACCCCCCCGCACCGGTTACGAGAACTTTACTGCTTGAGTAGTTAAGAGAAGGGACAATCATTTTCTTCCAAAACTCCAATATGTGAAGCCTAAGCGGCGCATTTCTTCAGGGCTAAACACGTTCCTTGCATCCATAAAAATGGGGTATCGCATGTTCTTTTTTACTTTATGCAAGTCCAGAGTTTTAAACTCATTCCATTCCGTAAGCAATGCCAGCACATCAGCATCTTCTACACATTGATAAGCAGATTGACACATGATAACTTCCGGGAACTCTTTCGAAAAGTTTCCCATGCCAGCAGGATCGTAAGCTTTTATTTTAGCCCCCCTCTTCACAAGTTCTTCACAAACCCACAAGGCACGTGAATCACGAACGTCATCAGTATTCGGTTTAAACGACAATCCCCAAATCCCAACATTTTTTCCATTCATCCCTCTGCATAATCTCTCCATAGTTTCGATAAACCTTGCAGTCTGATACTCGTTTGCATAAACCGTTTCTCTTAGCAATCCAAACGGATATCCTACTTTCTCGGATTGTCGCAATAACCCCATTACGTCCTTTGGGAAACAACTCCCCCCCCACCCGATTCCTGCGTTCAAAAACGAATGACCGATTCGAGAGTCCAAGCCCATTCCTTTTGCAACGTCATTCACATCACCTCCTAATCGTTCACATAAAACAGAAAGTGAATTAATAAACGATATTTTCATCGCAAGAAAACAGTTGCTCGCATATTTAATAAGTTCTGAAGATTCTCTTTCACAAAACAGAACTTCTGTTTGTGCATTTGAATACAAGTTAGAAACTCTTTCTAATATCTCTTTCTTATCCCCCCCTACAATAATCCTTTCCGGATGTTGAGCATCATAAAGTGCATTCCCTTCTCTTAAAAATTCCGGATTACTCACAACATCGAACAGGTCACGAGAAACACCTTCTGCCTGCAATATCTCTTCAATTTTTTCCCCTGTGCCCACCGGAACCGTGGACTTCACAACAATAACTTTGTAAGATTTAATGAACTTTGCCAACTCCTTAATTGCACTCTCAATTTGTGATACATCCGCTTCACCGTTACCTTTATCCGGAGTGCCAACCGCGATAAAAATGAAATCAGAGTTGTCTATTGCTGCTTGCAGGTTTTGTGTAAACCGGATTTTCCCTGCCTTAAGAGCCTTCTTCATCGCTTCGGAGAGCCCAGGCTCACAGATCGGTGATTCGCCCCGCTTCAAGGTTTCCACTCGCCGAGTGTCCTTGTCTACGCAAGTTACTTGATGCCCCCAGTTGGCGAATACCACCCCGGAAACAAGCCCAACATAGCCCGTACCAATGACGCTAATCCTTTCCATTTCTCTCATTCACCTCTTTAGGATTCAGGTTAACAAGCCGATAAATGACTTGAGGTTCACGCATGAATATCCTGTTTAATACTATCGGCTACAAACCCGCTTTTCATTTAGGGGGACCTATCCATTCTGTCAGCGCTTTGGCGGAAGGACTCGCAAAAAGAGGGCATCGAGTGTATGTAGCAGCCACAGATTGGAACTTAACGGAAAGGCTCGATGTAGATACCGAGGGCTGGTATTCG
>CAZSPF010000014.1:8949-9238 GCA_964608695.1 uncultured Fimbriimonadales bacterium | reverse complement strand
CACGGAGAACGCGGAGCGCACGGAGTACGGGCTGGTATTCGATTGAAGGTGTAAATGTACGATATTTCAAAACGCGTGAATCTTTGTTAAGAAGAATTCCATTAGAGGCCTTTAGAAAAAGCAACGGAGAGCTTTGTACACCTGATTTCCGTAAGTGGCTGGAAAGTTGCGAGATTCCATTTGATGTGATTCATTCACACTTACCGTTTGTTCACAGCAATCGCTTTGCATCTTATTTTGCGATGAAAAATCGGATTCCTTATTTTTATCACCAGAGGGGGGTGTTTGA
>CAZSPF010000014.1:8676-8928 GCA_964608695.1 uncultured Fimbriimonadales bacterium | reverse complement strand
AAAGCACAGAAAATGGAAAAAACTCCCAGCACTCAAACTTTGGGAGTTGACGATTTGCAGAAGGGCGAATTCCTTAATCGCACTAACAGAATACGAACAATCTACATACAGAAAATTAGGATTAACAAACGACATTCAAGTGATTCCAAACGGAATTGATTTGCCTAAAAAGAAGATAGTTGAGTGGAAGTTTCCAAAGATTCAATTGAAATATAATGACAAGGTAGTTCTCTTTTTAAGTAGACTTCATCC
>CAZSPF010000014.1:0-8664 GCA_964608695.1 uncultured Fimbriimonadales bacterium | reverse complement strand
GAGCAGACTTGGCGATTGAAGCGTTTTGTCAAGTGAAGAAAGTTGTACCAAATGTGAAACTAATCGTCGCAGGTCCGGATGAATACGGTATACAAAACAAACTTTCGGGCTATGTGAAAAATGCGCACTGTGAAGATTCGATATTTTTTACCGGACCCGTGTCAGGAGATAAGAAAGAGGCATTGCTCAATCGCGCCGATCTGTTCATCCTTCCCACTGAATCAGAAGGCTTTTCAATGGCGATTCTCGAAGCCATGTCTCACTCATGTGCAATACTTACCACGCACGGAGCGCATTTCCCTGAAATCGAGACGGAAAATGCGGGCATCGTCTCCGAAAGAAACGTGCAAGAATTATCAAAAAATCTTGCAAAAATCCTCGCACCTCCTTATCTCATGAACACAATGGCAAACAATGCGAGAAGGCTAACCCAAGAAAGATACACATGGGATTACATCGTTTTGCGTTTTGAAAGACTTTACGAAAAACATGTGGGGGTTACGAAGGCACTTGTGCATTTTCCCGTGAGCACTCACGAGCCAATATCACAGAACGAGCAGTCATAAATCCCAAAATCATAAGCGTAATCCATAGTGCTTCTTGAGAAAACCCCAAACCTATAAGACAGAAAAATGCCAAAAAACTGAGCAGAAAGCGTTCCGTCACAATAATTTTATCTGCTCTATCTAATTCCCAAATCTTCAGTTTTAAAATTTTATCCCATATAAGCACGGAATTTAAAAACGCCACGAGCTCTGATGCGATCACTATGGTTAGAATGCTTAAAAAACCTATCGCATTTAATCCGAGAAAAAGGAGCGGGCGAATACACAAAGAAAAAATAGTTAATGAAAGAGGAATTTTTATAGCCCCGTAGTTCACAATAATAGCCCACCCAAGATATCCAATCCAGATAAACGCTCCAAAAGCGCAACATAAAATCCAAGTTACTTGTAGTGCTTCGTAATACGGATTCAAAAACTGGGGAAACATAAGGTAGGCGATTATTGTTAAACAACCCAACGAACAGTTGAAAGCAAATATAAGGTGATTGATAAATCGAATTTTTAAATAGGCAGAATGTTTATGGCTTTTCCACGATTGAGACGTAATTCTAAACAAAATGGGCTGTGCAAATGAGTTCATCAATAACACAAACACAATTCGCGGAGTCGAACCAATTCTGAGCGAGGCGAGCAAAGGCTCACTCAATGCTCGCAATATCCACCATGAATCTAAATAAAGGTTTAAGTAACTGATAACTTTAAAAAACCAAAAACCGAATACTTTCTTAATGGACAATGAAATCTTCGGCGATTGAATTGTCTCTTTGCCGCACAAACAAACAAAACCCAAGCACAAAAACGCACATTCCACACCTAACGGCACTGCAAAGAGTTGAGCATCATTAGATAAAATAGCCCACAGCAACAACATTCCAAAAAAACTCACAGATGCGATGCGAACGATGGCAAGTGTAAGGAATTTTCCTTTGTCAGCCAAAATTGACCAAAGAAACGATTCACATATCCCTGCAATTGACCCGATAAATACAACAGTAAATACAAACCAAATCTCACCACCAACTAACCAAAAGATTATTACAGACAAAACATAACTCAGCACAATTCCCCATATTAAAGACCCCCAAAACAAAGACCGCACAACAGACGACACCATCACGTTTTGCTGCTGAGATAAAACAACAACTTGTTTTTCCAATAAAAGTGCACAAATGGAAAAGCCGACTGTCCAAAATAAAAGTATTGCGTAATATGCTCCTGCTAATTTAGGATTAATGGGAAGAAGCACAACACCAGCCAGAAATTGAATGGCAGGTTTAAAGCCTAACCAAAACAAGTTCCAAGCGCCATGACTTAACCCAAAACCAATTTTGTTTTTTTCTAAAGGAATTTGCTCGTTAATTATCCCCAAAACGATTCCCTAAAAGATTGTATTAAGTGTTTTCTCCTGAAGAGTCTGAAAAGTCCATACTCATTCTTCGTACATAAAAAAACATCCCTAAAAAAAGCCCAAATGCCATCCCCCCTAACGTAAAAATCCCCCTCCGTGGAAATACGTGGTATGCAGATGCATAAGGCTCATCTAAAATCACAAATGGTTTATATTTTCTTTGTTCAGCCAGTTTCACAGTGGAATATTGCGTCTCTGCAATTTTTAATTGGTCTTCTGCAAGCGCCAAATCGTTTGCCAACTGTCTTTGCTCAAGTTCCATATTCACTAACAGCAAATTCTCTTCCCTAAGTTCTCTGATTGTTTTTGATGTGGATTGTATCTGAGCTATTAATGCAGATTTTTTGGCTTCATCTTCTAAAGTTAAGGGTGATGAATGTTGCTTCACTGCACTCAAAACTCTTTCCAATTCTTGCACGTAAGCCTCTGACGCGGATTGAAAACTTGCATGCAGTCTCTGCATTTCCAGTGAATCACTTGCGAGTGTTTTCTCTGCTTCTTGTAATTTTCTTTTTAGAATTGCCAGTTCCTCTTGCATTTTTAACGAAATGGATGTGAACGCATCTCCTTCCGCCCCTTCTTCAACCGCCTTTCTGAATGCTGTCAACCGTGCGTTTAAGTTTGCAGTTTGTGCGTTAAGGTGAGATTCCAAATCTCGCATGACGGATGTGGCTTTAATTAATTGCGATACATAGTCCAAGCGATTCGAAGCACCCAAAGCGAGTGGTGAACTCTGTAATGCTATTCTTAATTTTTCCGCTTTTTCGCTTACAATTGTGCGTCTTGATTCCACCTCCTCCTCGAAAAACTTTAAAGCATCTGATGCAAATTCCGCATTCATATCATCAACCCGATTCTTTGTAAACTCAAGAATACTCTTTAGCACGTTCGAGGCCTCTTCTCGACTTCGCCACCTGAATGACACAACTAAATTTCCGTTTTCTGTCGCTTCATGTGAGAGTTGGTCATTTAAAGTTTGAAAATCATAATCATCAGGCGAACTGCCAAACAATGTGTTGCCATGTTTTTGCATGACTGCTTCGAGTGCGGCGCGGCTATTTATAATGTCAATTACACTATTCGAAGTAGCGCCCATCGTAGGGAGATAAAATAAACCCCCAAGAAGTTGTGCGCCTAATTGAGGGCTAAAATCCGGTAGAACGGCACGTCCGGATTCAGGACTTCTTTGTCCGGGAACAGGGAAAATCAGTACAGATTTTGCTTCATAAGTTTTAGGCCATACAGAAGCAAATACGAATCCTAATAACGCGAAAAGAAGCGCGAGAATAACAATTCCTAAAATGCTCCCGGATGTCACCAACTCGCGAAAGTTCATTGCCTAACTTGATACAGACGATACAGCAGGTAATCTTGACGCTTGTTTTAATGGCGGGAAGTTGCTGTACGCAAACCATGCACCTAAAACAACGAACAACGTGCGATTCGATGTCATGGGAATTGTTAACGTGATAAAGATGAAAAACGCAATCACAAATCCCCAACGCCAATCTGTACTTAAACGAAATCTCGTGAGCAAATCACACACTGGTATAGAAAGTAATAGAAAATATGGTATGCAAACAAGCAAACCCAAATAAAGCAAACTGGCTGCGAAACTATTGTGTGGCGATAGAGGAGCAGAGTGCAAGATGTAATCTCTCGAATGAACACCAGCTAGCGGGATCTTGTCTAAGGTGTTTTCCGCTAATCTTAACGAATAAGGCCTGCCAGTTTCTTCTATTGTTGAAGTTTTCAGTATACGCTCAAGAGAGATGGGCAGTGTTTCGAATGTGATTAAAGATATTGCTACCCACGCAAAACCAGCAACAATAATCCCTGCAGTCATAATCCCTACAGATTTCACACAAATAGACTTGATTTTTTCACGATGATAAAATAAAAACGAAAACGCAAGACTCAGAACAATTACAATAGCGACGGCAACAAAAGCAGTTCTTGAACCAACAGAATTTGTTCCGTAAAGTAACAATGAAGCAATTAAAATATAAACAATTCTGTATAGCCAACTTTTGTTTTTGAATTTTGCACTAAATACAACAATCGCAAATGCGCAAGCCATCCACGCCGCAACAATGTTCGGCTCTAATGTTCCAACAGTATAACGAATATTTTTTAATTGCCAAAGATGCCTTTCATAAAAAAATGGGCTATTAATGTTTAAGAAAACATTTGACAAAAGAGGAATCGCAAGTGTTGTGAAAAATGCAATTCCAAACAATTCGAAAAGTTCCGATGAAGAAGTCCGAGTGAACTTAACCAATGAGTAAACTTGCAGCATGGCAAGCAACCCAAAACACAAAAAAAACAACATCCAAAGAGCGATGAAATGAATACGAAACCGCACACATCATAAAAGTTAAAGCAACCAGTGCAACAAACACGAACGGCATTTCTCGAATGCTTCGAAAAATAAGCGGTAGGGTAAGCGGAAGAAACAGAAGAAGAATTGCAAAGCCTGCTGTTATGGGTACTGCATAAACGTATGATAACATCGTCCCGCCGAACAGAATAATCAAAGATGTTTTTCGGTTCGCATAACTAACTACTACACCCAAAAAAAGAAAAAACAAACCTAAAGGTGAAGAAGCGTAAGTAGAAGAAAGAAATAATAAACAAGTACATGCAATTGAAAAATATAAAAAATCCAATTTACGTTCCAAGCGCGTTTTGTGTTGTAGTGTACTTGTCTCCATATTATTCAGTTCATTTTCATATTAAAAAGACGGCTGAAGTCCTGAAAATGAAGTTAATGATTAAAGTGAACTTTCGCTCAAGCATTGCTCGATAAAATCACAAACGAGGTTGTGAAAACGTTCCGGTTCCACCCAGCGCATTTCGCTATGTCCACAGCCTTCAAAGAGTGCGAGTTGCTTGCGGTTGTTCGCTTCATCAAAGTTCTTTTTTGCGTGCCAAACTGGCACAAGCGAATCACGTGTTCCGTGAACGATGAGTACAGGTTTTTTGTTTTTCTTCAGAGCGGTTCCAACATTCACACGGAAAGGATTAAATCCCACGAGCGGTGCGCCAATGAGTACTGCAGGCGCAAGAAGAAACCTTGCTGTCTTGCCACCTACGAAATCCCACCAGCCAAGCGTTGCATTCGCAAGATCGTGATAGGCACTGTCTAAAACTAATCCATCAGCTATCGTTTGGTCTTCCGAAATGGCAAACGCACATGCAGCGGCACCCATACTGCTTCCACATAAGAAAACTTTTTTGTTGGGGAGTTGCTGTTTTGCAAAAGTGCATGCTGATTTGACATCATTTCGCTCCAACCAACCGAAGCCGACCTTAGCCCCCCCGCTTTTTCCGCACGCACGAGAATCGAAAAGTAAACAGGCAAAACCTTTTTTGTATAATGCTACAGCAAGGCTCACATTTTCAGCGCGATTCATAACGTAACCGTGAGCCAGTACCACTATTCCTCGCACATTTGCCGGTTGTATCCACCATCCGAACAAGTTAATCCCTTCGCCTTCAAAGTTCACATTTTCCGTATGAATATCCCAAACAGAAGGAGAGAGAAAAATTGGAGAGCGTGCAGGATGAATTGACACATAAACGATAAGCAGCAAAAACAAAACGTAACAAGCTAAAGCAACAATGAAAACCGTAAGCATTTGTTTTTAAGGTTCTTCTGCTGTTTGCCTGTTTTTACCGCGTAAGAATATTAACCAAACGACACCCGCAATAAACATGGCAAGAGCGGCGATGTGCGCTAACGTCAACATAGCACCGGGAGAAATCGGCTCAGAACTCGAGCCGATACGAAAAGACTCATAAACAAATCTTCCTACACCGAAAAAGATTAAACCCCATGCCGCCAAAAACCCCATAGGAGGGTAAGGTTGTTTGTTCCAGTTGCGCTTTTCCATTACAAGTAACAAACCGCCAAAAAAGAAATTCATTGCGGAATCATACAATTGTGCAGGGTGAACGGTTGTGTGCATCCCGGGGAATTGAACAGCACAAAACACTTCTGTTTCCCCGCCATAACAACATCCGTTTAAAAAACATCCGATTCTTCCAAAGCCCCATGCGATTAACACAGGCGCAACTGCCATATCTAACACATTAGAAATTTGGAATTTATTTTTTCGACACCATAAATACATGGCGAGTAAACCAAATATCATTCCTCCGAAACTCGTCATGCCCCCTTCGTTAATGTAAACGATTTGCGAAGGATTTTTCCCGTAATAGTCCCATTCCAATAAAACGTAAACTAACCTTGCCCCTATGATCCCCGCAATCACCATGAAGATTCCCAAATCAATGATGCGGTCAGGCGGCAAACCGAATCTTTTTGCTCGCACCTTCCCTACCCAAATCGCCACAAGCCAACCGATAATAACCATCACTCCAAACGACCTGATGGGGAAGTTGCCGATGCGAAACAGTTCCGGATGCACGAAATTAGTTTACCAGCCGAGCCTGCGAAACGCGGACTCAAGAACGCAAAACACTTGACAAGAATAAGTTAGAGAATGCATAATTAGCACTCAGGAAAGGAGAGTGCTAACACTCAACATGTTTGGAGTGATGCATTCCCTATTGAAAACTTCTTTCAAGGAGGAATATGAAACATGAAAATTCGACCCATAGGAGACAAAGTTGTCGTTGAGGTACTCGAAGAAGAAGACAAGAGCGCCGGAGGGCTTTACCTTCCTGACTCAGCCAAGAAAAAGCCTACTCAAGGCAAAGTTGTGGCTGTCGGGGACGGAAAAATCCTCGAGGATGGGAGTCGTGCTCCCATGTCCGTGAAAGTCGGTGATAGAGTTCTGTTCAGCAAGTACGGTGGAAACGAAGTTGCCGTGAACGGCTCGGAATACACCATTCTCGACGAAGACCAAATCTACGCGATTATCAATTAAAAAATAAGGAGGTAACAAAAAAATGCCAGCAAAACAACTTTTATATGATGAAAATGCAAGACGCGCTCTGGAAAGAGGTGTCAACAAAGTGGCTAACGCTGTTAAAGTCACACTCGGACCAAAAGGACGCAATGTCGTCCTTGACAAGAAATGGGGCAGTCCCACCATCACAAAAGATGGTGTGACAGTCGCAAAGGAAATTGAACTTGAAGACCCGTATGAAAACATGGGTGCGCAACTCTGCAAAGAAGTTGCAAGCAAAACAAACGACGTAGCAGGTGACGGTACGACAACCGCAACCATTCTCGCTCAAGCACTTGTGAGCGAAGGATTGCGTTATGTCGCCGCAGGTGGAAACCCCATCGCATTGAAGCGAGGGATTGATTTTGCGGTGAACAAAGCAGTTGAAGAAATCAGCAAGTTATCGCAAAAGGTTAAGGACAAGGAGCAAATTGAGTTTGTCGCAACCATTGCAGGTAACGATTCAGAAATTGGACAGCATGTTGCTGAGGCAATGGACAAGGTTGGCAAAGACGGCGTCATCACGGTTGAAGAGAGCAAAGGAAGAGACACGACTCTTGAAGTTGTGGAAGGTATGCAGTTCGACCGCGGATACGTCAGTCCGTATTTCGTCACCGATCCTGAGCGAATGGAAGCGGTGCTGGAAAATCCGTACATCCTGATTCACGAAAAGAAAATCAGCAACGCACAGGAGTTCCTTCCGTTCCTCGAGAAAGCGGCGGCTTCACGCAGACCGTTGGTGGTTTTGGCGGAAGACATCGAAGGTGATGCGCTTGCGACGCTTGTGTTGAATAAGATTCGCGGCGTTATTCAAGTTGCAGCTGTGAAAGCGCCCGGATTTGGTGAGCGACGCAAAGCGATGTTAGAAGATATTGCTATCTTGACCGGTGGAAAATTCATCAGCGAAGACCTCGGCATGAAACTCGAGAGCGTCACGCTCGACATGCTCGGGACAGCGAAGAAAGTTGTCATCACAAAAGAGGACACCACCATCATCGAAGGTGCCGGCAAGAAAGCTGATGTGATGGGGCGAATTAACACCATCAAGAAACAGATCGAGACCACCGAGTCGAGCTATGATCGCGAAAAATTGCAAGAGCGATTGGCGAAACTGAGCGGTGGCGTTGCAGTTATCAAAGTCGGCGCAAGCACGGAAACGGAACTCAAAGAGAAGAAGCATCGCTATGAGGATGCGCTTTCGGCAACACGAGCCGCAGTAGAGGAAGGCATTGTGCCGGGCGGCGGAGTGACTCTTTTAGCATGTGTCGATGCGCTTTCGAAAGTGAAAGTTGATGATCCGGACGAGCAAACCGGATTGAACATCGTTCGACGTGCTTTGGAAGAGCCGCTTCGCACAATTGCGGAAAATGCCGGACTCGAAGGCAGTGTGGTTGTGGAGAAAGTCAAGGAAGGCAAGAATGGCTTTGGCTTGGATGCACGCACCGGTCAGTATGTGGATATGGTGAAAACTGGAATCATTGACCCTGCAAAGGTGACGCGATTTGCACTGCAGAACGCGGCGTCGATTGCGGGATTGGTGCTCACCACTGAAGCCCTTGTGGTGGAAAAGCCTGAGCCGAAGAAGAACGGCGCGCCGAAAATGCCCGGCGGAGGAATGGACGACTTCGACATGTAGTCAATCCGAACCCGAAATCTTCAGCACCTCGAGTTTTGAAATTGACTCGGGGTGTTTTTTTTGCGTTTGTGCTTAGCACTGAGTTTTTTTGGAGGGTGGTTGACGATTGGGGGTTTTCGTGTCCTATAAGGGTATGAG
>CAZSPF010000013.1:43503-48890 GCA_964608695.1 uncultured Fimbriimonadales bacterium | reverse complement strand
CCGGAATCGGCTGGATAGGCTACCGGCATATGAAGGAAGGGATGGGAGTAGAACTCTCTGCAAGCAGGGCGAAGTTTGCGATTCATGTTGCCGGGGCAGTGCGCAATCCCGGAATCGTTGAGGCAAATGATTTGATGCTTGTTGCCGAAGCAATTGAAGAAGCCGGTGGGGCACGAAATGACGCTGACTTAGACATACTGAACTTAGCCGCGAGAATGGTTCCCAATACTCAATTGTACGTTCCCAAAAAGGGTGAGTATTTGGCAGAAGAACGGTTAGGTGTCTATTCAGCCAAGGTCATGGCGGAGTCTTTTACGCAAAGTGCATCCGGTTCTTCATTAATTAACATTAACACTGCTTCTAAAGAACAACTAGAGAGTCTTCCGGGAATCGGACCAGTCATAGCGCAAAGAATCATTGATTACAGAAGTCAAGTTGGCAGGTTCCATTCGATAGATCAATTGATTGAGGTAAAAGGTATCGGGCAAAAAAAATTAGAGCAAATTCGTCCATTTGTTAGTTTGTAATGAATGCGATTAAAAACCCTTTTGCTGAGATCAAAAAAATCACTCTTGCTCCATTTATTTTTATAGGCGAGATTACGATTCTTATCATAGAGGGAATACGGCGTTTGTTTAAGAGACCGATTGAAGTAAACGAAACCATTAATCAAATGGGCTTTATAGGGGTCTCTTCTTTAACAATTGTGGCTATCACCATCTTCGCATCAGGCGCAGTTATGGCTTTATATATCGCCCCATTATTCAGACAATCAGGTGGAGCTGATTTAGTGGGGGCAACGGTAGGCTTGGTAATCACGAGAGAATTAGGTCCTGTGATTGCTGGCATTATGGTTGCGGCACGCTGTGGCAGTGCTATGGCGGCTCAAATAGGCTCAATGGCAGTGACCGAACAACTCGATGCATTGAAGTCATTAAACGTGCATCCATACAACTACCTTCTTGTGCCGAGGCTAATCGCAAGCGTTGTCATGCTTCCTATGCTTAGCCTGTTTGGTGTGTTCTCGGGGATGTACGGTGCATTGGTGGTTGCACAAATGAATGGAATATCTTCGAGTCAGTTTCTACGCTCTGTTGAGGTTTACCTTGATTCATGGGATTTTATCGGTGGCTTGTATAAAACCATCTTTTTCGGTTTGATTGTTGCTTTGGTGAGCTGTCAACAAGGATTACGAACGAAAGGTGGTGCAGTCGGAGTAGGAAGAGCAACTACAAATGCAGTGGTTATCAGCGTAGTGTTGATTTACATTAGCAACTATTTCTTGGCGGCTTGGTTTTATTAGTCAATCGTTTAGATTTAGGTGTATAATCGATGCACTGAGGAAACATATAAATAAGATGAGACTAAGGCAAAGAGAATTGAAGCGTAAACGCTCACAAAAAAAGAAGATAAGGAAGGCTTTTAAAAAGGAATCTATCGCCAATGCTCGATCAAATAAACCCACAAGAGCAAAGGTTGAACCCACACCTAAGCCAACTGAAACCGCTGTAGCCACGACAGAAGAAAAACCAAAGCGTAAAAGAACTACTAAGCCAAAAACGGAAACTGCTGAAAAACCAACTAAGAAAACTACTCGCAAGAAAAAACAAGATACTGAAGAAGCAACAGAGTAGTTTCTAAGTTAATAAATGTTTTGTCAGGAACGTTTAACGTTCCTGCCTTTGTGTTTTTTGAGATTGCTCGCAATGCTATGCGGCTTTCAATTCTCTAAGAATATTCGTTACAGGTCGCGGAAGAAGTTTGTAGTTGATACTGTACGAGTCGTTTTTCTCTTTCGATTCTTCATTATCATGGTGTTCGTGATTGTGTTCATCTTCCTCATCATAATATTCCCATTCACCTTCGGGAACGTCCCATTCTTCGTCAAATGTGAAACCATCTCCCATGTGGAACGCTTCATTCATTTGTTTACCTGCCGTTCGAATTAATGCAGGCAAGTCAATAGGGATTAACATTGTCATGTGAGATGTTTTGTCGTTTAATGTCCAGTTCGCAGTTACGTGATTTTTAGTAAGAACTCCTCTAACCTGTGTTGCAGAGTCTTTATCCATCACGCCGGATTTTACAAGAGAATCAAACAATGCGTTTAAATCCAATTGGAAAATTGCACGATACTGCATATTGTTTTGAAGGTTAAGGTAACTGTCGCTTGACAACAATGAATAATGTCCAGCTCCTTGTGTGACTCTTTCCGCAAACCCAAGATCGCTCACGATCATTACATGCTCATCGGAAATTAACAGCACTCCGTCTTTCTCTTTTTCCTCTTGAGGAATTGCGATTTTGTAACTTCCTGATTGCTTAATCTCTACTCGAGGACGTTCTCCTTCTTTGTCAAATGCTCCACTATTGACCTTCTCAATTAGTTTAAGCGCAGTTGCAGATGCTGTGCCACCATTCGAATTATCAATAGACAGAATGACTCTTGGATCACTTCCGTTTTCTGTAGGCGGATAAAGGGCGATGTTAAACTCCCCTCTCAGTGCGGACAAAATATCGCTCTCAAAGCTCATTCCTAAAGATTGTTCAAGTTCCTCAATACCTGCGTAAATCTCTTCACTCACAGTTGGATCAGTTTGCATAAGGTCTACAATCATCCTTATCAAACCACCCGGGTTTGACATTCCTGCTACTCCGATTGCCCCATCAGGATACGCAGATAAAGAACTAAAAGATACGGGCGGCATGTCATGTACCCATTGCAGGTATTTTTCGCTTAGCTTTGCAATAGGTTGAGTGCAGTCTATGAGAATCCCTTCTCTTCGCAGTGTGAAACTATATGCAACCCAGCTGTCTTCAGTCATTCCCATGCTTTCATAGATTTTCAACAGTTCAGGTTCGTTTTGAGCCATTGCTCTTCCATTTGCAAAAATCATCAGGGTCGCATCCGAAGGCAATGCTTTTCTCGCCTCTTGGAATCCGGGCTCTTGATAAAGGCTTTTCGATTTACCGTTTGCAACATCAATGCACTCATCTAACCCTTGCTTCGTGTTCGAAACCAACGCGTAGCCGTCTTGAAATGTAACGAAAGCATTACTTTCCATAATTTCGTAATATCTAAACCCCGTAGTGTTTAATGCTTTCGATGTTCTTCCTACTAATGCCTCTGCGGCAGGCATATCGCGTACTGCAGCAACCAAAACGACATTCGGCTCAGTTGTGATATCTCCGAAGACTCCTACCGCGAAACTTCCTCTAAGCAATGAGCGTATTTCTCGCAATGCGCCTTTTTGATCGAACGCCATGAGCATGTCATCAATAGTTTTGTTTAGTCCACTTTCCTCCATGGCATTTCTAATGTCATTAAACAGTGGTACTTGACTGGGTGACGGAGTGTTATCGAAACTCAAAGCAAACAACGAATCAGACGGCAGAATGCTAATTGCTGCTTCTCCATGGCGGTTCAATAGCTGTAATATCCCGACTGTTCCAACCGCAACCGCTCCTACGGCTATAACCGGTATCAGCACTTTCGGCGAAAATACACCTTTGTTCTTTGATTTCATTTTTATCTCCTACCTGTTTCGGTTCGAGTCGTAAACCTCTTCCTTAGTATATATTGAGTTCTATTCCCTATTATAAAGTTCCTTTTAGTCAGATTTGGGCATTTCGTCCCAAAAAGGCTGTGGTAAATCTACCGGTATTTCAGGTTCTGAATTTGACATTCGAAACCTCTCAGCCAGTTCAAGGGCTTCCTCTGGCATAGCCATAACGGGCTCCATATTTCCAAAGACTCTTCTGGATAGATCTGATTGCAGAAGCATGTCAGGGTCGAGGGACTGTTTGAGTTCAAGCAGTCTTTTATACGTATCCTCTCCAAGAAATTTCTTTGCGATATGAGGAGTGAGTGTGCTGTCTTTTGCGAAATAAAATCGGCCACCGGCATCGAGAACAACCTCATCTAAAGCACGCGCGAGTGACCACACGCGTTCTCTGTTCTTTAATGTAACGCGATAATCCAAAGCAAGCGAGTATCCGTCTACCGAGTGGCTGAGAAGAAATGAATCGCGCTTGTGTCGTTTCATCACGCAAAGATATGGGACCAAGCCGCGCTCTTGCGAAATCGTAAGTATTTTCTCAAACACTTGCGGCGCTTGTTTTTCAGGGATGAATGGTTGATATTGTATCAGCCCCCCCGGCTTATAGCACCATTTCCAGTTTGGTGCAGAATCAAGTAAAAAATTAAATGCAGCAAGAGACTGTCGAAAAACATGACCACTTTCCCGCTTACCGCCACGATACTTCATTGCATTAATAAAACGCATGCCAAAATTATTCACCCAAGGTTTCATTAATCTATGAAGTTTGGATCGCGAAATCCAACCCAAAACTGTTTCACTTAGAGCCTGCGCTTTAAGGTTTAGAGATTCTTCGGGGTGGGGGTCTTCTTCCGGTTGAAGATAATTCGCAGAATGAATTAAGCCGCGTCCGGCATTTTTGCCCGATGCAAATCCATCAATCCATCCCACAAGATAATCCGCACTCTTAAGGTTTTCATCGAATGTTTGAAATGCTTGTGACCAGTTTTTGACAGAGAACGCTTTTACTTTTAAAAATCCGGAATATATCTTTTTCATTTGGATACGTGCAGAAACAATGCAACCGAGTAGACCAAATCCTCCGATAACAGCATAAAAAAGTTCAGGATTCAATTCCGGTGAAACAGTGATGATATTTCCGCTTGGTGTCAGTAATTGAAAGCTTAAAACATATTCTCCTATTGGCCCAGCATGAAAGTTGTTTTTCCCATGAATATTTGCCGACAACGCTCCACCTATGGTTACAAAACTTGTCCCGCTCACCACAGGAAGCCACCAACCATCTTCGATGCAGTATTGCCAGAGCTCTTTTATTGTGACTCCGGGCTCACATTCTATAATCCCTGTTTTCGGATCCCACGAAAGTATACGCCTCATTCGAGAGAAGTCAATAACTATCCCTTCAGAACAGAGAAATGCATCTCCGTAACTATTACCCCCCCCTTTAAGAGCAATCGGAAGATTAAAGCGATAAGCGTCATCGAAAACTTGAACTACTTCTTCGATTGTTGTGGGGCGATAAACATAAGACAAACCTGCTGAAGTCATCCCCCATGCTTCAATTCGTTCCAATCGAGATTTATCAGGAGAAACTCTCAAAACTTCATCTTCCTAAAAATAAACGAGGGTATTGATTTAACAACCTTCATGATAAGCCACCATATCCATGGGATGTAAACAGTTTTTCCAAACTTTGTCGCAGAGTGCAGAATTTTTTCTGCCGCGTAGTCGGCTGAAACCATAAATGGTTGTTTACCCAAATCCTTTGTCATTTCTGTTGCAACCGGACCAGGCTTTACAGTTACGACATTTACGTTATGATGACTT
>CAZSPF010000013.1:27547-43487 GCA_964608695.1 uncultured Fimbriimonadales bacterium | reverse complement strand
ATGACTTAACCTATTTCTCAATGACTCCAAATAACATTCCAATCCCGCTTTGCTTGCACCATATGCTGGGTTTCCTCTTCTGCCTCGATCGCCAGACGGCGAACCAATCCCCACAATAGTTCCGGATTTTGCGCGCTCGAACCGTTTTGCGGCAGGGTTTAACCATGCCATCGCTGATATTAAATTTGTGTCAACAATAAGTTTGTCTTTATCAATGTCATATTCTGTGGGCGCGATTTTTGGCATTACACCTGCCGCGAAGATGATGATGTCTAATCCTCCCAATTCTCTCACTATTCTATCGAAGTGTTCTTCCGCTGATGCGAAGTCTGTGATGTCTATCGCGAATGGATGGGCCAAATTGAGCGATGCCCCGTTTATTTCGGTTGATATGTGCCTTAACTTGTCTTCCCTTCTACCCACCAGTGCTACCTTGCATCCTCGCGCAGTGAGTTTCCTTGCTAACTGCTCTCCAATACCACCTGATGCCCCAACTACGATGGCGTGTTTCCAGTTTCTCTGCATCACTTGTTCTTGTACCCTCAAACTGTGGATAATCGGTTGCATGAGTGAATTTCAAACATTAGTTTCTACGTGGGAACGGATGTCTTTAGACCAAACAGAAGCATTTGAGGGGATAGAGGACGAGCACTTGCACAGACGCCCTGCTCCTGAGGCACCATCAATAAGCGAGCTAGCGGCACATATCGCATACGATGACGCCTTGCTTTTCTTAGGCACGATTTTAGGACTGCCCATTGAAAAATGGGGGATTGAAAGCCCTTTTATAGATAAACGTTATCAGTATCCTCCTCATTTTCTTTCTTCGCCAGTCAAGCAAGAACTTCTGAGCATGAACTCTACACAGGTTAGAGATGAATTGCAACGTGTAAAAGACTTAATCAAGAAACAATTACGAAACGTGGATGCTCCAATTGATAAAGAATTACTAACCTCGTGGGGTGCAACCCGTACAGTTTGGCAAATTGCTACCTATGCTATTTATCACACTGCGTATCACATGGGGCAGATTTATTTAACAAGACATATTTTCGGTGAGAAAACACCAGAAAACTAATCTACGATTTCTTCTTTAAATGTTTTTAAAGCGGAGTCTGCTGTTAGCAAATGATAAGATGCTCGCCAGATGTGTTTGGAAATTCTATCAAATAATCGTAAAGTGCGCAGTTGTTCGTTTATCGTGTGCGGATCAACATGTTTTTGTGCGGCACGCTCGATGAGTACATCACGTAAATCTTCTGTGTAGTGCTCGATGCTCTTTGATTCTTGTTCTATTTGGTTAATCACTGTACTAAAATCTTCAGTTAAGAGTGCATGCAAAGACAACGAAATCTGGTTCAATAACGTCATTCTAATTTCTGAAAATGACTCTTGAGTAAAGTGGCGATCTTTTATCACATCGAATAATGCATTCATAAGTCTTTCAAGATGGTCAAGCGCATGAATCACGCTCAAGTGCTTGGAATAATCATTTTTTTGTTCAGGGTCGGTTTTTATACGCTGCACAAACTTTCTTACTTCCGATAACGCATTTGATAACTCTTCTAATTCATTTTCTTTTATAGTTAGAACTTCCCTACTTTGTAATAAGTGATGTGATGTAGAACATAGCTCTCTTAATATCTCTTTTAAAGTCAAGTTCGCTGCGTGCACAGCAACCGCAGGAACTTCGAGTGTAGATTCATCTAAACGCTTGACAATAGGAGACTTTCTTTCCGGAAGGATTGTAACGATTAAATTTGAAAAAGAATTGATGAAAGGAAGTAAGGCTAAAACTCCCAATAAATTGAACGCAGTATGAAACGCGGCAATAGAAGTTGCATCATCAAAACCACCGATTGATTCTATAAAATAATCTACATTCCTTATAAACAAAGGCAGGATCATTAAGGCGATAACAGCTGTAATAACGTTAAAGAAAATATGTGCGAGTGCTGTTCTTTTTGCGCTTAGCGTCGCGCCAATGCAAGCAATACCTGCTGTTACTGTTGTCCCCACATTTTGTCCGATTACAAGCGCTGCCGCTTGATCCAATTGAATTGCTCCAGCATGCAGTGCTGTTAAAGTTGCAGCGACTGCAGCACTTGAAGATTGCATCACAACGGTCATCATTATTCCTATAAGCACTAACAACGCACGATCGAAGAACCCAACAGTTGTATAAACAGACAAATCCCATTCCGATGCCACTCCTTGCATCCCTTGCTGCAGGATGTTGATTGCAACAAACAATAACCCAAATCCCGCAAGTGCTTGCCCAAAGTGAGATCGCTTGCCTTTCAATAACAAGCGCATTAATGCACCAATCCCTACAAGCGGTAAGGCAAAGAATGAAACATCAACTTTGAACCCCACCAATGCCACCAACCATGAAGTGCCCGTCGTGCCTAAATTCGCCCCGAATATCACTCCTATGGCTTGTGAGAAAGAAAGAATTCCTGCGCTGACGAAGCCTATCGTTGCAAACGTTGTGGCGCTGGAAGATTGAACGGTGAGGGTAACCAAAATTCCAGTGAGAATACTTCTTAGTTTCCCCTTTGTGAATTTTCGTAAAATGGAGTTGAGTGCTTGACCGGCAGCAGCGCGCAATCCTTCGCTCAGCATCATCATGCCGATAAGAAAAATGCCGATTCCTCCCAATATTGTTGTTAGAATAGATAACAAAACCGTTCGAAAGTTATTTTAACATCTATTTTAATGTTCTATAAAAAACCTCCAATAAACGTAAGCAAGGCTAAATCCTATTAAGCAAAGCATGGATATCCAACAAATAATCCTCATTGCAAGAGAAGGTTTTGCTTCTTCTGGCATGAATTCAGAAGTAACAACTCTATAATTCATAAATGCAAACACAGGTGCAGTGAGAAATGAAATGATAGTTGCCACATCCACAATCTGTTTCATACTATTAACAAAAACCCCTATAATGAGTAATGCTAAACCAGCCAAAATAAAAAGAACAAGAACATACATTCCTGAGATTTTTTTATTGAATGCAGTTTGAGTGAATTTATCCAAAACTCTTGGATATGCATCCAGAACTACGAGAGTAGTACTGAACATTGTTGTTAACGCAGCAATGGAGATAATTGGAAAACTCCATTGTCCAAGTGTTTTTGCATACATATCTACAAATTGTGATGCAAATAGCGCACCGTCTTGAAAAGTGTCGCCAGAACCGAACATGACAAATGCACCAAGCAAAAGAAATAAAACTCCCAAAACTGTTGCGGCACCATAACCTAAATTGTAATCAAGAAGTGATTCACGCAAGGTGGGGCGGTAGCCTGTTTGTTTGGTTCTTTCTTGCGTCCATATCGTATGCCAGACTGCGGAGTCAATGGGAATTGGCATCCAACCCATCATTGCAAGCAGGAATGCTAAACCCGCATAAGTTTCTATTCCCGGTGCAGTAATCGGTTTATCGGATATTCCCAACCTTGTCATTGCGATAATTACTGCGATAAGTGTTGAAACAGATAAAACGGAAACAATGAGTTTCATAGTTATATCAAGTAATGGATACCTACCTATGAGAAGCAGAATTGCACATCCTAAAATTATAATTGCACTCCAGATAAAAGGTGTAAATGCGATTCCAAAAAGATGCGAAGCAAGAATTGAAGTTACAAGTGTAACAGTCGCAGTTATGATAAACATCGTTCCGAGAGTTACTAATAAATAAACTATGAGTGCCCAAGTTCCTAACTTTTTATAACCTTCTATAAGGTTTTCTCCGGTTGCTGCAACATAACGTGGGCCAAATTCCAAAAAGGGCCATTTAATTGCGCATGCAAGCAACAAGAACCCTAAAAGCGCAAAGTTATAATCTGCTCCGGCGCGAGTTGCTTGAACAAGATGAGAGACACCTACAGCCGCACCGCAAAGTAAAACTCCCGGTCCCAGCACCTTCCAAAATCGAAGTTTTTGTGCGCACATACTTTAAAGCCTTTATCGAAATATGAATATACAATTATTTATAGCATTTTAGCACTCAAGTTTTGACTATTTTTTAGGAACAATGCTTGGGTTAAATCCGTCTGTTAAGTTTACAAGGAGGACTGTAAATGAAAACAATCACTACCACATTGTGTTTAATCGTGGCTGTGTGCTCAGTATACGCAAGCTCAATCAATGCTGAAACTTCTTCGAACAATTCTTTGCTCGTTTCAATTGAAGGTGCCGTCATCAATCCGATCGCATTAGAGATTGACAAACCCATTGGTCTCAGAGCCTTGTTGGAAAAAGCTGGTGGTTTGCATAAAAACGCAGATCCTAAGAAGATCGAGATCCATAGGCAAAATGGTGAAATCGAAATTGTTGATGCAACGAAACTAGGTCCAATCACCAGAGTACATCCCAGGGACTTAGTTGTTGTAAAAATCTTGGATGAATCTCAGTATGTGTCCGTGAGTGGCGCAGTCGTATTTCCAGGATTAGTAGAGTATAACGATAACTTGACTTTAGCAAAAGTATTGAAAGAATCTGAGATAGCGAAAAATAGTGATTTGCAGAAAGTAAAGGTTGTGAGAAACACAGACGAAGGTGAAAAACTTTTCATTGTGAACCTCACAGGTGAAAACGCTGAATCAAACCTTGTAATGGCGTTGAATGCCGGTGACAGAGTTGAAGTTCCCTACAAAAGCATGCGCGCGGCATCGGACAGAGAGTTGATTACAATAATTGTGATCGGCTTATTGATTCTGCTGCTTGTAAAGTAACAATAAAAATCACGGTTTGTTTTTAAAAAACAAACCGTGATTCATTTTTTATTTTTTCTTATATGTTCCTTCGAGTGCTTTAGACCATTCGTCTCCCTGTTTCATTTCCAAAAGAAAATAAATTTCCGAATTTGCTTTCTTCTCATAGGTTGCTCGATATGTAAATTCACCCATTCCTGGCATTGGCGTGGGTTTACTTGTAAGCACTAATTTGTTACCTGTCATAGTCCCGGACATATCAGTTGCTTCTGCAGACATTCCATCAAACCAATAACAGCGGTATTGCTTCTTTGCCGCATCATACGAAAGTAGTTGCAGACCTTCAAAGCGACCCATACCTTCGAAGTCTGTCACAAACTCAGTTTTATAAAACCTATCTCCGAGCACCTTCGTGGTTTTTATAGTCGCTTTTGCTGTTGAATCTGCTTCGCCCATCCCAAAGACCTTTAATTCACACGTCCACTCGCCGAGCATGAACTCTAAGTTCTTCATCTCTGCAGGAGGGCGCATGTCCATCATGCCCTCTTGAGCCATACATACTATTGCTGTCATTAAAGCAACAAGACTTAATAGAAGTTTCATCTCTTTTCTCCTTTGTCACGAAAATTGCAACACCCGATTTTTACCTGAAAACTCTTTAAATTTGTCTACTGCCGGTAATGCCACCTGCCTTTTCTGACAACTAAGTGGAATCAGAGCATTATGAGAAAGAAAAGTTGGGTTTTCTTAGGCACATGCCTGTTATTTGTTACAGTAGGGTGTTCGGGCGACAGCGTACAGACAGTTTCCAAAATCGGTAAAGCTTCAAGCGACATCATGGCTCAAAAATCAAGTGATTCGATCTTTGTGGGCAAGTGGAAGGGAGAAATCAGTTTTCCGGAATCTAATGGGAAAGGCGATGCAAGCACAGAGTTTGCGAAGTCCTTGGCTCAATCATTTTTCAACAACATAACACTTGAACTTAACGCAGACTCTACATTCTTGCTCAACATGATGTTTGAAATAAGCGGAACATGGGAAAAGCATAGCGAAGGGGTTGCGTTAAAGCCTGAAAAGTTTATGGGTATGACCATGGATGAAATCAAAAAGATGGCAGAGGAAGATGGCCAGAGCCTAGACATGCCCGTTGAAAACTTATATTTAGAAGCGCTGCCTGACGGCAGTCTGAGAGCCAAAGAGGAAGGTAAGCCGAACGAAGGTGAACTCATCTTTCGAAAAGAAAAATAAGTTAGTTTAAATTGAGTTTTGTGGGTGCCGCGAGGTTGTTTCGTGGCATTTTTTCTTTGTTTAGGTAGACTTCTCGTAACTCAGCCGCCCTTACATGGCGTACAAGTAAGGAGGAGCAGAAAAATGAAATCAAGAGTAAAACTTTCCAGTATCTTTTCAATTGCGATCTTAACTTTCGGAATCATGAGTATTTCATGCAGCGAAAACACAGAAGCCAACACCACAACCAAAACAACAGAATCAACTGAAGCGAACGATACAGATACAAAACAAGCCTCGCTTTTATTTATTGAGCGCAACAGCGCTCCGGATTTCACTTTGGAAACATTAGATGGCAAGGAGATTAAGCTTTCAGATTTAAAAGGCAGTGTTGTGTTTCTTGACTTCTGGGCGACGTGGTGTGGACCTTGCGTGAAAGCGCTTCCCCACACACAGAAAATGAGTGAAACAGAAGATGCTAAACAAGGAAAAATGCATATCTTCGCAGTTAACGTTGGCGAAGACAAAGACACTGTGAATAGTTTTATGAGTGAAAACAGATATACTTTTACAGTGCTGATGGATCGAGAAAATAAGGTAGCAGCATCGTATGAAGTTGAAGGCATCCCGAGATTTATTGTCATTGATAAAGATGGACGTATTGCGTGGGAAGTAACAGGTGCCCCCCCTGGAATAGATGAAACCATTGATACCGTCATACAGCAAGCTATTGAAGAATGATAAAGCTATTTTTTTTGATTTGGGCAAACTTCTGTTTATTTAATTTATATTGCTTTGCCCAAGACACTCCGCCTACATCAGTACCTACCTGAACCGGATGACCCGGAGAAGGCCAACTGCTCGGTTCGGGCAGTATTAAAAAAAGATGGGTAATAGCATATCGGTATGCTGATACACCTCAAAAAAGACCCAAACATCGCTTTACTCTCGATTACGAACCGCTCGATGGCTTGCAGTTAGGCTTTGAATACAATCCTTCTGTTGGTGAATATGGATTTCGCGGAACATGGGTAGCCGTTCATGAAACAGAAAAAACACCCATGATTCATATCAATACGTCCTCAGATCGTATAGGAACGCCTGCAGGATATCAACAAGCATCAATTACAGTCGCAAAATCCATTCCCGATTCAATTTTTGCTCCTTATGTGTCACTTACCTATTCAGGCTTTGAGAAAAAGTTTGTATTCCCTTTCGGCGTTAATTGCAAATTACATGAAAACTGGAATTTAATTGCAATGAATGATGGAAGAAAGTCCCACCTGATCTTAACCTTTTCACAAAAGGATTTTTACTTGCAAGCAGGGTGGATCTGGTTTAAACACCCCATGATCACAATGGGGTGGGGTTTTTAGTGCATCTCTTTATCACCATACAGCGTTTGAATGTAATTTACTTGACCTGTATGATAAAGAATATTCCAATAATGGAACAGCATGACATCTGCAATTGATTTCACCATTCCACCGCCCCATGGTAAGTTAATCATAATTTCCAAATCTTCATCAGGATAATCGCGAATGAGATTATAAAAACTATCTGAGTATTTTTTGCAAGCCTCCTCACATTCATCAATCGTTTTCCAAGATTTCCTTTGCTCCATTGCCTTCTCCATCTGTTCTGGCTTGAATTCAGGAAATGCTTTCTTCTCAATGAGCATCTGGAAGAAAGCTGGCGCTTGGGCTACTTCTTGGGCTTGATCTAACACCGACCTTCCCTGATCAAGTGGTGACCACTCAAGTTTATCTTCCGGCACAGCCCGAGCCGTACGGAAAAAGTCGGATAAAGCGGACTCTGTTACTCTTATAACAACATCCTGATAGCGCATGGTTACTCCTTTCAGCAAAGTCTAAACTTTCGCAGACATTGCGGGAGACAAAATAATACCCCATGTTTTGTTTAAGCCTTGACACAACTAAACCTGATGTAGATTAAAAGGTTTTGTCCATACCACTCTATCAAGTTATACTTAGAATACTCCTATAATCAGTGTTACAAGAGTGATATTTCAGTTAGAGGAAAGTTGAGAAGTGTTACTGCGCATCACTTGAAACCTGTTTCGTTAGTAGGTAGAGATTTGAACACTGCTTTCAAAGATTCGAGAGTATGGAACAAAGTCTTAATTGCATTATTA
Source organism: uncultured Fimbriimonadales bacterium (assembly GCA_964608695.1). GTDB lineage: Bacteria > Armatimonadota > Fimbriimonadia > Fimbriimonadales > ATM1 > CAZSPF01. Next base: position 35,384 of record CAZSPF010000013.1, on the reverse strand, counting down.
TGGCTTAGTGTTGTGTTGCCTTTTCTTGCGCTCGTTGGTTGGCTGTATAACGTTCCAGCTTTACGTAGCATTACCCCAGGACTAACAGCGATGAACCCTCTAACTGCAATCTGTTTTTTTATTCTAACTTCTTGCATCTTGATGCTAACAAAACGCAAGCCAAAACAATTTCAAACAATCGCTCGAACATTTGCAATATTAATCATAATCGTTAGCGCAATTAGAATTTCAAATTATCTCTTGGGAACGGATTTTTCTCTTGATAATTTTATATTTACTAATAAACTTAATCTCGAACCCATTCCGAATAGAATGGCGCCTAACACCGCTGTGGCATTCTTATTCATGGGAACTGCAATCTTTTTAATGACATTTAGAAAAAGGGCTGCTATTCATCTGAGTCAAACGTTTTTATTGTTCACATTCTTTATCAGTTTGTTAAGTTTAATCGGATATCTTTATAACATCTCAACGATAACAAGAATCCCCTCATTTATTCCCATGGCATTGAATACTGCATTAGTGTTTTTATTCTTGTCTATTCATGGCTTACTCCTTTTCCCGAAATCCGGAATGATGAGAATTATTACAAACAATCAACTTTCCGGAACAATAACGCGAAGGTTTTTAATGTATGCATTTCTTTTTCCTATTCTTGTTGGATTTGTTAGATATCAATTACAACTTAATGGATTAATTAATTTAGAGATAAGTGTAGCATTTATGGCATGCAGCATGATTGTGTTGTTTGCAGTCTTAGCATGGTTTAGTGGTTCAGAAATTGAAAAAGTAGACTCTAAAAGAAGGCGTGCAGAAGAGCAGATGGAAACGCTATTGCAAGAATCAAATCTTGCAAACGTAATTTTAGAGGAAATAGTTTTAGAGCGCACAAAAGAACTCGAACAAACTCAATTAGAGATCGTAGAAAGACTGGTAAGAGCACTTGAATATAGGGATGACGACACAGGCTATCACATTGACAGAATGAGTCAATATTGTGCGGCGATTGCAAAAGAATATGGTTTTACAGGTTCAGAGTGCCGTTTGATCATGTACGCAAGTTCAATGCACGATATTGGAAAAATTGCAATTCCTGATAGCATTCTTCACAAGCAGGAAACGCTTACCGAGGAAGAATGGGACGAAATGCGAAAGCACACCATTACTGGAGCAAAACTCTTGGAAGGCGGAAACTCCATGCTTATTCAAATCGCAGAAGAGATTGCATTAAATCATCATGAACGATGGGATGGTAATGGATATCCAAGCAAGAAAAAAGGCGAAGAGATACCAGTTGTTGCAAGAATTACAGCTGTTGCAGACGTTTTCGATGCGCTAACTTCCGAACGTCCTTACAAAAAAGCATGGACAATTGAAGAAGCAGTTCAAGAAATTTACAATCAAAAAGGAAAGATGTTTGACCCTAAAGTTGTAGAAGCATTCAAACAGGCTTTACCAAAAATCAGAATCATCAAGCAACAATATCAAGATGAAGCAAAGAAAGCTGCTTAAGTTTAGCCTTGTGGTTCAACAGCAAGAAACACCTTATGTCCATCTACGGGATCCTCTAACGCAATAAACTTTTCATCAGGAAGCATTTCATGTACGGAATCTGTCACAACTATCCCCCCACTCGGTGCTATTTTCTCTATATGAGCTGCGATGTCAATAACTCTTGAAAACTGTACCTCAACCAAATTACCATTGACTTTTCCGCAATGAATGCCAATACGTATTTGAAATGGTTGACTCAAACGATTGTATTTCGCATTAAAATCTGCCATGCCTTTTTGTAATGTTTGTGAAGCATTAAACGCACTTTGCACATCAAGGAACTCGATAATTGCAGAATCACCTGCTGTTGAACGTATCACTCCGCCATATTTCAATGCAATGTTGTTTGTATACTCATGAAACTCTCTAAAAGATATCTCAACAGATAGCGCATCAGAATTCCGTTTTATCTCAGTGCTTTTAACACAGTCAACTACAACAGCGCATACATCACTTGCCCCCCCTGATAATCTTCCTTGTAACCTTATCAGTTCTGCAAGTAATGCCGCATGTTCTGATTTTTCCAATCGTTTCTTCCTTTGAGCCTCTTCTTCAACTTTCCCGCCTATACCTGCGAGCATGGATAAAAACAACAAAAGAAAAAACTGTGTCCAAAACGCTTCACTAGCGAACTCTTTTGTGAAAAGTGAATTAAAACTTAAATCTTTTATGGGAAGAACATAAGGCCAAAACTGAAAGCCAAATAATATCAAACCTGACAACAAACCGATATGCCAATTTCCAGCAACGAACCCTACAGACATGAACAAAACAATCAACAATATCAAATGAAAAATGCTAAACGCAATAACCTTTAACTCCGGAGGTTGTAAAGGATCAATAAATCCGACTGTCAAAGCCTGTATAAGAATCACCAAGCCTAATAGAAAACCGCATATTAAAGAAACGAATAACCAATTCTTTCTTAAAAAACTCAACCACTTCCAATGCAAAGATTTCTTTGTCTCTTGTATAGGTGTAGTCTCTAATTTATCTTGAATATCAAATATGCGCTGTAAAAGTTGTAATCTGTTTTGTTTGACTTCTGCTTGTGCTTCTAAACGAAGATTCCACAAAGCTCCTGCCAAAGAAACAAACAGAACAAGAACAGAAAGAACGAATGTGAGCGCTAAAATAATTATTGGCAAAATACTCCAATCAGGAGTCATATGCTTTTGGATGAACGGGAATGATTCGATTATTTTTCTTAAAACATAAAAAACCGATATGAAAATAAAACTTGTTACAAGTGAATATCTTGCCTGTCCTTTCCAAAAATTTATAAGCATTAAAAACACAATGGAAAAACAGATTCCAAAAACCATAAGCGCATTACCCGGAGATCTTTGCCATGTATCTGTAATTACTGTTACAAGCAAAAATAAAACCGCAAGAAATGATGAAGAAATGAGCGGATGCCTCAAACAAATTGTTTTTATATAATTCCAACCGTTAACAACCTTTTCAATCAATGTAGAAGGAACTTCAATTGGCTTCTTTGTAATGTTGTTTTGGGCGAGTTTAAGAGATTCTTTAATTATCTCTTCCGGTAACCCAAAGCGTGCAGATAAATCAGAAGGATCCTCCGCAACAGCACCAGGGTTGTCGCGCAGGTACATTGCGAAGCTCAGCATCGCCTCGGATAATGGATTTTGGACATTGGTCTCCATGAAGACGTCTCGTTTCCTTAATACAATACTATCGCAGATTCAGACTGCGTTGCGAAATCTTCCTGTTTTTCTTAGATATTTTCCTTAAAAAGGCCTGCTTTAGGAACAGCACGCTCACTCAAGCTAATGGGTAGCCATCTGACTCCAAAAGTGTATCAGCGATATCGGCATCAGATGCGTAGCCTCCATTCCATCCTGGAATAGTAACAGGCACCCCTAATCTTTGCGAAAGTTCCAAAGATTTCATATGTGCATAAGAGACCGCTGCCGATGTGTAGAAATCAGCACATGACTGCGCAAACATAGCCATGGGATGGTGCATATTTTTCATCTTCTGCGCTCGTAATTGTGATGAATGAATCGCGTAATGAGTTATCACAAGATCACTTAGCGCACCTGTTATCTGTTGTAAGTCGTATCTTCCTTTATCTTCCATTGCTTTCACTGCAAAGGGTGCAAGTTGAGAAATATAATTCGACGCAACAGTCAATTCTTTATTTACTAAAGTATCCAAACCTTTTTTAATCACACGATCAAAAATAAACAATCTGTTTATTTCATTCGTCCCTTCATAAATTCTCATCACTCGTGCATCACGATACATGCGCGCAACCGGAAACTCTTCCGTAAACCCATACCCCCCATGAATCTGAAGTGATTCGTCCACACAATATCCTAATACATCCGTTGCAAAAACTTTTACGATCGAACATTCTATTTGGAACTCCTCGCTTGCTCTTCGATTCTCTTCAGGTAAGTTTTCTGAATCATAGTTTACCGTTGAAAACGCTTCATCCAATAAACCGGCTGTGCGATACAAAATGCTTTCTGCGGCAAACATAAAAGCGCCCATTCGAGATAATTTATCCTTTATTAATCCAAAACTCGAAATCGGTTGATTAAATTGTTTCCTTTCCTTAGCATATTTAACCGCTTGATGTATGGATTCGCGGCATTGACCCAATGCCATGCCAGCCAACTTACATCTGCCTATATTCAATCCGTTAAACGCAACTCGATGCCCTTCACCCGCTTTATACAAAAGATTTACATCAGGAACTTTTGCATCTTCTAAAATTAACCTCGCAGTAGAACTTCCCTTCAATCCCATTTTATGCTCTTCACGCGAAATGCTCACACCGGGAAAATCTCTTTCGACTAAAAAACATGAAAATTTATCTCCATCAATCTTTGCAAACGTAATAAACAATCTTGCCCACTTTGCATTTGAAATCCACATTTTTGTGCCTTCGAGGTGATAATGGGAATCTTTTAATATGGCTTTCGTGCTGATACTCAATGCGTCAGAACCGCTGTTCGGTTCGCTCAATGCATAAGCTGTCATCCATTCACCACTTGTAATTAAGGGAAGGTACTTTCTCTTTTGTTCTTCGTTGCCAAACAATACTAATGGTGATTGACCTATTCCTTGTTGTACACCAATTGTTGTACTAAAACTCCCGTTAAGACTTAACATTTCCAGAATTCTTATGGAAAGTGCTTTGCCCAATCCTAAACCTCCATACTTCTCCGGAGTATCCAGACCACCAAAACCGAGTTCACATGCTTTCCTCACTAAAGATGGCATTAAGCCATCTTCGAAATTCTCAAGTCGCTCAACGATCGGCAGAACCTCTCTTTTGCAAAATTGATAAGCTGTTTCTGCCATTAACTTCTCATCTTGTTGGAAATCTTCAGGGATAAAATAGACTTCAGGTTCGTGAACAAGAAAATCCCCGCCCTTGTTCATTGTTTTTGAGTCAGACAAAGACATGAGGCTATTATATTCTGATTGTGAAGGTAAAACTTGTATATGGCCACAACACGCTGCTGGCTTTTTAAGTCAGAACCCTCTTGTTACTCATTTTCGGATTTGATGAAAGAACCCAACGCAACCGCACCATGGGAAGGGATACGCAACTACCAAGCACGTAACTATATACGAGATGACATGAAAGTAGGAGATGGCGTCCTTTTTTATCATAGCAGTTGTGAAGTGCCGGCTGTTGTAGGAACGGCAGAAATTGTTAGCCCACCATACCCTGACCCTACACAATTCGATCCTGATTCTGAATACTTCGATGAAAAAGCCGCTAAAGATAACCCCCGCTGGTTTCTTGTTGATATTAAAGCACGGAAACAGTTTTCACAAATCGTTACATTAGCAAAAATGAAACAAACCAAAGGCCTAGAAAACATGGTTGTGTTAAGAAAAGGCAACCGGCTCAGCATTACACCTGTCACAAAATCTGAATGGGATATCGTTTGCAAGTTAGGAGAAAAATGATTGGAGCAGAACAAGCATCTACTTCAATAAAATTCATTAACAAAACTCGCGCATTATTTGTTGTCTGGATAAAGGATAGTCTGGCATATCGCGCAAACATGATTATCTGGATTCTGACTGACACAGTTCCTGCGATGATTATGCCGTTAGTTTTAATTGCAGCGATTCCCGAGGGGGGGAACATCCGCGGGTTTGAAGCATCACAGTTTGTCCTGTACTATCTCACAATGCTCATTTGCACGAATTTTATTCAAAGCCATGTGATGTGGGACATGGCATACGAAATTCGAGACGGAAGATTTTCGATCTATCTCTTGCGTCCGGTTTCATATTTTCACACTTCATACATGATGAACCTTGCATGGAGAATGTTGAGAACATTTCTGTTTTTGCCGTTCCTCGGAGTTTTGATTTTAATTTATTGGAAATATCTTGGCTCTATTCAGCCATATTTGGGGTGGGAAACTTGGGTGGCAATTGTGCTAGGGCACTTTGTTTCATTTAGTTTTGTCTTTATGATGGCGATGCTTGCATTATTTTTTGAAGAAGTAACAAGCGTTTTTGGATTGTATTACATCCCTATGCTGTTTTTATCCGGGCAGATCTTTCCGGTGGATTTGCTGCCAACTTGGGCGACTAACATCGCAAAAATAATGCCATTTTACTACACCACAGCACTACCCACTGAAATTATCATTGGTCGGCTTTCCACAGACGCATCACACACGTTCATCTTAGGGCAATGCGCATGGATTCTTGCAAATCTCATCATTGGCAGATACCTGTGGAAATGGGGTTTAACAAAGTATTCCGCCGTAGGAATGTAGCTTAAGCGTTCAGTCTCTCTTTCTCCTTTTTTATCATTTTCGCAATTGTTTGCGAGGCATTTTCCAACTCAATCAACTCGCTCTCTGATTTATGTCGCCACTTAATTTCTATTTTTCCTTCATGCATCGCTCGACCGCACACCACTCTCAAAGGATAACCAATAAGATCTGCATCCTTAAATTTAACTCCCGCTCTTTCTTCTCTGTCATCCAAAAGAACTTCGATACCTTCCTCGATTAAATCTCCATAAATTGACTCGGCTTTTTGCTTTTGGGCATTGTCTTCAGCATTAGCGGTAAATAAAACAACTTCAAAAGGGGCAACTGAAACAGGCAAAATTATGCCGTTTTCATCATGAGAAACTTCTACAATCGCTTGAAGCGTTCTTCCGATACCCAACCCGTAGCAGCCCATCACTATCGGCTGGATGTCTCCTTCGGACGTCGTAAATGTCGCTCCCATGGCGGCACTGTATTTCGTGCCCAGTTGAAAAATATGGCCTACTTCTATGCCTTTTATCTCTCTTAACCTGCCTCCCGACCGTGAAGTGTCTCCATCTTGAGCCAGACGAATGTCATCGAACTTCTCAACACTGAAATCTCTTGTGTGGTAAACGTGCATGTAGTGCATATCGTCGCGATTTGCACCCACCACAAAATCTTTCATCGGCTTAATCGCGTTGTCTGCGATGATTACGGTGTCTTCTAACCCGATAGGCCCTGCAAATCCCACATCTGCGCCTGTAATCGCCATCACTTGCTCGGCACTCATGAGGTCTACCTTTTCCACTCCTAATCTTCTCGCCAGTTTTAACGGATTGAGCTCATGGTCACCTCTTATCAGTGCCGCGATGTTTTTATCTCCCGCTTTTAACAAAAGCGTCTTAACAAGATTCTCAGGTTTCAGATTCAAAAACTCAGTAACTTCTTCTACCGTCCTCTTGTTAGGTGTTTCCACCAACTCTGCTTTCGGTGACGAGGCAGGAATTGCAACCTCATAATCTCCTCCGATGTCGCAGCGCTCCGCATTTGCAGCGTAGCCGGTTTTCTCATCGAGCAAAACCTTGTCTTCCCCCGCTTCGGAGATAACCATGAACTCTTGGTTCATGCCGCCTCCTATATCGCCTGCTTCTGCATCGCATATCAGCGTTTCCAGACCCATTCTCTGGAACATGCGAATATAAGCTTGCTTTTGGGCTTCGTAAGCCGTTTCACAGGCTTGTTCATCAATATCGAAGCTGTAGGCATCGTACATGATGAACTCCTTCCCTCGCATAAGCCCTGCACGAGGTCTCGGCTCATCCCGGAACTTCGTTTGAATCTGGTATAGCGTAATCGGCATATCTCGATAAGAGTGAATGAAACTCCTTACGATGTCCGTAATAACCTCTTCATGCGTAAAACCAAGCGCAAATGGTCTTCCTGTTCTGTCCGTGGTTTTGTAAAGAACCTCTACTGCGTCTCGCCCCGTTTCTTCAAGAAGTTCGAAAGGCACTAAT
>CAZSPF010000013.1:24833-27537 GCA_964608695.1 uncultured Fimbriimonadales bacterium | reverse complement strand
ACTCGTGTTGGCATGCGCAACTCCACAGAACCTGCCTTATTTGCCTCCTCACGCACGATTTGCCTCACTTTGTCAATTGCTCGGAGTCCGAGAGGCAGATAGCTGTAAACGCCTGCAGAAACCCTTTTTATGAACCCTGCCCTAAGAAGCAGTCTATGGCTGGCTGTCTCTGCTTCTGTGGGCGCTTCGCGCAAGGTAGGCAGAAAAAACTGTGATGCTCGCATGGCTTGGTGATTATACAAAAAAAAAAAAAAATTTGGCGTTCCTTTCGGAACGCCAAACGTCATTTTAACCGATATGAACCGGATTAATTATTTGCGGCGTCGTGCAGCGAGTGCAGCAAGACCAGCACCAATTGCCAACAATGTTGCGGGCTCAGGAACAACTTTGCCTTCCATTGTGAAAGCCATGTCGAAATTCTGGCCTGCCCATTGGTCGGTATAGCCGAAACCATCAACGTAAGCGTTTGAACCGTTAGGCGCATTAACGTTGGAGTTGTACCAGTAGTATCCTGGACCATTCTTAACACCTGTTGAGAATGAAATCCAGTATGTACCGGGTGCCAAGAACCAGCCACTGCTGTCTTTGCCAATGTCGAAATTGACTTGAGCAGTGTTCACGCCGTAAGGACCAACAGGACCAGTAGTTACGTTTGTTGACGTAGCGCTATTGAGAAGTGATCCACCGAAGTCTTTAGGTGCTGACCAGATTTCAACTGTATAAACGTCACCGAATGCCGGAGCATCGCCGTAATATTCGTGTGTGATGATCTTGTCAACGACCCAACCGGGTGAACCGACTGTGAAATCATCATAGAATGCGAAATAGTCAATCGCACCCCAAGCGTTGTCGCCTGTGGTCGGTGACTGGTCGATAAGAATAGCAGCATTAGCTGCTACGCCGAGAGCCGCAATTGCGGAAAGTATAGTGAGTTTCCTCATCTCATAACTCCTTTTTCTTATTGTTTAGATTGAATTTTGCGGGTAAGCACGAGCCATTGTGACCCATAACCGCCCACGTTGCATATTGTATCACAAATAACACCAAATTTCACAAATTTCATTACTTTTCTCTAAAAACTGGTAATTCTTAGGGTGAAACATGAGGATTTTAATGTTTCGATAACTTTAGAAGAAAGAAGGCAGGCTGCCTTGGCTGAAATGATTTAATATCCCAATGGCGTTCAAGCGCTAATTCTTTAAAACGAAAGGCAAGAAACTTTGAAGTTAATTGTATTTGAACGTCCAAGTAGCCTCGTCCACGTTAATTTCAGGTGGAAAGCCAATAGCAGACGCTAACGCTTTCCATGAAATTTGAGCCTTTACTTCACCAGTTGTTGGATTAACAAACCGGCTGATATCGGAATTGATAGTTAAGGTTGTTACCTTATCTGATGTGCTCGTTAAACCGGTGGAGACTAATTCCCACTCGCTTGTGTTGTTGTTATAGAGGTGAATTTCTTGGATAAGGATTTTGCTTGTTTTTACGGAAGTTTTAAAAACCAATTCGTTAAGTGTTTTTACAGAAGTAGGAGGCGGAGCAGATGAGCTGAGTTGCATCTGTGCCGCAATTTCACCGCCCCTCCCTACTCTCGCTCGTAATTTTACATATTGATTGTCTGTGTAATGGGTTTTTTCAACCGAACCGCTAAGAAGCTGACCGACGGTTACAAGCATTTCTTTTGCCAGTACCAAATCATTAAGTGGTCTAATACGATAGACCTTTCCTTCCGTATAACTGAGTACATAAAGATACCCATCAGGTCCTATCTTTATATCCGTAACAACTCCCCATCCAATACCGAATTGGTTAAGATTTTTTTCCTCATCTGTGTCAGCAACCCTATCTGCCAGTAGTCCTTCAAGAACAAAGTCATCACGATTCTCGGTTAATTCATACAGGTAAAGCCTTAACCCGACTGATTCTCCTACTAAAGCAGAGTCTCGCAATGGTGCACTGTACTTATGAGAATGAATAAAAGTGATAGAAGTAAAACCGCTCGTGGGAAGAACTGAAAAGACTGGATCTTGATAATGCGCTCCCGGCAAATACACAAGATCAGAAGCATTATACGATGTGTAATTGTTATCGAAAAATTGTGCATTTCTATAATCCGGACCCATTATTTTTCTCCACCCGCTATTTGCCCCGGGGAGAAATGTGTTTATTTCATCATAAACCTCTGGACCATTTTCAGTCATCCAAAATCTGCCGGTTAATGGATCAAAGGTGTGCCCAAAACAGTTCCTCAATCCATACACATAAATTGCACGGAGATAGTGGTTGTTTTCTCCTACGAATGGATTATCTGATGGAATGGTGCCGTCAAGGTTTAAGCGGTATATCGCCCCTGCTCCTGCTACGTTAGTTTCTCCGGTGTTCTGCTCAATACGCGGGTTGTCGAATGTTCCTCGCCCAAGGCATCCAACTGAAACATATAGTTTTTTATCTGGTCCTATGCCTAAAATCCCGCCTTGCATGATTTCGCTGTTGTTTTGATCAGGGTCATACGGGATAGTTAGCAGAATCATGTCACTTGTCAAGGTTGCCCCGTTCCATATAAACCTCTCAACTCTGTTCTCGATCCATGCACCATTATCTTGTAGCGCGTATGAATAGAACAAATAAACTCTTCCGTTCAAGTTAAAATCAGGGTCTAAACAGATTCCAATTAACCCTCTATGGTTGCCGCCCGCCACCGGTA
>CAZSPF010000013.1:0-24742 GCA_964608695.1 uncultured Fimbriimonadales bacterium | reverse complement strand
AGAAAATCATTTTCAGCAATCATCGCCATAGTCGTGTGGAATGAAACTCCGGTTATGTAGTTATCATAAAAGTAACCCGGATGGTTAATAGTTTGTGACAATACAGGTTGAGCAGACATGCTCAGTAAAAATAATAACAAGTTTGCGCGCAAACACTTCATTTTGCAATCTCCTTTCAATTCAATTACAACGCTTTTGAATAAGCATATATTATTCCATGCGATAAAAAACGTTTGGACTTATGCCTAAAACAGGTAAAAATTCTTAAATCTGACTTTCAGCAAGTCCTTTACTTGTAAAGACTACTTAAAAACGTCAATTGTTCGGATAAGGGTTTATCCTTGCCGCCAAAACCCTCGCCCATACACCTACTTTTTGTGCTGAGTTTGTAACCCTCCCTAAAGATACAAGAAACAGAACCGCCCAAATAGAGAGCCTGAGTAATGCACCAAAACGGTTGAAGGCAAAGCACAAAAAAGCCGCAAGCGTTGATTTCTTTAAGGAAAAATAGCGCTCTTTTCCGCGGTTATAGTAACTGATAGATTTCCACCTTTCATCTACACTGCTCTTGCCTAAAAGATGAACAAACCTTGCGTTAGGCACATAGAAAATCTTCCCTTTCCCCCTTAACCTTGAACACAACTCCGTGTCTTCGCAATACAAAAAGAACCCTTCATCAAACCGGAGGAACTCGCCGTCAACCCTTCTCATCATTAGACATGCGCCCATAACCTGTTCAACTGCCAAAGGGGCATCAAACCCGTTCTTCAGTACATGCTTTTTCGAAACCCAATAAGGTGAAAAGAGATTGCTTCTCGGAAAAATTTTTTCAAGGTAGGTTTGCTCACAAAAAACAACCCAAAGGGTGAGTTCATTTGCGGCTGACTCCTGCAAACGACCATCAGGAAAAAACAGACTTCCTCCACAAGCGACAGCATCATCCTGCTTGTCTAAAAACTCTTTGAGTTTCGTGATACTGTTCGATTGAGCAATAGTATCTGAATTAAGAATGAGAGCAAAGTCAGAAGTTGCAACGGATAGCCCTTGATTGCAAGCCTTGCCATAACCGTAATTCTCTGAGTTTTTTATTAACACAACTTCCGGGAAGTTCTGCTCAACGTAATCCGCGCTTCCGTCTTGCGAGTTGTTATCTATCACAATAATCTCATCACAGCTTTCTCTTTTAAGCGCGTTTAAACAAGAGGGCAATTCGTTAACGGAATTATACGAAACGACGATGGCAGTGACGGTAGACACAGAGCTATTTGACTAACTGAGCAATGATTTGCGACGCTTCTGCTAATGCATCGTCAAGTTTCGAGTTGTCTTTACCTCCGGCTTGGGCAAATGCAGGTGTGCCTCCCCCCCCGCCTCCAACCTTGCGGGCTAATTCACTTACTAACCTCCCCGCATGGATTCCTTTGTCCAAAGCGTTCTTTCCAATTTTGCAGAAGAACATTACTTTTCCCTCTTCCGATGTTGCCACTATGGCAACGCCGTTTTGATCTTTCTCGATTATCCGGTCAGTAAGGAGTTTTGCGGTTTCCGGATCCGAGTTGGTTTGTTTTTGAATATACAAGTTGATTCCGTTTATACTTTGTGATTCAATTTTATCCGTTTGAGTTTGTTGTGCTTGCGCAAGTTTTGTTTTCTTCAAATCTTTTAGTTGTGTCTGAAGTTTTTCGACAGCGCTTTTGATTTCATTTGGATTTGTTTTTAAAAGTGCTGCTGTTTCTTTAAGGATTTCATCACGCTGTTTCATCCATTGATATGCTCCTCTGCCAGTGACTGCTTCGATTCTCCTCACACCACTTGCGCTGGAGGATTCGCTCGTTATTTTTAAAGTTCCTATTTCTGAAGTATTGGAAACATGCGTGCCGCCACATAGTTCTAAACTGTAGTCATCGATTTGAATCATGCGCACTTTGTCTCCATACTTTTCTCCAAATAGCATCATCGCGCCTTTTTTTCTCGCTTCACTCAGAGGGACATTGTTATGGATGATTACCGGGATGGCTTCCGCTATTTTTTCGTTTATCTCGGCTTCAATCTTTTCTATTTCCTCCTGTGAAAGTTGTTTTCCATGAGTGAAATCGAACCTTAATCTATCCGGGGCTACCAGTGAACCTGCTTGAGTTACATGATTACCGAGGTTTCTGCGTAATGCAGCATGAAGGAGATGTGTTGCTGTATGGTTGCGGATAATGTCCTTTCTTCTTTGTTCGTCCACTACTGCTGTTACAGTTTTGAAAAACACACCGGAATTAAGGACATTTATGATTTCTTTCTTTGTAAGACCTTTCAAGTTTTTGTTAAGGTTTTGATTAGCCGAAAGAGAGATTAATTCCGCATCGCACCAAGTCAAATCCATTTTTTTCCATGTATCAGTAACCCTAAACAGAAAGTTTTCGTTTCGTATCCAACCCGTGTCCCCCACCTGTCCTCCTGCTTCCGCATAAAAAGGGGATTCTTCGAGACATATTTGGAAATGTCCGGTTGTGTTTCCGGATTTATCAAAGCGCGGACTAATCTGGATGATTCTTGTTGTATGGGTGAGAGTGTAATATCCTACAAATACTGAATATGGTTTAGCGTCTTGACTTACGGAAAGAACTAACTCTTCGCTTTCCCCTCCAAATACATCACCTGAGCCTTGTGCGGAGCGTGAGCGTTCCTGTGCTTGTTTCATGCAATTATAAAATTCATCATCATCTATTTCTAAATGATGTTCTTTGGCAAGTTCTTTTGTGAGTTCATATGGGAATCCAAATGTATCATACAAAAAGAAAGCGTTTTCCCCGTTGAACTTTTTTGAAGGCTTTGATTGATCTAATAAACTGAAAAACTTTTGAATTCCCTCTTCCATCGTATGGCGGAAATTTGTTTCTTCTTGTTGAAGTGTATTAGTAATTAGTGATTCACGATCTTTTAGTTCTGTGAATGGATCACCTAAAGAACTTAACACAGAAGGAAATAATTCACATAGAAATTGTTTTTCAATGCCCAATGTCCGTTTCGCAACGACTATAGATCTTCGCAATAACCGTCTTAAAACATATCCCCTTCCCGTATTTGAAGGAAGTATTCCGTCTGCAATACACATACATGCAGCCCGGAGGTGGTCACTAATTATTCTGACTGCTCTGTCTTTTTGCTCATCAGTACCCATTTTATAATTTGCAATTTCGCAAACTTTTTGCACGATAGGGTTGAACACATCGGTTTCATAAACACTCGAAAACCCCGAAAGCACACCGGCGGTTCTTTCCAGCCCCATGCCCGTGTCTACACACGGTTTAGGTAATGGATCTATGGATTGCTTTTCGAATCCCAAATGTGGCTTTTCCGGGTCTTTGATCTTTCCTTTCCACTCGTATTGCATGAAGACAAGATTCCAAATTTCCAACCACTTTCCGGATGCTTCGTCTTTTTTGAAATCTCCTTCCAATTCTTTTTCATCAGCCACCAAATAGAAAATCTCTGAACAAGGACCGCATGGACCGGGAGGTCCCGATGAAAGTGCACCTCCCGGCCAAAAGTTTTTGTCCTCTCCTAAGCGGTGAATCCTCTCGTTAGGCTCAAACCCTTCTGCTTTCCATATTTCAGCCCAAATTTCGTAAGCTTCATCGTCGTCCTCAAAGACCGTAACACAGAGTTTGTTTTTATCGAGGTTTAGCCATTTCTTATCAGTGAGACACTCCCAAGCCCAAGTTATTGCTTCCTTTTTGAAGTAGTCTCCAAACGAGAAATTCCCGAGCATTTCGAAGAACGTTAAATGTGCGGGATTCCCGACTTCTTCGATGTCTACCGCCCTCATACATTTTTGAGATGTTACGAGCCTTCGGTTTGGCGGTTGAGCAATGCCTCTGAAGTACGGTTTGAACTGCACCATTCCGGCTCCTGTGAAAAGCAGTGTCTCATCTAATTTTCCGGTTACATCAATTGGCACCAGAGGTGCAGAGGGGTGGAGCTCATGTCCTTTTTCAAGAAAGAACTCGATGTATTTTTCTCTAAGTTGTTTTGCGTCCATTGGAGATGAAGAAGATTATGCTCATTATGAAGCACTCTATCGCATTTTAGGCTAAGACGAACAATGAATGGACAAAGCGTAGGAATCTTTACTGACATCCATATTTTGTTTAGATTTTGCCTCTAAATATTACGGGTTTTTTCGAAAAAGATCGTATTTTTATGGAGCCTAAAATTTTGTATTCCGTTATGATATTGTAAATTGCATTTTGCATAGAGAGGTGAGAAATGAAGAAAATAGTATTGTTAGTTCTTGGATCGTCGTTATTTGCCGCGGCACATTCTGCGGAGTTTATATTTTCGGGTTATCTTTGGGAAGGTGAAGAAGTCCCTCCAACCGGTTCTCCTGCGACAGGGAGCTTTGGTGCTACGTTGGATGATCAAACATGGGTTATAAGCGGAAATATGCTTATTAGTAACCTAACTTCCAACCTAACAGGCGCTCATATTCATGAGGGCGCAGTTGGTCAAAATGGTCCAGTTCGATTCGATCTTCTTGCAAACGCAACGTCAATTGATACATTCGGAAACCACATAGTTGTTCATTACAGCGGAGTTGTTCCTGGAACTCAAGCACAAAAAGAGGATTTCTTAAACAAAATGCTTGATGAAATGACATATGTAAACGTGCATTCTTCAAACTTCCTCGCTGGCGAAATCCGAGGGCAGATTTACTGCGTGGTCCCTGAGCCGATGACAATTGCGGCACTTGGAGTCGGTCTAGCTGCACTGATCGCGCGCCGAAGAAAAAAGTAGGCGATCCTTAATCTCGCGAGAACTAAGCCTTGGAAGTCTTTTTCCAAGGCTTCTTTATGTTGTAAAACAGGCTGCGGGTAACCTTTTGTCGTGATAGAAAAACACCTCAGTTCCCCAGGGGCGATTTTAAGAGCGCAATTTGAGCAAGGGACAGTTTTGCTTCCCGGCTGCTATGATGCCATTACCGCAAAAGTTGCTCGAAAAGCAGGAGCGAAAGCGCTTTACCTTTCCGGTGCCGGCGTAACAAATAGCGTTTTAGCAGTGCCAGACATCGCTTTGGTTTCTCTGGAAGAAATGGTTAGGCAGGCGAGAAATGTTGTGAATGCATCAGGATTACCGGTAGTCGCTGACGCTGATACGGGTTTTGGCGATACGTTAAATGTTATCCGTACAGTGAAAGAATATGAGCAAGCAGGGTTAGCCGGATTACATATCGAGGACCAAAGAAGCCCAAAAAGATGCGGTCACCTCGATGGAAAAGAGCTAATCAGTACAGGTGAGATGGCAGCGAAAATTATTGCGGGGCAAAAGGCAAAATCTGATCCTTCGTTTCTCATCATCGCTCGAACAGATGCGAGAGGGGTAAACGGATTAGAAGATGCGATTGCGCGAGCAAGGAGTTATGAGAAAGCAGGTGCCGATGCAATATTTCCTGAGGGACTGCAGAGTATAGAAGAGTTTAAGATTTTCCGAGAGGAAGTGCAATGTCCCCTAATGGCGAATATGACAGAGTTCGGAAAAACACCTTTAATTTCTGTTAAAGAGTTCTCAGACATGGGATATGAAATGGTAATTTTCCCCATGACTGCGTTTCGAATGATGTTGAAATCGGTTACAGAAGCATATGAAGTTCTCCTAAAAGAAGGCACGCAAAAGAACCTTTTGGATAAAATGAAGACGAGAAGCGAACTCTATGAGGTGATAGATTACAAGGAGTTCGAGGTACTCGATAAAACTATTGCAGAAGAAGCAAAACGATTTGAAAAGGAGCATTAAATGTCAACTCAAACATATAGCCCAGGTTTAGAGGGAGTCATAGCGGGTGTATCAAAAATCAGCGATATTGACGTCGAAAAGTCGCGATTAATATACAGAGGATATGATGTACATGAATTAGCGAAAAACGGCTCATTTGAAGAGACCGCTTATTTATTACTATTGGGAAAACTCCCAAATCAAAAAGAGTTAAGTGATTTTAAAGCGTTGTTAAGTTCAGAAAGAGGAGTTCCCGGCAATGTTTATGACGCATTAAAAGCAACTCCCAAAAATGCACATCCAATGGATCAGTTAAAAGTTGGTGTAGCAGTATTAGCCGCAAGTGATCCTGATTACGATGCCGACCCGTTAGATCACGACGCAAACGTAAGAAAAGCGATACGTTTAACTGCAAAGATGGGCAATATCGTCGCAAATGGTTGGCGGATCGCACAGGGCAAACCCATTGTCGAGCCAGATTCATCACTTGACACGGCTGCGAATTTCTTTTACATGTTGAACGGTGAGAAAGCGGATGATTATGCGGTTGATGTTCTTGATACCTCGTTAGTGTTGTATGCAGAGCATGGCTACAATGCTTCGACGTTTTGCTGTCGCGTTACAGTAGCAACCCTTAGTGATATCTACAGTGGGATTGTTTCCGGAATTGGAACACTTAAGGGAAACCTTCATGGCGGGGCAAACGAGGCGGCAATGGCGATGATCATGGAGATTGGCACACCCGAAAATGCAGAAAAATACATACGTGATGCTTTAGCCCAAAAGAAAAAAATCATGGGCTTTGGTCATCGCGAATACCGCATCAGCGACAGTCGTGCAGGCATTATGGGCGAAATGGGCAAAGAGCTTGGAAGGCGCAAAGGAAACACGAAATGGGGTGATATCGCAGATATCGTAGAAAGAGTCATGATGGATGAAAAGAAGTTGTTCCCCAATGTTGATTTCCCTGCTGCTTACGCGTATTATCTTCTTGATATCCCTATTCCCCTTTACACACCTATATTTGCAGTATCAAGGGTAACAGGCTGGAGTGCGCACATCATCGAACAGTTGGACAATAACAGGCTTATACGCCCGAAATGCATTTATGAAGGCGAAAGTTTACGTCCATACGTCCCGATAGATCAAAGATAAAAAAACTAAGCCATAGATGCGTAATGAATCACCATCTGATTCATAATGCATTTATGACTCTTTTGGGGAGACGAGAAACACAATCATGTATGCGCTAAACTTTTATTCAGATTTATATTTGGACTGGTTAAAAACTCACAGAAAATCTCTGACTATTCGGTTGGGTGATAAATCTTACAAGTATCGCGAAGGCGAGGTTGTTTGGGTTACTGTGGGCCAAAGGTTTGGACCCAGACAAAAACTGTTTAATGCGATTATTGACCGGATCGAACTGAAAACCATTAGCGAACTCAGCCCAAGAGAGATTGAGCGTGAAAACCCTGAGTTTAGAAGTCAGGAAGACGTTGTGAACTTGCTTTCAAGAATCTATAACGAAAAGATTTCTTTAGAACATTTGGTTACGGTAGTGCATTTCAGCCCTGTGTTTGAGTAAGTCTTATCGGGCAATCATTACATCAGTTGCTTTGACGATTGCAAATGCTTTATCACCAACTCGTAATCCCAGTCTCCTCATGCTTTTTGCCGATATGAGAGCGGAAATCTCGTTATTGTTCTTCAATTTTAAAGTTACTTCACACATAACGTTGTCACAAACAATCTCTTTCACAATACCTTCAAGCCTGTTTCTGGCACTTAATTCCATTCCCGGAATCATCATGCTGGGTTGTTCGGATTCATCTCCTCCGATCATCTTTCGTCTGATGTCAAGCAAAGTTTCTTGCGAATACCATCTCCATCCTCGCCAATCTCTTTCGGGTGCAGGAATACGACCTTCTTTTTCCCAATTAGTGAGTGTTTGCTTGCTTATGCCCAATGCATGTGCGGCTTGCTTAGGTGTTAGTTTGTCATCTTTAAGCATGAGTTGTTATTTTAATCTTTTTTCTCTTTCCGAGTGTCTTTCTATAAGTTTTTCACGTTTGTCAAATCGTTTTTTCTTTTTCGCAATTGCTATTTCAACTTTTACTTTTCCGTTTTTGAAATAGATTTTTGTAGGGATTACGGTTAACCCTTTTTCTTCGGATTTTCTTCTGATGAGTTCGATTTCTCTTTTATGCATAAGGAGTTTTCTTGGCCTTTTTCGTTCAGGAGTGAAAGCAGAAGCCATTTCATAAGGGGCTATGTCCATGTCTTCCAACCAAATTTCGTCGTTTTTGATCCGACAAAAAGCCCCCGAAAGGTTGGCTTTCCCTTTCAAGATACTTTTGACCTCACTTCCCATAAGAACAATGCCTGCTTCTTGAAAACCACTTAGTTCATAGTCATAGCCAGAACGTTTGTTTCGTATGACAGGAGGTGCAGATTTCTCGGTTTTCTTGCTCGCCATCGAGAGAAGGAGATTACCTTCGAGGTACGCTTAAAGTATGCGAATTACGGCTGTGACGTTGACCGCTCGGGTGCGTCTTTCGGGATGTGTTCAGTCAAAAACCACAGAAGACGTGGTGCGAGAGACGATGAACCAGATGATGAGTAAGACGAGCATAGTGAACCCTTCAGACGTGATACTCTACGACCCTTTGCCCAAGCATGAGTCTAAAACAGAACCAAATCTTGAAGAAGTTGCGCGGCTTTCTGCAGATATCAAAGAGTTAAAAGTCGAAGACATAGTAATCGGCAGTGGTGCAGTTGCGGTGGAAGGAAGGTTTGCAAGTGTTTTATATAGAGGGATGCTTCCTGATGGGTATGTGTTTGATACCAATGTAGAAACAAACCCGGTTCCTAAGGAGCGTACTACCTTTCGTGTAGAGATAGGCGCAGGACATGTTGTTAAAGGACTTGAAGACGGGATTAAAGGAATGCGAGTGGGGGGGGTTAGACGAATCACGATACCTGCGCATCTCGGATATGGGTCATCTCCACCTCCAGGTTCGGCGATACCGCCGAATAGTGCTTTGATATTTGATGTTCATTTGATGTTTGTGGGGGATACGCCTTAATGATTTTAAAGATTTCGAATTTGCATGTGTATTACGGCAATATTCACGCATTGAAGGGGCTTGATATAGAAGTGCATGAAGGAGAGATAGTTTCCATCATTGGAAGTAACGGGGCTGGGAAAACAACTTTACTAAAGACGATTTCGGGATTATTGAAACCTCGCGAAGGAAACATTGTTTACAAAAATCAAGAGATATCATCACTTCCTCCTCATGCAATAGTAGAAAGCGGCATCGTGCAATCTCCGGAAGGAAGGAAGATCTTTACGAACATGTCAGTTGAAGAAAATTTGTTGCTCGGCGCTTATGTGAGAAAAGACGCAAGCATCGAACAAGATATGCAAAAAGTGATGCAGTTATTCCCGCGACTAAAAGAAAGAATTAAACAAAATGGAGGAACATTAAGTGGTGGCGAGCAACAGATGCTCGCTATCGGTCGCGCTTTGATGGCAAAACCAAGACTTCTTTTGTTGGACGAACCCAGTTTGGGATTAGCACCGAATTTAGTGGCAGAGATTTTCCGCATTGTCAAACAGATTAACGAAGACGGTACCACTGTTCTTCTCGTCGAGCAGAACGCCCATAGGGCGTTAGAATTGGCAAATCGTGCGTATGTGTTAGAAACCGGCAGGATTGTGTTAAGTGATACTGGTCATGCACTGTTAAACAACCCGAAGGTTCAAGAGGCATACTTGGGTGCATAGTCATGAAACGCAAAGTAATCTTTGCAAGAATGTTAGAAAAAGATATACTAAATGTGGCAGCAATTGAGCGGCTTGTAAACCCTTCTCCATGGTCGGAAAGCTCATTTAGGGGCGAGTTGGCAAACCCACAAGCTCATTATTGGGTAGCGCAAATTGGAGAAGCTCTTGTGGGTTTTGCAGGTTTTTGGCTTGTGATTGATGAAGCACATGTAACAAATATTGCCATTCATCCTGATTATCAAGGGCAAGGAATTGGCAAATCTCTCATGAATAAGTTGATCGAAGACGCGGAATCTAAAGGAGCTGTTTGCGCAACTTTGGAAGTGAGAAAAAGCAATGAAAAAGCGATACGACTGTACGAGAGCTTGGGATTTGTTCAATCTGCAATTCGCAAAGCATACTATCCGCATAACCGAGAAGACGCAATTGTAATGTGGTTAATGAATATCGGCAGTAAAAAATTAGAAAAGAGCAGAGCGTGAAAACTTATTTAAATTCGAAAGAGATAGAATATTTCGACGGTGAGGTGTTGGGGATTGAAACAAGTTGTGATGAAACATCGTGTGCAATTGTATTGGGGAAACAGATTATTTCCAACATTATTTCCAGTCAAACAGAGTTACACAAAAAATGGGGGGGGATTGTTCCTGAAGCCGCAGCGAGAAGGCATGTGGAAACATTTCTCCCTGTTTTAGAAGAATGTCTTTTAACATCGGGTAAAAAACTTGAAGATATTAAAGGCATTGGTGTAACAAATCGCCCGGGATTAGTAGGGGCGTTATCAGTTGGTGTCACAGCAGGCAAATCGTTAAGTTTAGCGTTGGGTGTTCCTATTATTGGAGTGCACCATTTGCAAGCACATATCATGTCTGCATGGATGGAAAACGATGTTCCTTTTCCACATGTATGTTTGCTGGTATCGGGGGGGCACACCGAAATATTTTTAGTAAACCAACCGGAGAGTTTTCAAAAAATTGGCGGCACTATAGATGATGCAGCAGGAGAGGCATTCGACAAAGCCGCACGAGCATTAGGACTTGGGTTTCCCGGCGGACCGGCCATTCAAAAGGCAGGAGCAACAGGAGATGCCGCAAAATACACTCTCCCTAGAGGATTACTCGACCCTAACACAAACTTCAGTTTTGCAGGGCTGAAAACGGCACTCATGTTGCTTATTGAAAAAGAAGGCAGGGATTTGGACATTGCATCTGCTTCTGCTTGTTTTGAGGAAACCGTGAGTTCAGTGTTAGCGGAAAGAACAGCTTACGCATGTGAAAAATCAAATGCTAAAGCCATTACCTTGGTAGGTGGTGTAGCCGCGAACCTCAGATTGCGAACAAAATTGAAGGAATCTTGTGAGCAGAAAGGCTTTGGATTTTTTGTCCCGAGCTTTATCTTGTGCACAGACAATGGTGCGATGATCGCTCATTCAGCATCGAGAAGTTTAGAATTAGGACTTAGGGATGGTTTTGAACTGGAAACGCTTGCCACTGCGAGCCTTTAATCACGGCTTGAACTCATTTGGGCGGTAAAATATACGAAGAAATGGAAGCAAACGGAAACACCAAACGAGAAGATTCTACTACAACAGGCACTTGGAGCTTAAAAGTCGGCTTGGCTGAAATGCTCAAAGGTGGAGTGATTATGGATGTCACCACAGCGGAGCAGGCAAAGATTGCTGAAAAAGCCGGTGCCGTAGCCGTAATGGCATTAGAGCGAGTGCCTGCTGATATTCGTGCTCAAGGAGGTGTGGCACGAATGAGTGATCCTGCGATCATTAAGGAGATTCAGGATGCCGTGACAATTCCAGTAATGGCTAAGTGCAGGATAGGGCATTTCGTTGAGGCTGAAGTTTTGGAAGCATTAGAAGTGGATTACATTGACGAAAGCGAGGTTTTAACACCGGCAGATGCTGAGCACCATGTGGACAAACACGCCTTCAAAGTGCCGTTTGTTTGCGGAGCAAGAAATTTGGGTGAGGCTTTGCGTCGGATTGCAGAAGGTGCGGCGATGATTCGAACGAAGGGTGAAGCCGGGACAGG
The DNA here is from genome assembly GCA_964608695.1 of uncultured Fimbriimonadales bacterium. Classification (GTDB taxonomy): domain Bacteria; phylum Armatimonadota; class Fimbriimonadia; order Fimbriimonadales; family ATM1; genus CAZSPF01. Next base: position 13,147 of record CAZSPF010000013.1, on the reverse strand, counting down.
CGATGTCGTAGAGGCAGTTCGACACATGCGCGCGATTATGAGCGAGATTCGTCGTGTTAGTTCAGCAAGAGATGATGAATTAGGAAAGTTGGCTAAAGAGTTGGGCGCATCTTTAAACTGGGTTCAAGAAGTGAAGCGGTTAGGCAGGTTACCGGTTCCGAATTTTTCAGCGGGCGGAGTTGCCACCCCTGCAGATGCGGCACTGGTTATGCGCTTAGGGGCGGAAGCGGTGTTTGTAGGTTCAGGAATTTTTAAGAGCGGTGATCCTGCCAAACGAGCGGATGCGATAGTAGAAGCAGTTGCTCATTATATGGATGCAAGTGTTATTGCCCGTGTTAGTGCAAGTTTGGGCGAGCCTATGGCTGGGAAGAGCGTTCTGGAACTGAAAGAAGAAGAGTTGATAGCAGGACGCGGCTGGTAGCAATAAATACGATCGGTCAGATTCCGTTCATTTAGATTACAAAATCTCTTTTTTTCTTCAAACGTGAACGAGGGGCTGTATTGGCTGCGTCTCAAATAGATAGAGACAGAGGTGCTACAAGTGAAGAGATCACATCATCGAAAAAGTTTTGCTTTAGTTTTTTTTGTGGGGATTGCATTCTCTTTCAGCGGATTCGCACATACTCAAGCGCCGCATGAGTGCGGGAGATTTTACACTTTGAAAGGATTTTACCATCAAGGATTAATGCCCGATGGTTCACCAATAATTCGAACACAACAGCTCACGGATGTTTTACATAACAATTTAATAATCGAAGCGATTCCTTCTACTAAGTTTATATCTGGAAACAATACAATTACAATAAAAAGTTTAACTGATGGGTTGAATTTCTTTCATTTTAATTTAAGAAACAATTTTTCTATAATTTCATTGAAGTTAGATGGACGACCGATAAGTTACGTAAGAGAAAACACAAACACTGTACGTGCAGAATTCGATCAAGAGTATAACGAAGGCGAGGTTTTCGATTTATACATAGAATATTCAGGAACTGCTGTTTCACTCGGGTTTGGTTCTATAGAATTCGGAACAATATCAGGAAATCCATATATGTTCACTTTGAGTGAGCCTTATTATTCGCACACGTGGTGGCCTGTGAAAGATGATAACACAGACAAATCCACTTTTCAGATTTCCGTGATTCTGCCAAGCAGTATGACCGTTGCCTCGAATGGCATTTTATTAAGCGTGGAAAATCTTGATGGCAACCGCAAAATGCACACATGGCGCACCGAGTATCAGATTGTTCCCTATTTGGTAAGTATCGGCGCAACTAAATACAATACTTGGACTAAGAGTTTTGATTACGATGGATACTCAATGCCGGTTGAGTTTTATATATGGCCCGGTGATGATACGACGGGAAATCGCAGCAGTTGGGAAAAGTGCATTGGGATGTTGAAAACCTTTAGTGATTTGTTTGGAATCTATCCGTTTATTTTAGAAAAATACGGTACCTATCAATTCACTTTCGGGGGGGGTATGGAACATCAGACAATTACGGGCATGGGTGGATTTTGGGAGTGGGTAAATGCTCATGAGGTTGGGCATCAATGGTGGGGGAACATGGTCACATGCGCTACGTGGCATGACATTTGGCTAAACGAAGGTTTTGCAACGTATTCAGAAGCCTTATGGGCTGAATACAAATCCGGTTCCAGTAATTTTCAGGCATTAAAAGATTATATGCAAAATCGAAGACCAGGAAGTTTTAGCGGAACAGTTTATTGTTATGATACAACCGATTTAGGAAAAATTTTTAGTTCCGATAATTCTTACAGAAAAGGCGCATGGATTTTGCACATGCTTAGGTATCTGGTGGGAGACACAAAATTTTTCGAGATATTACATGCATTTAGAAATGCTTTTAAATACGATAGCGCAACAACAGAAGGGTTTATCGCAGTTGCCGAACAAACAACAGGTATGGATTTAGGCTGGTATTTCACACCTTGGGTATATCAACCGGGTGCTGTACGTTATGAATGGGGCTGGACGAATGCCGCAAGCAATGGTAAGAGCTACCTGCTCATGCATGTTAAACAAACGCAGTCATCAAGTTATCCTACTTATAGAATGCCGATAGAAGTGCGACCAACGATTAGCGGTCAAAAGCAATTAAAATCTATTTGGAATGACAAGAAAACTCAGTATTACGTGATTCCGATATCAGGAAATGCAAGTTCATGTACATTTGATGAAAACAAATGGATTTTAGATATCAGCACATCACAAGTTTCATATTTAAACGGTCCACCGACAATCGTTGAGGTGTTTCCTCCGATGGGTTCATCTGGTAACACAACGATGCGCAATATCCGTATCACATTTCACACAAATGTTAACGCAACTGCAGATGATTTTATGCTTGTTGGTACATTGACTGGGCCGAAAACTTTTAATTTCCAGTATGACAGCGCTACCAATACTGCCATTTTACGCCCTACTCAGTTAATGTTTCCTGATGTCTATACTGTAACAGTAAAAGATAACATTACCGCCGCAAACTCAGGATTAAAACTCGACGGAGAGATTTCGGATCCACAAGATTCGAGTTCATTACCCTCAGGTGATGGTGCACCGGGAGGAAATGGGCAGTTCCAGTTTAGAGTAGGACGATTTTAATTGTGACTAAATTATTCTTGCATTAAATAAGATAATATAAGTTTCATGGAATCGCTTGTTTGGGCTTTGTTGGGTATTGGTGGTTTAATTCTCATTGTTTTCGTGATTCTTTTCAATACGATGATTGCGAGGAGAAATCAAGTTGATGCAAGTTTTAGCGGAATGGATGTGCAGCTTCGAAAAAGACACGACTTGATTCCAAATCTTGTTAACGCGGTTAAAGGTTATATGGAACACGAAAAAACCGTCTTAGAGCGAGTGACAGAATTAAGGGCAAAAATTGTTTCGTTGCAATTAACCGATCAGCAAAGATTCTCTACGGAAGCTCAACTCACAGATGCATTAGGGAGATTGTTCGCAGTTTCAGAAAACTATCCGCAATTAAAAGCAAATGAGCATTTTATGCATTTACAAAAAACATTAAATGAAATAGAAGAGCAGATCTCCGCAGCACGACGCTCATATAATGCATCGGTTATGGATTTCAACAATGGTGTAGAAATGTTTCCTTTTAACATTGTTTCACGCATGATGAATTTAGAGAAACGTGATTATTTTGAAGCTAACATTGGTGAGGCAGTTGCTCCAAATGTAGGCAGAACATTATCTGAATAATGATAAACAGAGAAGATTTTCAGAAATTTTATTCAGAGACACTTCTACCCGTTTTGAAGGAGTTAGAAGATGTTCGTATGAGTGCAGTGCAAACATTTCAAAAGTATTTAATCCTTGGAGTTGGCGGAACTCTTGTTTTTTTACTAATCATGTATTGGGCATTCGACATCATAAATCTTTTTACTCTGATTCCCGTAGGTGTTGCCATTATTGCTACTATCTCTTATTACACAAACAGAAAAAAAGAGTGGACAAGTTTATTTAAATGGCGTGTCATACCTGAGCTTGTTAAATTTGTGAATCCTGATTTTAATTATGAGCCACAAAATGGGATTCACCAGAAAGAGTTTTACATGAGTGGGCTGTTTAAACAAAACATAGATAAATATTTGAGCGAAGATTTAATTTATGGCAAAGTTGGTGAGACAGATTTAAGATGCTCGGAGATTCATGCGATAGAAATCCGTGAAAGTACCGACAGTAAAGGAAATAGAACAAGAACAGAACACACAGTTTTTCGTGGTGTATTTGTGATTGCAGATTTTCATAAGGAGTTTCATGGACAAACTGTTGTGCTACCGGATGTAGAACAAGCATTTTTGGGTAGATTCGGACAATTTTTTCAAGGATTGGCAAGTAAATTGGGCTTGACACAGGGGCAGCTTGTGAAATTAGAAGATCCTGAATTTGAAAAGTTATTTAAAGTTTACTCATCCGACCAGATCGAAGCAAGATACATTTTAAGTCCGAGCATGATGCAAAGAATCGTAGAGTTTAGGCAAAAACAAACACATCATGTGTTCATCTCCTTTTTCAATTCTGATATGTATATCGGAGTCTGGTGCAACAGAAATCGTTTCGAACCTCCCAGTCTTTTTGTCCAGCCGAATAGGCTATTAAAACCAGAACTATTAAGGGAGTACTTGGAAGACATACAATTTGTCGCAGATATAGTAGAGCAAATGAACCTTAACACAAGGATATGGAGTAAGTAACAATCATTTGAACAATATTGAAATTAGAGAATTGTATCAAGTATAAATAATAATATGAAAGGTGAGATGATAAAGTTTCAAGGTAATGGGCAAACGTATGAAGGCTACCTCGCACGCTCAGTTAACGGTAAGGGAATCGGCATCATCGTTATCCAAGAATGGTGGGGTTTAGTTGGGCACATAAAAGACGTGTGCGATAGGTTTGCCGAAGAAGGGTTCACATCTCTTGCACCGGATCTCTATCACGGACAAAAAACCACTGATCCTGATACTGCTGGAAAACTGATGATGGCTTTAAACATTGGTGAAGCAGAGAAGGTCTTGCGTGGAGCAGTTTTACGATTATTAGAAGATGAAGCGACAGTCGGGGACAAAGTCGGTGTAGTTGGTTTTTGTATGGGAGGACAGTTGTCATTATTTGCTGCATGCACGAATCCGCAAATTGGAGCATGTGTAGATTATTACGGTATTCATCCTAACGTACAACCTCCATTTGAGAAGTTGAACGCTCCGGTTCTCGGTTTTTTTGCTGAGAATGATGCATATGCAAGTTCTGAAGCTGTTGAAGCGTTATCAAATACTTTGGAATCGCACGGCAAGGATCATGAATTTATCACATATCCCGGAACAGATCATGCGTTTTTCAACAATGAAAGACCGGAGGTTTATAATCAAGGCGCTGCAGAAGACACTTGGAAACGGATGGTTACATTTTTCAGAACAAATCTGGGGTAGTTAGCTTGCTAACTCAATCCAGTTTACAATTTTCTTAAAATCCTGCAGTGTCAATGGCTTGCGCAGCATTGCAAACACAAAATTTGGCCAGCCTACCATCGCATCTAGCCTGTAATCCTCCGGTGGGTAGATTACAACAAGTTTTGTTTTCGATGCAGATTTGTGTTTCATCTTTGCTACAGCAAACTCCTCATAGCCTGCAATTCTTTTTGGTTTGTGTAAAGTTGCCATCAGGTCCACAACCATAAGCGAAGTACCGTTTGACTCTTCAAGTGCGGTTTTCCAATCGTCACTAACAACTAATTTAACTTTTCCGTTAAACGCTCGCTTTGCTTTATTTAATAAATCACTGTCTTTAGTGACCAATACTATTTTATCTGTCTTTTTTATCTGTTTCTTGCTCATTTTACAATCTATTTTTTACGTTTTATTAACTAAGTTTATTGCGAGGTTTGCCCTTGAACACCCAGTAATTCTGCGTGTTTTTTCATAACATCGATGATGTTTTGTACGTGAGTTTCAAAAGGTAACCCTATGAGTTCTGCTCCTTCGAGAAGCTCCTGACGACTCACCGCCGCGGCGAATGACTTCTCTTTCATTTTCTTCAAGACGCTTTTCACCTCAACTTCGTATATGCTTTTTGAAGGTCGAACATAAGCGACAGCAGCGATAAATCCAGTGATTTCGTCACAAGCGAAAAGATGCTTTTCTAATGGAGATTCACGTGGGATGCCGGTTTTGTCGTTATGCGAGCCAATGGCTCGTATTATTACTGGTTCGCAGTTCAAGCTTTCCAAGAGTTTCATGCCCCACATTGGGTGTTCTTCAGGATGCTCTTCGTAGTCGAAATCGTGCAGCAGTCCTGTTACTGCCCAAGTGGTTTCATCCTCCCCAAGAAGTCCGGCATAGAAGGCAAGTGACTTCTCTACTGCAAGGCAATGCCGTCTCAGAGAGATGCTTTGTACGTGTTCACATAGCAGAGAATATGCTTCTTCGCGAGTCATGGGGGAAGAAAATCTTACCTAATTTGAAGAAACGGGAGTATTTTTAGCCGAAAATCCAGTATAGATACTATACCGTACTGTGTTACGGCTGAAGGAGTAAGTATGAAGGTTTTATTTGCGATAATTATCTCGGCGACACTGGCGCTTGGCTCGATTGCTTTAGTTCAAGACAAGAAGCAAGGAGCGGACAAGTCGCGAGGAGGTCATAGTTCCGGCTTTACGATGAAATTTGAGAAGGAGTTGAACCTGACTGCTGCACAAAAGCAGAGAATCAACACCATCTACGAGAATCACAAGAAAAAGGCTCAAGCACTTCAATCAGACACGAAGTTAACAAAAGAAGCGAAGATGCAAAGACACAAGGCTCTTCGTGAAGACACAGAAAAACAAGTCATGGCTGTTTTGACTGCTCAGCAGAAACAGAAACTGGATACACTTAAGAAAGAATGGGCATCAAAACGAAATCAAAACAAACAGAAACCTCCTGTCAATAAAGACAAGAAAAAAGACGGAAGATAAACCGTCATTCTATTAAAAATGAAGACAGTGCAGAAATGCGCTGTCTTTTTTATTTCGTTACGGTAAAAACTTTCGAAGCAACGTAGGTTTTATTAAACATGTCGCGTGTTTTTACTTCCAATGTGTAAACTCCTGGAGACAAATATCGTGGTAACGAACCTACCCATAAATGTGGGGAGCTCATAGGGCGAGGCAGTGCACGATATGGGGGGGCGAGCTCTTTGTCTCTATCAAACAACAATTGATACCAAGGATCTGGTTCGCTAACTTTGTTCAATATCGTCCAAGTATTTGTGTCGTGAAGACGCATTTCGACAGTTGACTTTTCTGAGCCTGCAAACACGTTCACATAAACTTTCGTATCTCGAAGTTTGCTCATTGGGATTTCATCAGGAATTTGAATATGCATTTGATAATTTTCGGGGCGTCTTGCTGCAAAGAATTCAATAAAATATGAATTGCCCGCGAATGTAATAATTGAATAACCGTTAGGTGCACCACTACGCATAGTTGTGTGAGGGATCCCGAGTTCATCAGGGGCACCTTGCCACCAACTTCCACATGCTGTAACGCTAATAAAGTGATGATGCGGCTGTTTGGCTTTCCAGCCATGCTCTTCTTTTAAAAAGAGATGTTCTTGATAATGAGTATGAGCAGACATGGAAAATGAAAATGGCCTATCTTCAAGTAAACGGAAAACTTCCTCCTTTTCTTCAAGTTCTGTGATAGGAATATGCATCATCAAAACTACGAGTTGATTTTTCGGTATGGGATTCAAATCGTTTTTCAACCATTCCAGTTGTTTTTCACCAAGTCCTGATGTATATCTTCCTCTTTGGTTCAATTCAGGATTTGCGGGATGCCATTTCACATTGTTTAAAACCACAAAGTGTACAGGACCATAATCAAAAGAGTAATAAGATGGTCCATAAAATGCTTCGTAAGCATCATCAGCAGACTCGTGATTCGGTGCTAAGAAATCAATATCATGATTTCCTAAAACATAATACCAAGGTATTCCGATTTGTGCAATGGTCTTTGTTAGTGGGTCAAATAACGATAAGTCGTCAAACACAATATCTCCCAAAATGACACCAAATGCACCTTTGAAACCGATAAGCGGTTCAACTATGTCTCTTTTGATATAATTCACTTCTCTTAAATCTCTGGGTTGTGTATCACCAAAAACGAGAATTCGAAATTCGCGAGGCTCGTTATTCACGTAAAGTGGAAAGTCTATGCTCTTTGGGAGTGACCCTGTTGGTTCAACCGCAGGGTATTTCATTTTTGGACTTCCCTTTGACTTATGAATATAATAAAATCTTGCTATTTGTTTTTCAGGATCAACAGGGTTAACGTAATTTCTCGGTTTCAAAACGAAGAAGATCGTATCGTCATCGTATGGAAGTTCCCATTTTCCGTCTCTGTCAGTTGTTGTAATTTCTCTTTGATTTGACACTCTTACACCGCGAATTCCCGGTTCATCAGAGTCTTTTACGCCGTTTTTATTTTTATCGAGGAATACATATCCTTGAGCTTTTGGTTGAGATTGAGAGAAGGAGTATGAGTAGAAACACACAAAGCAGAGGACTAAGGAGATAAATTTTATTGTTCGTACTCTCATAAAAGTAATCCTACCACGAGAGTATTTAATTTTACATTTCCGCTCAAATTCAACACGCGCTTTTTATTTTTTATTAACAATCATGGCAAATTCGCCATCTTGCGCAACCCATCCATGCGGCAGATAGATTGTCGCATCTGATTGTGCAATGATTGCTGGTCCTGTAATCGATTCACCGTTGCTTAAGGAATAACGATTGAGAAGTCGAGCAGTGTGCATTTGGGAATTTTGAAAGATAGAGATAGATTTTTCCGGGCAGGCTTGGTATAGAGTATCTAATTTAAATTGAATTTCTTGTGGATACTTTTCAAGCCGTATTCTTGCATTCACCCATTCGACTTCTCTTCCATGCATTGCAATTCCGTAATGCAACTTATGGAGTTTTTCAAACTCCGATGTCACATATTCAAAATCCCATATCGTATTTTCTTTTCTCGCACTTACAGTGATTTCATGTGATTGTCCTTTATATCGCATGTCTGCTGATAAAATGACGCTTTCGTAAGTTGATTGTGCTTCATTTGTCGCTGATTGTAAGAGGCTTTCATAAACTTTTTTCCAGCTCTCATGCAAGTATTTACCTAATACAGTTTGAGATTTCTCAATTATCCAAGGTGACACCAATAATCCAAACGCTGAGAATACACCCGGCAACTTCGGTACGATTATTTGTTTAACACCTAATTGCTCCGCAATTGCACATGCATGCAACCCTCCAGCCCCCCCATAGCAAACTAAAGAGTAATCAACAGGGTCATAACCTCTTGCAGATGATATTTTCCTGATTGCAGAAGACATTTGAGATTCCGAAATCTCGCGTACTCTTTCAGACAACGTAAATTCGTTCACATTAAGTTTCTCGCACAGTAACAATGCTGATGATTTAGCATTTTTAAGCGCGTATTCTTCGTTTATATTTAAAGAGTAATATTCAAGCGGGAGCAAACCCAGAATTAAATTGGCATCTGAAACAGTAAACAATGGAGAGTTGCCATAGAATGCAGGACCAGGATTTGCGCCTGCACTTTCCGGACCGACTCTTAACGCGCCTGCTTCGTCTACTCGAGCAATGGATCCCCCCCCACAGCCGACAGTGTGCACATCAACCCTATGCACACGTGCAGGCAAGCCTTTAATTTCACTGATATTTGTAAACGTAATGTTTTCATCTATTAGGCTGACATCCGTACTTGTTCCCCCCATATCAAACGTTATCAATTTGTTAATTCCAAGTTTCTTCCCAAGCCAATGTGAAGCCATTACACCTGCAGAGGGACCGGAGGTAATAGTTACTATTGGTGTGTCAATGGCATTTTTTACTTCAGTTAACCCGCCGGAGCTCATCATGACTCCAAACTTTTCTGGCTTTGCTTTATTGGATATCTCGTTTAAATATTGCGACATTATGGGTGCGATGCTTGCATTGATGACAGTTGCTGTTGCCCGCTCATATTCTCTAAACTCAGGAGAGACGTTATGCGAAAGACTAATAAATTTATTTTTTAACTTGCTTTTCACAAATTCTTCGTGTACAGGGTTCGCATACGAAAACAATAGACACACCGCAACAGAATCGTATCCTTCAAGAGATTCTGAAAGCTTATCTATTTCATGCTCGTCTATATCTTCTAATATTGAACCATCATGAAGAACTCGACCACTTATCCCGAAGCAGTCTGCACTATTTATGAAAGATTTAGGAACTGCCGGCTCTAGTGCATAAATCTCCGGTCTCGTCTGGCGTGCGATAGTTAAAATATCTTCAAATCCCTTGTTTGTTATAAGACACGTTTTTGCAATTTTTCCCTCGAGAATTGCATTTGTTGCCACGGTACTCCCATGGAGCAGTTCATATCCTTTTCGGCTTTTCAAACCTTCAATTAGTGCATTCGCTGGATTTTCCGGGGTACTTGTTTTTTTGTAAAATGAAACTCTTCCATTTTCATAAATCACAAAATCTGTAAATGTACCGCCGGAATCAATTGCAACATACATTGTATAAAATAAAACTATTTTTTTGGAAGTTTCGATTGAAGGTCCGAAACAGCCTCTGTGTGTGTCCAGTCTAACCTTATTGGCGTTATGGACACGTAACCCTCGCTAACAGCCCAAACATCCGTCCCAACTTCAGAGTTGTCAACTACAACTACCCCCCCCTGCCAATAGTAAGGTCTTCCCCATGGATCTTCGCGTTTTTCCACTCTGTCGTGATAAACGCGTGTACCAAGCCTTGTGATTTTCGTTCCTTGTACTTCAGGAAGTGCAATGCTTGGAACATTCACATTTAAAAATGTTTGTTCAGGCAATGGTACTTCAATTAACCAAGATAACCACTCTTCTAACCATGATTCAGCAGTTTCAAAATGCAGAGGTGCATCGGAAACGAAAAGACTGACTGAAACCGCTATCGAGCGAATACCGTTAATAGTGCCTTCCATAGCTGCAGCAACAGTGCCTGAGTATGTTACATCCCAACCGAGGTTAGGTCCATTATTAACTCCGCTTATTACTAAGTCACACCCATTTGGAAAAAACTGGGAAACGGCAACATTTACACAATCCACAGGCAGTCCGTTAACTTCGTAAATGTCCGTTCCGTTAATTATTTCCACACGCGTCGCTCTTAAAGGATCTCTCAGTGTCATTCCATGCCCACAACCACTTCTTTCGTAATCAGGGGCAACACAAACTACCTTTCCAAGTGGAGAAACGGCCTTTAGCAGTGATTTCAACCCGGGCGCTGATGCGCCATCATCGTTAACTAGTAAGATGTGCATTAGGCTGAGTTTACCGATTGATTAAGTAGTTTATGTTTATCAAATTATTGGGAGAAGAAACTTGAAGAGAAATCTTAAGTTGAGCAGTGATTTATCCGAAAAATAGAATAAGGCACGTTTACTGATGGAAGAAGAGACTACACAAAAAACCTCAAAATCCGGGGTTCATAAGGTGATTCTGTTTGCCCTTCTCGCGCTCATTTTGGGAGGAGGGGGGTTCTTTGGCTTCAAAATTATGAACTCTGGTGCTTTAAAAGAGACAGAGCCAAAAGTTGGGCATGTTGTGAAGTTAGAAGAGTTCTTGGTCAATTTGTCCGACCAAAAAACATTTCTCAAAACAGAGATCGCACTTGGGATCATGGAAGGCTCAGACTGGGGTAAGACGAAGAGTGATGGAGGTGGCGAAAGCAGTGGAGACGACCCCGTCATTCGCGATGCGGTCATCATGCTCTTGACGTCAAAAAGTCCCGAGGACATAGCATCTCAAGAAGGTAAGGACAAGCTCAAACAAGAAATTATAGAAAGGCTAAACGAAATAGCAAGCGCTAAGGTGAAACCTAAAGAAAACACTAAGGAAAATTCGGAAAAAGCCGATAAACCGACTGATAGCCCTGAGAATGACCCGCAGGGCAAAAACGAGCCGAAAGGTCCGGTTTTAGAAGTTTATTTCGTATCATTTGCTACACAGCGATACTAAGGAAACCGTCCGGCGGCTCAAGCAAGGATAAAAGCCAATGTCGGATATGTTGTCGCCAGAAGAGATTGAGGCCCTACTGACCTCTTTGTCGTCTGATGAAAATTCTTCGTCTCAAGCACCATCAGAGACAGAAGACCTTTCCGGTCGTTTAGGCGGCACATCAAAGGAATCTTATAAAAGGCGTATAAGTGACGGTTACGAAGTTTATGACTTTAGGCGCCCAGACAAACTCTCAAAAGACCAACTTCGCACTCTGCACATGATTCACGATACATTCGCTCGACTTTTGAGCGGTTCGTTAACTGCATTTTTAAGAGTTCCGGTAAACATTGAGCTTATTTCCCTCGAGCAAGTTCCGTATGAAGAGTATTTGAAGAGCATTAATCAATCAGTTTTCACAATCTTCTCCATGCCCCCCCTTAGTGGACAAGCAGTTTTTGAAGTGGAGTTTCCTGTGGTTTACAGTATGGTTGATCGAATGCTCGGTGGACAAGGACGTGCTATAACAAGGACGACTTTGACGGAAATTGAAAAACCGTTAGTAAGCCAATTATTGGAGCGCGCGCTTACAAATCTGAAAAGCGCGTGGGAAGGTGTGGTTATCATTAATCCTCGAATTGAAGGGATGGAAACAAGCTCTCAGTTCGTTCAAGTTGCCCCCCCAACAGATATCGCTATCATGCTGTTGTATTCCATTAAAATAGGAGAGCAGCGCGGCGCAATGAGTTTATGTATTCCTTATTTAGTGTTAAAACCCGTAACCACTAAACTCGCTGCACAAAAATGGATAACAAGTTCCGGTAGAAAGAAAAATCCTGTGAATCGACAAAACATTGCGGACCAACTCAATTTTGCAAACATAAATTGCTCAGCAGAGTTAGGAAGAGCAAAATTAAAAATCTCAGAATTTCTGGGATTAAAAAACAACGATGTTGTCGTTTTAGACAAGAATAAACACAACGAAGTAACGCTATATATTGAAGGCAAACCTAAGTTCTTAGGTAAGCCTGTAAAGGTTGGAAATCAACTTGGATTCGAAGTAACCAAGAAATACATGGAGTAAAATATGTCAAAAATAAATCAAGATACATTCGATCGTTTTTCCGATATTCAGTCATTTTTGTGGGAAAACTGCGCAAAATCAGCAAGCAATGAATTTGGATTTCCGATTTCATTTCAATCTCCTCTGACCATAATTACAAAGCCGGAAGATGTATCGAATGAACTTCACGGTCCAACTTTAATGATTCAGTTCGCATTTGAACAAAACCCTTCGAATACTCAATTGTTATTGGTTCCAACTGACTTAATAAAAGACTTATTGAAATCATTAACAGGAAATGAAGTAGAAGATTTAACTGATGAAGTTATCGAGCCTTATAAAGAAAAATTTGTATCATTAGCATTCGATTTGATAAACAAAATATCTGATTTAATGGGAGAGAAGATTATGCCGTCTTCGATCACTCCTATCTACCAGATATTTAACTTACCTGCAAACCTCCAACAATCTACCGAAATTGTTCGTGTACAAGTAGGATTGTTCACGGAAAGT
>CAZSPF010000012.1:35450-50018 GCA_964608695.1 uncultured Fimbriimonadales bacterium | reverse complement strand
GCGAGGGCGGATGCCTATGGTGCGAAAGGAATGCCAAAGGATGCCCGACGCGAACAATGGTATTTCTATGAATGGCGAAAGAAAGTTCCGAAAGATGCATTCTTTGGAAACAACTCAGCGGAAGATTTGCTGAAAGTGGCGATGCATCTAATGAATGGTGAAATCCTTGTAGCGGAAGGCAAAATTGATAGAGCGATAGAAGAACTAAAACTTGGTGTGAAACACGAAGACACGTTGAATTACAACGAACCCCTTGATTGGATTCAACCTGTCAGGCATACACTGGGTGCGGTTCTTTTGACTGCTGAAAAATATGCGGAAGCAGAAAAAGTCTACCGCGATGACTTGAAACATTTGCCTAACAACGGTTGGTCGCTTTATGGGCTAGCAAAAGCACTCGAAGGTCAAGGCAAAATTGCAGTAGCCAAAAAGGTGCAAGCACATTTTGACGAGGTTTGGGCAACTGCGGATATCAAAATAGACTCATCCTGTTTATGTATTCCGATAAAGAAATAATTTCCTAATATTTAGGAGGTACGTATCATGAAAACACGATGCGTCTTCTTTTGTAGAGGATTTTGTTGACTGCTGTTGTGATAAGTTTAAAAACAACTGTTGTGAACTTCTCCGTTCATAACAAACAAAATGAGGTTCATCAAAGACAATGTGTTAGCCTCCTAAGGCAATGATTGCACTGGGCAAACTCGACATAACTGCAATGCGTAAGTTATACATATAATGGTTTACTTTATCTTTATCCTGTGCGCTCCATGGAAAGTCCATGGAGCGCGATTTTAATATGAGAAGGATCAGGTAAATCAGGAACTTTGTGATTTGCAACTTCCAATCCGCTTCTTGCATGTACGGTAGAGCATGGATGGGAAATAGAAACATGCCCATATACTTACCGCAAAGATTTTGTACCGAAAGGAATTGTGCGAATGCCGTATCTTCCATGTGGATATATAAAGATAGTGCACATGTAACATATGTCGACTCTGTCACAAAATGGAAGCGATTCGGTGCAGGCCAATTATATAAGGCGGATTTATTTGCAAGGGATAGACTTAGCCCTCTTCCAACATTTTCTTCAACTTCTCAAATGCCTCCGACCATGCACGCCGGAGGGAATCTGCTTCGTTGCGCGTTTGAATGCGATTGTGGTTCAGCATCAATCCCGTTTTGCCTTTTCCCTTATCCGAAAAAACTACATCCGCAACTGTTTGCACACCATCGCCATTGCTATTCCAGTTAAATCGTAAATCTTTATTTTTTCGAACACGCAAAAACTCTCCGCCGTTTCCGTTTGCATCTTTAATTTGGCTCCCCTCCTTCACATCGCTCTTTCCGCTGTCTCCAAACCAGTTACGGAACATATCACCGTTCCAGGAGTCATAAACTTTTTCAAGGGGAGCGGAAATCGTTTTTGTGACGCAAATGTTATAGCCTTCGATTTTGCCATCCTTTTGCAGAATCCCCTTTGCGCGTTCACGCTCCACCCAAACAGTGGTAGGCCACCAAATGTCTTTGTTCATTGCGTCGTACATCCATGCAATTGCCTCGCGCCTTTTTCCTTCCAAACCTTTTTTCTCGATTTCATCGAACCATTGCTTCATGGTTTTTCCGGTAGCCCTTTTGCAGGCATCGTCGGTAACCGGAAAATCGGGTTTCATATCAATCTTCATAGTTGTTTCCTTTTCTTAACGTAGTTTTATACCATGAGGCTCCGGGAAAGTTCCAATATAATATAATAAACAAATGAAAATTCAACCAGCCGATGACATGGATAAAGTAAGGGAGATGTTTCGCGAGTATGAAACAGAGATTGGGATTGATTTGTGTTTTCAGGGTTTTGAGGAGGAGTTGAAAACTTTGCCCGGAAAATATGCCCCCCCGAAAGGAATCATCCTTTTTGCTTGTGAAGAAGATGAACTTGCAGGATGTGCTGCATTGCGTCCGCTTGAAGAGGGAGTATGTGAAATGAAGCGCTTGTATGTAAAGCCAGAAATGCGGGGAAGAGGAATTGGGACTGCACTTGCAAAAGAGATTGTCGCATTTGCGAAAAACACAGGATACAAAAAGATGCGAGTTGACACACTTGACAGCATGACGACAGCACGTGCGATTTATGAAGGTCTCGGGTTTAAAATAATCGGCGGATATTATGAGAGTCCGCTGGAAAACGTTTCGTATATGGAATTGGATATATGATATAATTTCTGATTAATGTGTACGTTTATGTTATCTGCGTGTGATAAAAATGCGAATGTAGAGGTAGTGAGACAAACTCTTAATCTCAGGAATTTTGCGTTTCAGGAAATAGCACAGTTTCCGAATGACTGGAAGACTGAACCCGAACAAATCTGGTTTCTTGCAACGGGATTTTATTGCGACTGCGGAACAGTTGTCGGATTACAAAGAGCGGAATCACATAAAGTAAACGAAAAAAAAACTTAGAGCGAAAGCTGATAAAACTTAAGCAAAAAGGTCTGATTCAATTTTAGAAATGCCTTATAATAAACAATCTAAATAAACTATTAAAAGAATGAAAGCAGAAGTTATATCCATCGGCACTGAGCTTCTCCTCGGTGATATCACAGATTCTCATGCGCAGGAGTTGGCGAAGACGCTTGCTGAGTTCGGGTTTGTGCATCACAGACGTGCGACAGTGGGTGACAACCTTGAGAGATGTTCTCAAGTCATTTTGGAAAGCCTGAGTCGAGCGGATGTGGTTTTTACTATAGGAGGTTTGGGTCCCACTGAGGACGATATCACGCGCGATGCTATCGGGCAGGTTTTGAACGAACGACTGATTGAAAATCCAGAGGTTAAAAATCTTATTTTTGAGATTATGCAAAAACGCAATCGCGAAGTTTTGCCATCGCATTTACGAATGGCGATGATGCCCGGATGCTGTACGCCGATTCCGAATGATGTAGGTGTTGCTCCGGGACTGCTTTGCCATAAAAATGAAAAGTGGGTGATCGCATTGCCCGGACCGAGAGAAGAGTTTTTTACGGTATTGAGTTGGTTAAAGAAAAATTGGTTTCCTAAACAAGCGAGCTGTGCTATTGTTTCCAAGACAGCACGCATCATCAACATTCCTGAATCCATCATTGAAACAAAAATTGGCGACCTTATTCACGAAACGAACCCCACCGTTGCCCCTTATGCGAAAGATGCGGAAGTGCATTTGCGCATTACTGCGCAAGCGGATAACTATGAGACTGGGCTGAGTTTGATTCAAACTGTGATAGAGAAACTTTATGCAAGGTTTCAGGATTATATTTACACGATCGAAGACAAGCCTTTGGAGGAAGTGGTTTTGGAATTATTAAGATTGAGAGGGAAATCATTAGCGACTGCAGAAAGTTGTACAGGGGGGATGTTGGGTGAGAGATTAACGACGATTCCTGGCTCGAGCGATGTGTACTTGGGAGGTTTTATCACTTATGTAAATAAAATGAAGCAGGATTTTGTTTATGTTTCTGGTGATGATTTAGAGAAGTATGGCGCAGTTTCCGAGCAAGTTGCGCGGCAGATGGCAGAAGGAGTAGTGAAAGCAACAGGAGCAGATTACGGAATTGGCATAACTGGTATCGCGGGACCGGGGGGGGCAACTGAAAACAAGCCTGTGGGATTGGTGTATGTGGGTTTACATAGTTCTGGAGGAACGCGAGTTTTGAAAAATCATTATCTTGGGAATAGGCGTCTGATTAGATTTCGTTCTACTCAAACCGCTCTTATAATGTTATACGAAGATCTAAAGGGTATAAAATCTGAAACGACGATTACGCACGAGTAAGAGATGAGACTATTTGCAGGAATTTTCCCAGATGAACATGCGATTGAAAAAATTATAGAAGTGCAAGCTGAGTTTAAGAGCACTTTAAATCAAAAAGCATCGTGGATCAAAAGAGAAAAACTGCATATTACTTTGCGTTTTTTCGGCGACGATGCAGATCCCGAAAAGGCGGAAGCAATTGTATCTGATGCGATTAAAGATCTTAGAGGGTTTCAGGTTTCGCTGGTGAAATTATCCGGATTTCCCAAGCCCTGTCGGGCTCGTGTAGCATTTTTGGAGCCTGTGGAGTCTGTTCCTTTAATAAATCTATCAAAAGATATGTCCCCCCCTCATGAGCGATATCCTCACCCCCACCTTACCCTTGCACGGTTAAATCCCCCACAAGAGCTTCCTAAAATTGCATTCGAGCCTATAGAGTTTTCTGCAAAAAAGGTTTTGTTGGTGCAATCGATACTTTCTGGGGAGAGCCAAGGCTATCATGTGTTAAACGAGTGGAAGTTGTGATATGGAACTGTTCGATGACAGCAAGGATTTGCGCTGGTTGTTTTGTATGACGCATCCCGATGATGAAATTGCTATTGGTGCGTGGATGCGGAGACTTGCAAGAAACGGGAATGAAATTTGGTCGGGCTGGAGCGTTTCCACCCCGGAAAGGGAAGCAGAATCAAGAGCGGCGATGAAAAGTTATATTGGTATTCCACAAGAAAATCTTTTCTTTTTTTATTTTCCTGATGGCAGTGCTTGTGAACAACTCATAAGATTAACAGAATCATGGGGAGATGCCATTGAACGAGTGGATCCAGATCGCGTTGTTGTAACCGCATTTGAATGCGGACATCTTGATCACGATGCGACGAACTTTGCTGTGTACCATGCCATACAAGATAAATTAAAAAGAGAAGTGTATATTTTAGAAGTTCCTCTATACCATACTTATCTAAACAAAATTCCCATTCTTAATCGTTTTACTTTTCCGGAAAATGAAGAAGTGATTAATCTTACAAAGGAAGAGCAAAATTTTAAAAAGGTTCTTAGCAGACAATATCCTAGCCAGAGAATAGCTTTGTTATTGATTTATTATCATTTTTGGAAATGGATTCAATTTAAGCATCCAAAACTTACAAGCACTGAACGGATGAGATGGCAGACTCATTTTGATTATATGACTCCTAACTTACCTGAAGCCCTTAAGCAAAAAGTAATGAAATCTGAAAAATGGAAGAGGTGGATTCAATCAGTCGAAAAATACAAAAAAGAAAAAATGATTGTTTGATATTTTAAGAAATAGGAGTTTTTTCAAAAATGCTTAATCCCGCTTCGTTCCAGTCATCTAAAAATCTTTTCAGTCCGATGTCTGTTAAAGGATGGTTGTATAACTGTTCCATGATTTTAAAAGGCATAGTTGCGATGTGTGCTCCTGCTTGCAACGCCTGAACTACGTGCATAGGGTGTCGGATACTGGCAACGAGTATCTCGCTATCAAAACCGTATTGTTCGACCATGTCCACAGACTCCGCAACTGCTTGCATTCCGTCTCCGCTTATGTCGTCCACTCTGCCAACAAAGTTGCTGATGTATGTTGCACCTGCTTTTGCTGCAAGAAGTGCTTGACTCACTGAAAAAACCAATGTCACGTTTGTGCGAATATTTTCTTTTTTCAATTCTTTAACAGCACGAACGCCTTCTTTTATTAATGGGATTTTCACTACTATATTTGGGTGCCATGATGCTATTTCATGCGCTTCTCTTAAAATGTCGTCCAGTTTTGTGCTGACAACTTCCGCGCTGATTGCGCCATCGGGCAGAATGTTGCAAATCTCTAAAACTGTTTCTCTGAAGGCGCTTCCCGATTTTGCAATGAGAGTGGGGTTAGTTGTAACACCATCTACAATTCCCCAAGCTGCGGCTAAGGCGACTTCTTTTACATCTCCGGTATCAAGAAACAGTTTCATAGGCTTTATTGTGGCACACAACGCACCATTTCGCTATTCCATTGGCTCGAGGTTGCGCCACTTCTCGTAAGCATCCAAGAGGTTTTCCGTGAGATGCGATTGCGGAGAGATATGTTCAATTTCTTTAACTGTTGTTTCACATGCTTCTAATACATTTTCAAATACACCAAGACCGACACCTGCCA
Organism: uncultured Fimbriimonadales bacterium; assembly: GCA_964608695.1. Lineage (GTDB taxonomy): Bacteria > Armatimonadota > Fimbriimonadia > Fimbriimonadales > ATM1 > CAZSPF01. The sequence goes on along the minus strand of CAZSPF010000012.1, from coordinate 44,076 downwards.
AGATGGCAGAGCCGAATGCTGGTCCTTCATCAGAGCATAATTTGCTTATGGGGACTTGGAAGAGTGAACTTAGAATTTGCAGCCAGTATTCACTTTTAGCCCCCCCACCTGTAACACGGACAGTTTCGGGTTGTTTTTTTGACAATTTGCAAATGATTTCGAAGCCTTGCAATAAGGCAAAGCTCAAGCCCTCGAAAATTGCTTTTGCAATTTCCGATCGCGTGGTGGCAAGCGTTAACCCGTGGAGAGTTCCTTTTAAATGAGGGTTGTTATATGGGGTGCGCTCCCCTGCTAAATAGGGTTTGAAGAGAACAGATGTTTTGCTTGTTTCAGATGCAAGGACTGCCATTTCTTCATAATTTTCGAATTGGAAGATGTCCCTTGCCCATTTCATCGCCCCCCCGCAGCTTAACATGACGCTCATGGAGTGCCATTTTCCATTAGCATGGCAAAATGTGTGTGTTCTTCCGTATTCATCATATGATGCATCGTTTTGAGAGCAGAACACGACTCCTGACGTTCCTAAACTGATACTGATGGTTTCAGGTGATACTGCGCCTGTGCCTACAGCACCGGCTGATTGATCCCCTCCTCCTGCAACGACGGGAATTTTCGCACTTGTGTAAGCGCAAATTTCGTAACTCTCGTAACATTTGGGAAACCACTCTTTGTTAAAGTCTAATGCATTTATCATCTCATTCGACCATTGCCTTTTGGGCACATTGAAAAGAGATGTTCCACTTGCATCACTTACATCAGTTGCGAATTCGCCCGTTAGTTTATAGCGAATATAATCCTTTGGAAGTAATACTCTATGAATTTTTTTATAGTTTTCTGGTTCGTTGTTTTTTAGCCACAGTATTTTAGGTGCTTGAAATCCAACGAGGGGGGGGTTACAGGTTATCTGGTAAAACTTTTCCGTATCTAATACTTGCAACATTTCATTAACTTCAACATGCGTTCGTGCGTCGTTCCATAGAAGAGCAGGTCGAATCACGACGCCATGTTTGTCTAAAAAAACGGCACCGTGCATTTGCCCTGTTAAACCTATAACATCAAAATTCATGTTGATGTCGTTCATGCATTTCTGAACACCTATCCACCAATCGTTTGGGTTTTGTTCAGACCATCCGGGTTTTGGATTGAGAAGTGGGTATTCGTGTGATGATGTCTTTAATACTTTTCCTTTGTCGTTGATGCAAATCGCTTTGCATCCGCTTGTACCTGCATCAATGCCGACTAAATTAGCCATAAAGACTTATGCAAACACTCTATCGAGTGAACGGTATTGTATAGCTTCGCTTAAATGCTTCACGCTTATTTCATCATCTCCAACCAAGTCTGCAATAGTACGTGAAACTTTTATCACTCTATCAAAAACTCTTGCTGAAAAACCAAGCCGTGATGACGCAGAGCTGAGAAAGTCTTTGCAATCATTAGAAAGCACACACAATTCCCTTAATTCTCTGGTGCTCATTCTCGCATTCACTTGAGTTTTCATTCCTTCAAATCTTTCCGATTGTTTATGCCTTGCATTATTTACTCGTTCTGCAATCTCTTTTGAAGATTCACCAGATTTTGCAGACAGCAATTCTGTTTCAGTCAACCTTGGAACTTCCACATGTAAATCAATCCTATCCAGCAATGGACCGGAAATTCTATTCATGTATCTTCGGATCGCTTCGAAACTACAAGCACAATTTTTAAATCTGTCTCCATGGTAGCCACACGGACAAGGATTCATAGCGCCTATTAAGATGAATTCTGCAGGGTAATCTAAAGACGCCTGCACGCGAGCAACTGTAACGATTCCATCTTCCAAAGGTTGTCTTAAGCCTTCAAGAACATTCCTATCGAATTCAGGCATTTCATCCATAAATAACACACCGTGATGAGCCAAACTAATCTGTCCTGGCCTTGGCACTTTCCCCCCCCCAACAATAGCGGCGTGGCTTGCTCCGTGGTGTGGTGCTCTAAAAGGTCTTTCCCATATCAGTCCCTTTCTTCCATTCATCATTCCTGCCGTGCTGTATATACGAGTTACCTCAATCGCTTCTTCTAAATACAGGGGGGGTAAGATAGTAGGCAGTCTTCTTGCAAGCATAGTTTTACCGCTTCCTGGGGAGCCAATCATCAGCACATTATGCCCCCCCGCTGCAGCAATTTCTAAAGCACGTTTTGCTTGCGCTTGTCCTTTTACATCATTAAAATCCACTCCGTATTCCGGGTTTTTCTCATCATAGAAATTATTTTTTTCCATAGGGGTTCGGCTGTCGGGATTTCGCATGAGATCATAAACTTCTTTTAAATGCGAAACAGGAAAGACATCTACTTCAAGTGCTATCGATGCTTCAGCTGAGTTTTCTTCAGGGACAATTAACCTTTTCACTCCAAGTTCTCGGCACAACAATGCTATGCTCACCACTCCGTTCACTCCTCGAATCACACCATCTAAGCCCAATTCACCTACCACGAGTGTTTCATCAAAAACTTTTTGTGGTAGTTGACCGCTGGAACATAAAACGGCGAGTGCGATGGGCAGGTCAAGTGCAGGTCCTTCTTTTCGGGTGTCTGCTGGTGCGAGGTTAACAGAAATCCTCTTTGCGGGAAACATGAATCCGCAACTTCTTAAGGCATTGGGCACGCGCTCCTTGCTTTCCTGAACAGAAGTGTCCGCCAAACCGACAATTGTAAAGTGAGGAAGTCCGGGAGCAAGTCCGGCTTCAACGGTAACCTCAAGGGCGTTGATGCCCAAAAGAGTTGCCGTGCGGACTTTCGCTATCATAGAATGATATCTTACGTCATGGGGGCAGAATATTCCTGCTTATTAAAACGAAAGGGGTAAACTTTCGGGCACTTGGGCTATAAAACTTTTTTAACAGTTTTAATTACACTATGCGCTTCGCTTACTTGGGCGGAACGCATTCTTTTCGTGCCACTTGATTCACGACCGGCAAGTCAGCAATACCCCCAACTTCTTGCAAAGATTAATAACATCACAATACAAACACCACCTCAATATTTTCTTGGTAGGTTTATTGAAGCGGGGCAGTCAGACATGATAATTCGTTGGATGCAGGATGAGATTCAAAACACGAAACCCTACGACGCTGTAATTATCAGTACAGACATGCTTGCATATGGCGGATTAGTGGAATCGAGATGGCCCACGGTCTCGGAAACGCTTGCTAAAGCACGACTTGATTACTTAAAAAAAATTAAGCAAAACAATAAAACAACAAAAGTTTTTGCATTTGCAACGTTAATGCGAATCGCACCGACATCAACTGATGCAAATGAAGATTGGATAAGAGTGCTCATTCGTTATACACAGATGCAAGAACAATACCGGAAAACTGGATATTCGCATTATTGGTATAGGATGGATGAATTAAAGTATAGAGTCCCTGAAGATGTGTTAAATGCTTACTTCAATGCGAGAAAAAGAAACTTTGCTGTTATAAAACATTTGATTGACATGGTCGCAAGAGGTGAGATTGATGAACTTATCATTGGGACAGATGATGCACAAGAGGTCAGCCCACAAGCAAGAGAAAAAGTAGAATTAAGAAGTTATGCAAGAGAGAAGAAAGCTTTGGATAGAATTTTCTTCTGCGAAGGAGCAGATCAGTTGGCAAATTTGCAACTCAGCAAATATGTAATCGAACTCTATGGATACACACCCAAAGTAAACTATCGCGTTTCTAACCCTTCTGCTTTGTTCCAAGTTGCGGCATATGAAAGTATCCATTTAAAAGATTCAATTGAAGCACAGATAATCGCATCGGGGGGGGAAGTGACTTATGATTCTAAACAAGCGGATTACACCTTATATGTATATACACCCGGTACAGAGAAAAAACTTTATGATGCGTTTGTATATCTGTTGTTAAATGATTTAAAGCAAAACAGACCAGTCGCCATAGCAGATATAAACTTTCGAGAGCGCTCCGATGCGCACAAGCATTTATTTACAGATATCATGGAGCATAAGTACATTGATCGGCTTTATGGATACGCTGCATGGAATACTGCGAGTAACACCATCGGGACTTCCATTCCTCACGGTAACCTTTTCGTCATTGCAAAGAAAAACGGTTTGTCCATAGAATCTCAAAAGGCGCATTTCGAGTTTTTGTTGCACAGAATTTTAAATGATGTTCTTTATCATGACGTAGTTCGCCCAGGCGCCTACGCTATTATTGACAATCATCAAAATGCTAATCGCAATCATGTAAGAGGTACGGCGTTTGATAGCTTGCAAGAATGGGTTTCTCAAGAGACCGCGAAGAAACTCAACGTCCTTTTTGAAAATTATTTTCGCGGGATGGAGATTAAATCTGAGAACGGTAAATTTAAGGTTTCCGGATTAAAAGACGTGTCCGTTAGTTTGCCGTGGCCTCGCGCATTTGAATCCAAAGTTGAGTTTGAATTAGTCATTCAAAGAGAAGACTAATTTACAAGACTGGATCTTGCCCGGTGATTTTCTTGAAAATTTCAATATATCTTTTCCTCGTTTCTTGAACAACGTAATCGGGTAGTTCAGGTGCCGGGGGGGACTTGTCCCAGTTAGTAGATTCCAGATAATCACGCACATACTGTTTATCTAAACTTTCTTGGGCAACTCCTAATTGATAGGTTTCTTTTGGCCAAAACCTAGAGCTGTCGGGTGTTAGAACTTCATCAATTAACAGTAACTCTCCATTGTGTATACCGAATTCAAATTTTGTATCCGCTAAAATAATACCCGCTCCTTCCAATATTACTCGTGCTTTCTCAAAAATCTGTATGCTTAGATCTTTTAATCTCTCTGCCAATTCTTTGCCTACAGTATCCTCTACTTGTTTTATGTCTATATTTTCATCATGACCGCTTTGTGCTTTAGTAGCAGGAGTAAAAATTGTTTCAGGAAGTTTATCACAAAGTTTTAAACCCTTTGGAAAGTTGATTCCATGAATTGTTACATCCTGTTCATGCCCCCCCGAAGCAACATACTCTTTATATAGAGAGCCTGCGATATAAGCACGAGGTACACATTCAATTGGTAAAGGTTCACACTTTTCCACAATCATGCACCTTCCTTGAAGTGAATGGATAAAAAAGTTTTCACCTAATATCTCTTCAATCTCTTCATCTTCTGAAGTAATCATATGATGAGGAACAAGAGATTCGAATTTCCTAAACCAAAAGGCACTTAACTGATTTAAAATTTTTCCTTTGTCTGGAATTCCGTTAGGCATAATCACATCGAACGCGCTAATTCTGTCTGATGCAACCATCAACAAACAATCGCCCAATTCATAAACTTCGCGCACTTTTCCCGTTCGAATTTTTTTTAGTTCTGGAATTTCGAATTGTGTGATAGCGGTCATTGATCACAGTATACCGACATCATCTCTTAGAACGTAACAGCACTAATAAAAATGGAGCACCTATTAACGCGGTAACGATACCAATATTAATTTCGACACCCGGAATGGCTCGCATGGCGATCAAATCTGCAATTAAAAGAATGGCAGCGCCAAGAATAGCACTTGCAGGAATAAGAATTGTCAACTGTGCTCCGACTATTCTTCTTGCAATATGAGGAACAAATAATCCTACAAATCCGATTATCCCAACAGCAGCAACTGCACTCGCTGCCATTGCAGAGCCGGTAAGTAGCACAGTCCACTTCACTCGTTCTGTGGAGACACCCATATTTGCCGCACTGCCTTCATCCACTGAAAACAATGTCAAAGCCTTGCCGTTTTTCCAAAGTAAAAAGAAGCCTAACGTAGTGATTACGCTTAAACTCATGATTCTTTGAAATGTTATGGCTCTCATATCTCCCAAAAGCCAGAATAATACTTTGCCCGCATCTTGACCGGATGATATGAGAAGAAATGTGATGAGTGCCCATAGGAAAGAACCAACAGCAACACCTGCAATGAGCAAGGTAGATAAATTCAGTGCGCCTTGTGCACGCGCAATTAACATCACTAGTCCTAAAGCAGCTATGGCTGTTAAGAAAGCGAACCCCATAGAGCCGAATCCCCAACCTGCTGATAGCCCAAACAACAAAGCCAAAACGCCTCCGACTGCTGCACCACTACTTACTCCCACCACATAGGGATCAGCCAAAGGATTTCGAAACAGGGCTTGAAAACACGCGCCAACGACTGCGAGGTTTGCACCAATTAAAATCGAGCCTAAAGCTCTTGGTAGTCGTAACTCCCAAAGCACAATGGAGTTGCGCTGCATCTCATCACCAACAGGTTCAGAGAAAATTAATCGAATCACCTCTAAAGGTGAAAAAACATAGTGGCTACCAAAACTCAAATGCAATAAGACTGCGAGCACTGTTCCCGCTATCATAATCAGCCATGAAAACTTCGCCCTAGCCACCAGATTCACTACGCATTATGCGCATTAGTGCGTATAATTCGGAATAGTGATAGCGAAAAGAATAGAAAACATTGAGCCATCGCCGACATTAGCACTAAGCGCGAAAGTCAGGGAACTGAAGGCACAGGGCGAAAACGTCATCTCGTTCGCTGCGGGTGAGCCTGACTTTGATACCCCGGAGATTATAAAGCAATCCGCCATAGAAGCCATTCAAAACGGGTTCACAAAGTACACAGATGGAGCAGGGATAAAAGAACTTCGAGAAGCCATTTCTGAAAAATTATTAAAAGAGAACAACGTGGAATATGCCCCGGATGAAATTATTGTATCTTGCGGAGCAAAGCACGCTGTTTATAACGCGTTGATGGCGATTTGTGATACAGATGATGAGGTGGTGCTGTTTGCACCTTATTGGGCAACTTATCGTGATCAAATTGCATTAACAGGTGCAAAGCCCGTAGTCGTTCACACACGATTTGAAGATGGATACCTTCCAAATATTGATGAATTCAAAAAAGTTTTAACACCAAAAACAAAAGCGATTTTGTTGAATTCACCATGTAATCCTACAGGATCTGTGTTAAACAAGCAGATTTTGGAAAGCATTGCCGAAATCTGCTTGAAAAACAACATAATCATAATGAGTGATGAAATTTATGAAAATCATATTTACGATTCTGTAAAGCACATTAGCATCGCATCACTTGATAAGCAAATCGCACACCAAACAATTATCATAAACGGTGTGAGTAAATCGTTTTCTATGACAGGATGGAGAATCGGTTATTCTGCATCGAATAAACAAATCGCACAAGCGATCGCAAAACTTCAAGATCAAGTGACGAGCAATGCGAGCTCTATCTCACAAAAAGCCGCCGTTTCCGCAATTAAAAGTGCTCAAAAAGATGTACGAGACATGGTAAAAGAATTTGATGCTCGAAGATGCATGATGATAGAGGGCTTGTCAGGTATTCAAGGTATCAAGTTTGTGAAACCACGTGGTGCGTTTTACCTTTTCCTCAATATCAGTGAATTTTTGAATAACGAAATTAACACAGATGTAGCGTTTTCTCAATACATGCTCGATAAATATAAAGTCGCATGTGTTCCCGGTTCTGCGTTTTCAGCTCCCGGCAACTTGCGATTAACATACTCATTGAGTCGAGATGACATATCTGAAGGCTTAAAACGATTGTCGGAAGGAATCAATAATCTGGTTTGAAATCACGCCCTGATGTCCCCATTAAAGATGACAACTTGTTAAGAGTTGCACTCAGACATCGATCGGTGACGAACGACCCAATAAAGGACTCTTATGAAAGGTTGGAGTTTTTTGGGGATTCGGTTTTGGGAATGATAATCGCACAGTATTTATACGAGCAGCATCCAAACTGGGATCAAGGAACTTTAAGTAAAGCAAAAGCCACTATCGTGCAAGAAGCCCCCCTCGCAGAGGCGGCATTAAGGCTTGGGTTGAATCAACACATCGAAGCCTCTCCCGGAGAGTCAAATCGAAACGCCATTCTTGCGGATGTTTTTGAAGCTGTTATTGGTGCTTTATATATCGAACAGGGCATGGCGGTTACTCGATGGTTCGTATTGGAAAATCTACAACCTATGCTTGAACGTGTTGCAAGGGGGGAGATTGCCAGCACGGATTACAAATCCCGCTTGCAGGAAATCACACAAGCTAAATGGAAAATCACCCCCACCTACAGGCAAACAGGCGAGTATGGAGACCCGCACGAGAAAAACTTTATCATTGAGGTCATTGTCCTGAACGAGGTCATGGGTATGGGCAAGGGCAAAAACAAAAAGGAAGCAGAGCAGTTAGCAGCCAAAGAAGCCCTTGATATTATTGAGCGTGCTGAACACGTGAAGAATAATTCCACCCAGTATGAATGACAGTTCTGGTGAAAAAATACTGGTGTTGGCACCTGATTTGCTATAAAACTAAGCAAAAATGAATTGTCGAAGGAACTTAATTTTGTTCAAAACCAGTCAAAATGGTGTATACTTCCAAAAGAAGGGAGGTTTTTTATTATGTTGATTAAAGGAGTAATAGCCCTTTTGGTGTGCATACTTTCTGTGTCTCTCATGGCACAGCGCATGCCCCCGAATTCATTCATCAATAAGCCCGTAAACACAACCCAACAGCTCGTCGACCACGTAGCAAGCGACCCGGTCGTACTCGACCGCTTCATGCGACACTTCCAGATGACCAAAGAGGAAGTGCTTG
>CAZSPF010000012.1:33410-35389 GCA_964608695.1 uncultured Fimbriimonadales bacterium | reverse complement strand
TTTCAACACTCAAACAAAGACCGGAGAAATCCAAGGCAAGAAAAGACACCTTAAAAAAGGTCATCTCGTTTGGGTGGACAGAAATGGTACACCGATTCTTGAATTTGACTGTGCGAACCCGCTTGTTCCCGGTAGAGAGCCGGAACCTGTGGTTGCAGCAATAACAGGTGCGGCTGCAGGTGTAAAGCCTGTTCAATTGGAATTTGAAACTCTTGCTGAAGATGTATTCGTGTTCAAAGTTAACGAACCTATGATTCCCGCAGTACCTCCAATTGAATTCGTGGAAACGCCCCCTCTTACCGGAACTGTTACCGATGTGGGTGAGTCTCCCGCTCCGTTTCTTGCACCATTAGCCTTTCTGCCTACCGGCTTGCTTGCGCTCTCCGGTTCCGGCGGGGATGTTATTCCTGAACCTGCAACAATCATTACCTTGGGAACAGGTTTAACATTAATCGTGGCAAGAATCAGAAGCCGAAGGAAATAAGCGTTTCGGAAGGCTCTTTGTTGAGAGATTCGTGACCGTCTTTTGTGACGGTCACGATGTTTTCTATACGAACACCAAACTTCCCAGGCAAATAAATCCCCGGCTCGATGCTGAAACATTGTCCGATAACCAACGGTGATTTACTTCCCGATACGATGTGCGGCGGCTCATGTCCCATCATCCCGATCCCGTGACCCGTGCGGTGCACGAAATACTCGCCGTATCCTGCTTTTTCGATTACGCGCCTCGCAGATTGGTCAATGTCTTCACAAGCAACACCCGGCTTGATGGCTTTTCTCGCGCTCATATGAGATTCATACACAATCTTATAAATCTCTTTTGCCTCATCGCTTGGTTCACCAATACAAATCGTGCGCGTGATGTCGCTTAAATAACCATTAACTGAACAACCCCAATCCACAACAATCACATCTCCTTGCTTGATTTTATCCGATGATGAGTTATGATGGGGTTCAGCACCGTTAACCCCCCCCGCCACGATACAAAACGTAGGAACCCCCCCGCGTTTCATCATTCCTTGCAGAATCACCTGTTGCAATTCCATTTCGGAAACTCCGGGCTTTAACGCATCAACAAAATCAGAAAACGCATCCTCTGCAATTTCGGCAGCTTTTTTCATAAGGGAAAGTTCCTTCGCATCTTTTTGCTTACGCAGTTCCGCCATGATATCCCCCCCCGCCTTGAAGAGGGCGGCAGGAAGTGCGGTTTGCAGTCGCAATAAATGCGCGGAAAGCAGTTCGTCATCTACTGCAATCACACTCGTGCGCAGGTTCCATTCGTTTGCAAGTTGTTCGAATAAAAACCCTGCATCCTCTCCGTCGTTCCATGTTCTAATGTCTTTTATACCGGTGTGTTTGGCGTGTGTTGCGCTGAGCGCGGGCACAATCATCACAGGATCGCCCTCTTGTGGAATCGCCATAAACAACATACGCTCGCCCCCGCCTTCGAAAAACCCGGCAAGGTATCCCATTGAAATCGGTGTGCATGCCAAGTAACAATCGAAGCCGTGTGTTTTTAATAGGATTTGGAACTTTTCGAGCCGTTGCAGGTTTAAACCGGGCATTGAGCGATTTTACTCGCAACGCACCTCTGTACCGCAGGCATGAGCACCGTTTGGAGTAAACTCATGACTCGTTGGCGGATCGTCCAATGGCAGGACACCAGACTTTGACTCTGGGAATCTTGGTTCGAATCCAAGTCCGCCAGCCACGCCAAAAGCCGTAATACCAGGAACTATTGACACTTTGCGGGCACTAGACTAACCAGCCTTCTACCACCAGGTGCTCCAGTGAGCACGTGGCGAATAAGGATTTGGACGGAGAAAACCTTTTTCATTCATGAAAATATTAAAGGTTGTTTAGACAAATTCATTCAAGCGCTAAACTCAGCAATGAAAGAAGGATACTTGTTTGAAAACGAGACCTCCGCCCTCCCAGTGTTCCCTCAAATTTTCTGATAACTTTAATAATTGTAT
>CAZSPF010000012.1:24855-33396 GCA_964608695.1 uncultured Fimbriimonadales bacterium | reverse complement strand
GGTTGTGTGGCACGGGAAAATCTATGCGCAATAAAAGTCATGATGGTGAAAAGCCCATTTGGAGCCGCCGGCTCTAACAGACACAACCTCAGCGAGAGAATATAAAAAGCACACTAAAAAAAACACAACCTCTGCCATTACCCTCACACAGAGTGATGGCAGAAATACTACGCTTGCTTCACACTTCCACTGGGCGGAGAAGAAAGTATTTGGAAAGTTTGAAGTAATCGGGGAGCATTTCTACCCCTTCACTGCAAGCAGTGAAAGGAGAAGTATCTGTCGTTAGGCTTATGATTGTGTTATATACCCCCCCCGAAGACAAAATACTGTGGAAAACATGGAAAATATGGAACACGCATAGAAGAAAACGGAGAAATATCAAGAGTTGAAAATGTAATTTTAAAAAAGACCTAAAGGTAGTCCTAAAGTGTCGGCTACGAAATCTCGAACACTACCTTCCCTGTCTCACCACGCTTCATCATCTCCATCGCCTGATGAAACTCCGAAAGATGAAAGCGATGTGTGATTACAGGAGACAAATCGAAATCCGGACGAAGTAAAAGTTTTTCCATCTGCTCCCACGTCTCCCACAAGCGTCTGCCGATGATGCACTGAACATCTAACCCCTTGTGTATGGCATCATTCAATCGCACCGGCACGCTCGAATCATGAAAAATGCCCAGCAAACTTATTCGCCCCCCCTGGCGCACCGCCTTCACCGCCAAATCCAGTGCACTCGGATGACCCGACATTTCCAACACTCCATCAAACCCATCCGGAAACTCCGCATTAAGTATCTGCTCCGTTTTACATTCCGTCGGATTTACCACTACATCCGCACCCATCTTCTTCGCCAAATTTATACGATACGGACTTATTTCGGTTACCGCTACTCTCTTCGCCCCCCCTGCCCTGCATACGGCAATTGCAAAAAGCCCAATCGGCCCCGCACCGGTTATCAGAATGTCCTGCCCTTCCAACTCTCCGGCATACGCCGTATGTACCGCATTTCCCAAAGGGTCTTGAATGCACGCCACATCCAGCGGTATCCCGCGCGGCACCTTTCTTGCATTCGCTTCGGGAATCACCGCATAACTCGCAAATCCCCCATCCACATCCACTCCCAAAATCCTCGTGTTCACGCACACGTGCGCTTGACCTAACAAGCACTGTTTACACTTACCGCAAGTGATATGCGATTCGCTCGCAAACTCATCACCGGGCTTCAAACCCGTAACACCTTCCCCCACCTGCTCAACCACTCCGCTGAATTCATGTCCTATGATTCGCGGAGGATGTACATGCTCGCGCGCCCATTCATCCCAATCATATATGTGCAAATCCGTCCCGCACACACTCCCGTACTTCACCCTTACTAAAACATGACCCGGCTTGATTTTGGGTTCGGGAACATCCAGATAATCCGCACCCATATCCGCCAGTGCTTTAACTATCGCTTTCAATTCGCCTTGCTCTCCATGTAGGCGATTTTACTTAAGAACCAGCCCATAAAAACCCGCGTTGCATGATCGTCCTTGCAGGCTCTGCCTCTATGATATTTCTTTGATGACCAAGCGAGCAGTAAAATACACGCCCTTTGCCATACATCTTCGCCCAGATTACCGGCATGTCCACCTCGCCGTTTGCCACATGCGGACCGTCAACTCCTCCAGCGGGAAATCGAGTAACCGCCAAAACGTTTACTGCCGGATCCACGTGCATGTAATATTGCTCACTGGATACTTCGAAATCGGATATTCCTTCCGTTATGGGATGTTTTTTTTCTCTTAATATGTGCACCGTGTATTTCACTCCATCATTCCCCGGATGCGCGACCCATTGCCCCCCCGTCATAAACTGCCACTCCGTACTTTCACGAAAACTGTCGCACATTCCGCCATGACACCCCGCAATCCCCACACCCGATTCCACCGCACGCAACACAGGCTGCAATTGTTCATTCGAAATTTTTCCCATTGTCCAAATGGGTATGATAAGACTTAAACTCTTTAAATACTTTTCATCCAAAAACGCATCGAGAGTGTCTCGCAAATCCACTTGAAAACCCTCGTTTGTCAATACCTCCGAAAATAAATCCGCTACCAAATCCGGCTGATGCCCTTCCCACCCGCCATACACAATTAATGCTTTTTTCATGAAAGTGTGTTTAATAATACCCTTTCGAATTTCTTCTTAACTGAAATTTTTATCCAATTTCCAGATACAATAACCCTGTGGAAAATCGCTTGTCAGATCTGCCTCCGGTAAACCGTCTGCTCGAAAGCAATGCAATAAATCAATACCCACATAGCATTGCAGTTGAATCAGCGCGACTGGCACTTGAAGAAGCAAGGGAATCTATAAAAAAAGGACACGAAATTAGCGAAGAAAAGATAATTGAGAGAGCGAAGGAAATAGCCGGTCAAATGTTCACCCCTGTATTCCGAACAGTTGTAAACTGCACCGGTACAATTCTCAATACAGGTCTTGGTAGAGCGCGACTTGCGAAACAAGCAGTTGAATCTATTCAAAACGCCGCCGCAAACCACGTCGCACTTGAAACGGATTTGCAAGCCGGAACTCGAGGAGATCGGCAAAAACCGTTAAGAAAACTTCTCACAAAACTTACCGGTGCGGAAAGTGCATATGTTGTAAACAACAACGCTGCCGCTGTGTTTTTAGTTGTCAATACTTTTGCACAGAACAAGAAAGTTCTTCTGTCACGTGGTCAGAGTGTAGAAATCGGGGGAAGTTTTCGCATGCCTGATGTTATAAAATCAGCAGGGGGGGTACTTGTAGATGTGGGCTGCACCAATAAAACGCGTTCTTCAGATTATGAAAAGGCATGCGATTCAGAAACAACCATGCTCTTGCGTTGTCATCCCAGCAATTTTGTGATTTCAGGATTTGTGGAAGAGCCCCCCCTTCGTGAACTTGTCGAAGTAGCATCGAAATATGGATTGGTTTTGATGGATGATGTGGGCAGTGGATGCATTATTGATACCGCGAAATATGGTTTGCAGCACGAGCCTACCATTCAAGAATCTCTAAAAGCAGGAAGTCATCTTGTAACTGCAAGCGGGGATAAACTCCTCGGTGGTCCGCAAGCAGGAATCATTTTGGGGAAACTTGAGTTTGTCGAAAGAATTTCACGAAACCCTCTTGCTCGTGCGCTGCGAATTGATAAATTTACAGCATCTGCCCTTGAAGCTACATTGAGACTTTACATTGAAGGGAAGGAAGACGAAATACCTACCATCCGAGCACTATCAAAAACCATCGAAGAAATAAGATTAACAGCAAACGAAGTAAAAGCAGTCATCACGAACCATAAAATCGCATGCGAAATCACCGAGGGGACATGCGAGCCTGGAGGTGGCTCACTTCCCGGTGTAAAACTTCCAAGTTTTCGAATCAGTTTTCCCTATGAAAAACCCGAAGAGATAGCACAAAAACTCAGGCTCGCAACCCCTGCTATAGTAGGATACATACAAGACGGAGTTTTTCATCTTGATATGAGAACAGTCGAAAGCGAAGACATACCTTTTATCGCTCAAGCATTCGAACACACTGTGTCATGAAGTGACATTCCTGAATAAACTATTCATCATGACAAACGAAAGACGTGAAATTGAAAACAACTTCGTTAAAGAAGTTATCACCCACATCGAAAATCACAACCCACAGAGAAAATTTCATGCAGATAGAGTTGCAGTTTATGCAACTGCAATTGCAAACGAACTGGGTATCACAGGAGATGCCCTTTTTCATCTAAGATGCGCAGCCACTATTCACGATTTTTGGAAACTTGAAATTCCAAGCGAAATCTTGGAAAGTGCTGATCCCTTTCCGGGTGCATTTAAGCCCACACCTGAAAGCCTTCGTGAGCGTCTCATCCCTTTTGGCATGGAAACAGACCGTACTTGGCTTCATGTCCTCGCAACGCAATACATCCATTATGAAAACATGTCCGAAACCTACCCTCCCATTGAAAGCAGAATCATTTTGGTTGCTGTTGCATTTGATGTTATGACGCACCAGCAACCATGGAAAAATAAAAAATCAGAGAGTGAAGCAATTAACGAAATAAAAGAACTTGCCGGCTCACAATTCGACCCTGATGTCGTAAACGCTTTTCTTAGTGTCCAACCCCTCATCCAACCTGTGGACTTAACCGGTTTTGATGTTTAATGTAAAACAATATTTAATATAACATCTTCTTCTGTTCGCATCGTGCGAGTATACCCCCCCTTCTTTGTGCCCTCGCCTGTGCCAAATCTGCACAAATGCTTATTGCTATTTCCGGAACACTTTCCGCTCCGATATCCAATCCCATGGGACTACGCACCTGTTCGAACTCCTCTTTCGTGCACCAGCCTTCCTCGAGCATCTGCTTTTTAACTACCTCACGTTTGCGCTTACTGCCAATCATTCCCAGGTATCCCCATGGTCTGCCAATTAAATGTCGTAACACTTTAGAATCGTTTCTGTGTCCCCGCGTTACAATACACACGTAAGTCTCTTCACATAAATAATCATTTTTTGTCTCTTCTCTCAGTTTTTTCGCGAAATTTTCGTTATCATCACAAATTCTTTGTTTTACAAACGGCAGTCGTTCTTCACTTAAAAACTCTTCTCGGTCATCCACTACAGTTACTTCAAACTCTAAGAATGCGCCTATTCGTGCAACTTCCTTTCCAATATGTCCCCCCCCGAAAACAATCAATTGCTCAGCAGGCATAATCGGTTCATAAAAATTTATATCATCCAAAACCTCACGCCGTTTCGTTAATGCAAGTATTTCACTTTCATTTAAATCATCGCTCATGGATTTGAATGACACGTTGCCAGTTTTCAGTGAGTATCTCAGTACTCCTCTTGCTCCATCTACAACCGCTCTACGAAATGCATCAATGTAACGTCTTGGTTCGGGCAGTATAAGCACCTGCACACGCCCTCCACAAACCAAGCCGTCATCCCATCCAAAATCATCATCCAATTGAAACTCCTTTCTAATCGGGTTCTTTGTATGGAGTGCCTGAATGCTTAGCCTTCGCACTTCCATCTCAAGGCACCCTCCGCCAACTGTTCCGAAAACCCTTCCGTCTCGTGTGAAAAGACTCTTTGCCCCCGGAACTTGCGGCGCGCTTCCACTTTTCGCCACTACAACTGCAACGCAGAACTCATCACCTTGTCTATCTAACTCTTCGGCTTGATGAAAGATACGCATATATGGATATGATACGGGAAAATGCTGTTAAAACTTCTCAACCTATTTTGATTTTTCTTACATTAAGATTTTCCCCAACCTCCACCTCCCGGTGTTTCGATGTGGAGAATGTCATGCTTGTTTACTTTGAACGATGTCTTTGATTTTAATTCGTATTCTTCATTTGATCTCATCAACACATTTCTACCACACTTTCCGTTTTCTCCTCCGTTCATCCCACATGGCTGGCTACGTCTTCTTTCAGTCATAAGACTTAAGACAACATTGTCATCTAAGATTTCAATCTCTTTTATGATCCCATCTCCTCCTTTATGGATGCCTTTCCCCCCCGAATCGTTCCTTAATTTCCATTGTTTCACCCTTAACGGCAAGGCTATTTCCATTGCTTCTACTGGCGTATTGCGAGTATTCGTCATGTGAGTGTGAATGGCAGAGGCGCCGTCATGTGAAGGACCCGCACCAGCCCCCCCTCCAATTGTTTCATAATAAGTCCAGTTATCGTTACCCAATGCAACGTTGTTCATAGTCCCTTGGCTACAGGCGGGAATCTTGTCAGGCGTTGCTTTTGCTAATGCTTGTAAAATAATATCAACAATCCTTTGCGAGGTTTCCGTATTACCGGCGACAACCGGAGCAGGAAATCTTGCATTTAAGACGCTTCCATCCGGAATAATTACATCTATATTTCGCCAACAACCACCATTTGTTGGTGATTCTGGCATTAAACAACGCATGATGTAATAGCAAGCACTTCTCGTCACTGCTTCCGTAGCATTTATCCCAATATTCAACTGATTATCACTTCCCGAAAAATCAAATAGAATGCTTTCTCCGTAAACTTTAATTTTAACTTTTATCTTTATGTCTTTATTATCTAATTCCAAATAATCTTCGGATTCGTAAACCCCATCTGGAATATCTGACACAGTTGCGCGAGCAATGCCTTCGGCATAGTCCATACAATCGTTAAACATCTTTTTGATTTCGTTCTCATACTTTTCTGTGAGATCTAAAAATCGTTTCTTTCCTATTTCACACGCGGCAATTTGTGCGTTGATGTCGCCTTTTCTTTCATCTTCGTTTCTTGTGTTTTCCAAAATCCAATTGAAAACTCCTTCATTGAAAACTTGGGGATTTATGAGCAAGCCTTCTTGTCTCACATCCGCAACAGGTGCAAAGCTACCGGGTGCTTCACCTCCCATGTCGGAATGATGCGCGCGGTTGGCAACATAACCGATGCGTTTGCCTTTAAAGTCAACAGGCATTATCAAGGATATATCGGGCAGATGTGTTCCTGCGAAAAATGGGTCGTTCGTGATTCCCATGCCACCTTCAAGAATGTACTCTCCATCTTTAAGCCATTTTTGCATAAGGAATTCCATAGCGCCTAAGTGAACTGGGATATGTGCCGCTTGCGCAATTAATCGCCCCCCCTCATCGAACAGGGCGCATGAATAATCCCGCCGCTCTCGAATGTTAGGGGAAAACCCTACTCTTTCCAATACTGAGCCCATTTCTTCGGCGATGCTCGAAACCATTTCCGTAAATAAAATGACTCGTAACGCATCAAACTTCATGTTTACAGAATATATTTCGATAAATCCGTATCTTGAATAAGTTCACTAAGTTTGTCTTTTACAAACTTGGCATTAACTTTTACTGTTTTGTTTTCAATGTCCGGAGCTTCGAATAAAACATCTTCAAGAAGTTTTTCCATGACGGTATGCAGTCTTCTTGCACCAATGTTTTCCGTTCGAGAGTTCACTTCGTGTGCCATACGTGCAATTTCATCTATCGCATCGTTTTCAAAGATTAATGAAACACCTTCTGCAGAGAGTAACTGAACATATTGTTTTGTAAGTGCGTTTTTAGGTTCCTTAAGGATTCTCTTCAAGTCTTCTTCGTCCAAATCTGTTAGCTCCACTCGTATGGGTAAACGTCCTTGAAGTTCTGGGATAAGATCGCTTGGTTTAGATGTGTGAAACGCACCTGCGCAGATGAACAGTATGTGATCAGTTTTTATAGGACCGTATTTCGTAACAACTGTTGAACCTTCAATAATCGGTAGTAAATCTCTTTGCACGCCTTCTCGAGATACATCTGGTCCATGCGAACTTCCTGCACCTGTGATCTTGTCGATTTCATCGAGAAATACGATGCCGTTTTGTTCTGCGCGCTCTCTTGCTTCTCGTGTCATCGCAGATTTATCAATCATTTTTCTCGCTTCTTCTTCTATAAGGATCTGTTTTGCTTCAGCAATTGTAACTTTTCTTTTCGTACTTTGCCTTCCGAACGCCTGACTGAGTTGATTCGGAAGGTCCAACCCCATCTCTTCAATCCCACCTGGAGTAAAAACTTGCAAAAATGGGTTTTGCGCTTCTTCAATTTCTATTTCGATGAGTTCATCGTCTCGCACACTGGATTTAATCTGTTCTAACACTTTATTGCGCTGACGTTGATATGCTTCTTCTGCCTTCTGACTGTCTTTCATTTCTTGTTGTTCGTCTTTCGTTTCATCCGGTTTGGGTCTTGAGGAGATTCCGGTAAACGATTCAAAAGCATGAACGAACTCTTCGGGAAACTTAGCAGAGGATTGTTCATTGCGGGGGGGCTTTACTAGCATGTCGACTATGCGTTCCAATGCTTGTTTCTCTGCTTTTGGTTTTACTTCTTCGATTTTTTCTGATTCAACAAGCCGAATAGAGACATTCATTAAGTCGCGAATAATACTATCCACATCTCGCCCTACATATCCGACCTCTGTAAATTTAGTAGCTTCGACTTTTACGAACGGGGCTTTGGCAAGCTGGGCAAGACGTCGGGCGATTTCAGTTTTCCCGACACCGGTAGGACCTATCATAAGGATGTTTTTTGGGATGATGTCGTCTCTCTGTTCTTGGGGAAGTCTTTGTCTTCGGTACCGGTTTCGTAGGGCTACTGCTACTGATTTCTTTGCGTCGTTCTGTCCAACGATGTATTTGCTAAGTTCGGCAACGATTTGTTTGGGTGTAAGTTCTTCAATTGTTAATGACATAAGATTTTATAAGTTTACCTACGCTTTTTAAGTTTAAATTTTATCGTATAATCAGAAACTGTTATGCCCGAACGCCGATTGCTTCTCGAACACTCAAATGATCCTCAATATCGAACCATCCAAGGCTATGAAGCCAAAGGTGGCTACCAAGGCTTGAAAAAGGCTCTGAACATGGGCAGGCAAGAAGTAATAGAAGAGGTGAAAAAGAGCGGGTTGCGAGGCAGAGGCGGGGCAGGATTTCCGACTGGCGGCGGGAGCGGGGGTGATCAACCGCGGC
>CAZSPF010000012.1:15170-24845 GCA_964608695.1 uncultured Fimbriimonadales bacterium | reverse complement strand
TCCGACTTGGATTAAATGGAATGGTCTCCCAAAAGATAAAACAAAACCCCACTATGTTCTATGCAATGCAGATGAGGGTGAACCGGGAACTTTCAAAGACAAAGAACTCATGGAAAATACCCCGCACCTTGTTGTCGAAGGCATGATAATCGGCGGGTATGCGACGCAGGCAGATGCGGGTTACATTTACATTAGAGGGGAGTTTACAGATTGCGCTCGAGCAATTCGCCAAGCGATTGACGAAGCATACGATGCGGGATACCTTGGCAAAAACATTTTGGGAACAGGGTGGAATTATGATATTTTTCTGCACATGGGCGCCGGCTCATACGAGGTGGGGGAAGAAAGTGCAATGATGAGCAGTCTTATGGGAGAACGCGGAATGCCGCGACTAAAATTTCCTCATGTGCCGTTACCAACAATATCCGGTTTGTGGGGATGTCCCACATTGATAAACAATGTAGAAACTTACGCATGTACTCCTTTCATATTGCAAAACGGTGGGGAGTGGTATGCCACGTTGGGGGCGAGTACTAAAAACTCTCGTGGAACGAAAATCTTTAGTGTTTCAGGACATGTAAACAAGCCTGGAAATTACGAAATCGAATTCGGAACACCTTTAATGGAGTTATTAGACCTTGCCGGAGGGATGAAAGGTGGAAAACTGAAAGCTTGCGTTCCGGGGGGTTCATCTGTTCCCATGATAAACGTAGAGAGTTGTGAGAAAGCGATTATCGGTTATGAAGAGATGAACGATGTCGGCTCTATGGTCGGTTCGGGGGGGTGTATTTTTTTGAATGAGCATACTTGCATAGTAACGTTTATATGGAGAACTTCATTGTTTTATGCACGAGAATCGTGCGGTAAATGCACTCCATGCAGAGAAGGCACATCGTGGCTAGTGCAGGTTTTAGAGCGCATACTTTCAGGGGGGGGGAGGAAGAGCGACATTCAACTTCTCAAAGATGTATGTGCTCAAATAGATGGCCGTTCATTTTGTGGCTTGGGAGATGCTGCGGCATGGCCTGTTCAAGGCGCATTAAAAGTTTTCCCTGAAGAGTTTGAGTACTTTATTGAGAATGGAAGAAGTATAGTTGCTGAAAGACCGGAACATCAATTCATGTCGCCAAGTTCCATCGCTTCATTAGTATAAAGAAATGAATATCAATCTCGAAAACTGGCTCGAAGAACAACTCGAAACTCTTAAAAGACAACATCTATATAAAACTCCACGCATATTACAATCACCGGCAAGCGGAACTGTGCGTATGGACGGAAGGGAAGTTATAAATCTTTCCAGTAACAACTATCTGGGACTTGCGAATCATCCGAAAATGCGCGAAGCGTCCATAAAAGCTATCGAACAATGGGGGGTAGGTGCAGGGGCGGTGCGTTGGATTGGCGGGACAATGACCGTACACGATGAACTTGAAAAGAGACTCGCAGAGTTCAAACAAGTGGAAGATGTGTTAGTGTTTTCCTCGGGGTTCACCGCTAACTCAGGATGCATTCCTGCTGTGATGGTAGACGGTGATGTGATTATAAGCGATGAACTCAATCACGCAAGCATCATTGACGGAGTCAGGCTCAGCTCTGCTGAATATCGAAAATCCGAAGGCTGGGTTTATAACCACAAGGACATGGATCATCTGGAAGACATTTTAAAAAAAGCACAAAAATTCAACAAGCGAATGATAGTAACGGATGGTGTTTTCAGCATGGATGGAGATATCGCACCTCTCCCGCAAATTGTGGAACTTGCAGAGAAATACGATGCCATCGTGATGGTAGATGATGCGCACGCAAGCGGAGTGTTGGGCAAAAACGGCGCGGGAAGCACTTCGCATTTTAACCTTTACGGTCGTGTGGACATTCAATTGGGAACTCTCAGTAAAGCACTCGGTGTGGTGGGTGGATATATCGCCGGGTCGAAAAAATTAAAACAGTGGTTAATCAATCGAGGACGTCCTTATTTGTTTAGCACCGCACACCCGCCGATGGTTGCTGCGGCACTGATAGCCGCAATTGAAATCATGCAAAACGATCCCGAACCCATGAGAAAACTTTGGGATAATGCAAAGTTTTGGAAGGAGGAATTAAAAAACGCGGGATTCGACACGATGGGAAGTGAAACTCCCATTACACCGGTTTACATTGGTGATGAAGCCAAAGCACAAGAGATGGAGAGGATGTTGTGGGATGAGGGCGTTTATGCTTTATCTATTGTTTACCCTACCGTGCCCCGTGGCAAAGCGAGAATACGCACCATGCCAAGTGCCGCGCATACCAACGAAGAGCTCCTTCGTGCCTTGGAAGCATTTAAAAAATGCGGAGAAAAGCTGGCTTTGAATCAAGAAAAAACAGCCACCTAAATTAGGTGGCTGTAAAAAAGCAATTTTCAAAATTACTTCTTTCTTCTTCGAAGTGCGGCTAAACCAAGACCTGCAGCGAGTGCACTGATTGTCACAGGCTCAGGAACGATGTTTGCAACCCTTCAAAACCGGGGTTCCAGTCAGCATTGAAGTAATCGTTTCCGCCATAGACAGCACCACCACCTGTCCAGTCGTATGCAAATGCAAACCACTTTACATTAGCTGGGGTTCCGGCATTTGAGGACTTAGCTTTGAAGCCGTTTAATGTTTCACCATTTTGAATCATATCGGGTCCGCCAAATATAATCCAGTTGTTGTTGTATATCGTGTTTGAACCACCATAAGGGGAGTTATCCCAAGTAGTCCATGCGTTAGGATCCCAGTTTGGAGGTGAGCCAACGATATTTCTTGATTCCAGTTGAACACCAAAGAAATAGATGTCGAGATTATTTACTCCCCAAGGTTATTGGTAACCTCAAAGTCTAGTGTCCAGTCACCGGAAGACCCGGAAAGATAGAACTGAACAAAAGGTGCCGCAACGGCTGAAGTGCCAAAGGCACATGCCAAAGCACCAAGCAGAAGTGTCTTTTTCATAGTTTTTCTCCTCTCTACTATAGAGTGTTGCCTTGTGATCGGTCCAACAAGGTGTCATGAAACTATAAGCATATCACAGATTATTTAAAAAATTTGAAAAGAGGGATAAACCAAGCAAATCTTATAGTTTTTTCGCTTACCTTAATCCTTATACGGATCAAACTCATCTTCCCCTGCCATTGCGACACCAATCGGATGTAATGTGTTTAACACCTTAATCGAGTCCTTGTGATGCTCCAGAACCTCCTCTAACCTCTTGTAGCAATGCGGAGATTCGTCGGTACCAGCACCGCGCAAGGTAACGCCCTTCTCTCTCACCCATTCAAGCATCATCTGCTTAGTGATAAGCCCGCCGGTTCTTCTGCCCTTCCCTCTTTTCTTGCCTGCCGCTTGCGTGCGCGACATGACACGTCCGGCACCGTGTACTGTTGAGTGCAGGCTGTGTTGCGTGGTGTCTGCTTGGATACCTTCGATAATCACCGAAATATCACCCATTGATCCGCCTACAAATCCTTTTTGACCAGGGAAGGCTGGTGTCGCACCTTTTCGAACAACCCAAAGATCGCGTCCGTCGTGCTCTTCAAGCCATGCATAGTTGTGGTGATTGTGCACTTCTTCCAAAATGTTCGCACCAAGTATTTTGGCAACTCGTTCACAAACCCAATCGCGTCCGGCATAAGCGTATCTGCCTGCAAGTTTCATACATGCCAAATAGTCCGTGCCAATAGATGAGTTCACATCCAGTACAACGGGGTCAACATACATACCGTCTTGTCCGCCGCCTGCTTTAATAAAATGAGTGGCGATTTTATGTCCTAATCCTCGAGAGCCAAAATGCACACCAATCCAGATGCGGTTTTGTTCGTCCACAAAAATATCAACGTAGTGATTCCCGCTCCCCACTGTACCGAGTTGTCCGCGTGCCATGTCTTTCAGCTCTGATGCAGGCTTGATTTTCCATGCTTCGTCATCGAAAAGTTCATGATCAACCCGTTCGTTGTTTTTCTGCCCGATTCCAAACGAGATAATATTCCAAACATCGTCCATGATTTTTTCGATGTTGCGCTTTACATCTTTCGCATCTGCATCCACACGCACCGCTTTATTTCCGCATGCGATATCAAAACCTACTCCCGAAGGGCTGATTTTATCCTCATAAGCGACAACACCCCCAATCGGGACGGCATATCCCAAATGGTGGTCTGCCATGAGTGCGACGTGAACGGCATCCTTAGCACAGTTTTGAATTTGTTTTACTGCGCCTTCATCTATCGGCTCACCCCAAACAGGAATTTTTTCTATTAACTTCATTTAAATTATTTAACTTAAAACAGCCCTACAATGTTTCCTCGCTCATCTACATCAATCTTATGTGCGTTCGGGTTTCTGCCCAAGCCGGGCATAAGAAGGATATCACCTGCTTGGGCTACCAAAAATCCTGCTCCTGCGGAAAGCCGGATTTCGTTTACGTGTAGGGTGAAGCCGCTCGGGGCGTTTTTCAGTTTCGAATCATCTGTGAAACTGTATTGCGTTTTCGCAACACAAATCGGAATTTCACACATGCCGTGCTCCTTCGCCCATTCGAAATGTCTTTTTGCACTTGTGCTTAACTCGCATCGCTCTCCCCCATAGGCAAGTTTGATGATTTTATCAAGCTTCTCTTCACAACTGTCTTTTAAATCATAAAGAAATTGAAACTCAGAACTTTCAAGTGATGCTTTTTTCACAGCATCTGCCAACTCCATGCATCCAGCCCCCCCTTTATTCCATGGATCTGCAACAACTGCATTTAAACTGTGTTGCTTGCATATCGAAAGAAACATTTCAATCTCCTCCTTGGAATCATCTGGGAACAAATTTAGCGACACTACAATCGGAACACCATAATGTTTTAGATGCTTTATGTGTTGAAGAAGGTTTGCAAAACCTTTCTCAATCCCTGATTGCGATTGTTCATCTCCGTGATGTTGTAAAGCGCGAATGGTAGCAACCAGTACTATCACGTCCGGACCATATCCCAATACTCTACATTTAATGTTCATAAACTTTTCTGCTCCTAAATCCGCCGCGAACCCCGCTTCTGTAACAAGAAAATCTGACATTGCCATTCCACATTCGGTAGCAACAACCGATGAACACCCGTGTGCGATATTTCCAAAAGGCCCGCCATGCACGAATGCAGCCCCCCCTTCGTAAGTTTGTGCGATATTTGGCCGCAGTGCATCACGGAGTATGGCTGTCATCGCACCATTCGTCTTTAAATCTTTTGCGGTAATGGGGTTATTGTTGCGAGTCATTCCCACGATGATGCGGCCAAGGCGCTCTTTGAGTTCTTTGATTGATCGGGAAAGACTAAGAATTGCCATCACTTCACTTGCAGGTGTAACCACAAATTCGGTTTCGCGGGGATAACCGTGAGATTTACCGCCGAGCCCAACGACCACTTTACGCAATGCGCGGTCATTCATCGTAACCGTTCTTGGCCAGTTCATGTTTCGCACATCAAACCCAAGTTCATTTCCGTGTTGAATATGAGCATCTGCCATAGCAGCGAGAAGGTTATGAGTACTTGCGACAGCGGGGATATCTCCTGTAAATGATAGATTGATATCTTCCATAGGGAGTACCTGACTATATCCCCCCCCGCAGCCTCCGCCTTTTTGTCCGAAGAGGGGGGCAGTCGCAGGTTCACGGATGGCTGGGATCGCTGACGTATCACCCATATTTAACGCTTGGGCGAGCCCTATGCACATGGTGGTTTTCCCTTCGCCTGCCGGTGTGGGAGTGATGGCAGTTACAAGAACTAACTTGCCTTTCTTACCGGACTTCGATAGTTTCTCCATCCCATCAAAGGTGAGTTTTGCTTTATATCTCCCAAGAGGTTCGTAATCATTTTTGTCTAACCCGGAAGACTCCGCAACCTCTTCAATGGGCTTTAATTTTGCTTTTTGCGCGATTTCGAGATTGGTCATTTATTTGTCCTGATTATGCGAATAAGTTAACAAAGGTGAACCTTTTTCACAATTGGATTATAGCGATATCAAGTAAGTTTTTTTCATTTATAAAGTGAAATCGTTTAGGATTCATACGTCGTCTGTTAAAGCAAGTTATGCTTAGAATAGCGGGAATACAACCTTCCGATGAACCGGATGAAGAATTTATCCTTTTACAAAATCAGGGTGTCATGAAAGTCATGTTGAGAGGTCATGTGCTCGCAAAAGATGACGCTTGGCAGGATTACGGCGAATTAAATACAGACAGGGTTTACGCGTTTTCCGATAATGTTTTTGTTCCCCCCTCTGCTTATGTAATGCTGAAAACCGGTTTTGGATTTAACGGTTGGCGAAAAAGTAAGGATGGAAGTCCGGTTTATTGTGTGTACTGGAACCGTGGTACGTCAGCGTGGAGCCAGCACGAACTAACTGTACATCTTTTACAAGTTTCACACTCCAAAGTTGTTAAAGCTCGAAGAAAGGGTAGGTTAGTGGTTCTCGGTGATTGTTTGGTAGACTCCACCTATGCGGGCTAACCTTGCAGAACTCTGGAGATATCGAGAACTTCTCATCACTTTTGTTTTAAGAGAGTTGCGCATTAGATACAAAAACTCCGTTCTGGGTTTTTTTTGGTCAATTTTAAATCCTCTGATAACCGTCATGGTTATGACGGTTGTTTTTAAGTTTATTATGGGGCAGCAGATTCCCAATTACAGTGCATACATTCTCGCCGCATATCTGCCATATATGTTTTTTCAGTTATCGCTTCTTGATTCGTCACAGTCAATACTACACCAAATAACTCTTCTGAAAAAGATTTATTTCCCTCGAGAGATTTTACCTATCGGATCTGTGCTTGCAAATTTTATTCATTTTGTCCTTGCAATGGGTGTATTTTTTATTTATCTTCTTATCATTTGGTTGTTAAATCCAGGCCAAGTTCCGTTTCAAGTAACAACTGTCTATTTACCAATTTTAATGTTGCTACAGTTAGCGTTAACTTTAGGTTTGGCGTTATTCATCTCTGCACTAAACACGTTCTATGAAGACATAAAATACTTGGTAAGCGTGGGGTTATATCTATTGTTTTTCCTTAGCCCTATTGTTTACTTTAGTGAACAAGTAAGATATGCTCCCGGACTTGATGAGGCGCAACAGCAAACCGTATACACGATCTATCATTTAAATCCGGTTGCAATGCTCATGACGGCTTATCGGAAAGTTATGCTTGCGCCACAACCCGTTGTGATGATGCGCGATGGGCAAAAGTATGATGCAGGGGTTCTTCAGTTGGATTGGAGTTTGTTGGGAATTACTGCTTTGGTTTGTATCGGAATACTATTTGGCGGGTACGCATACTTTAACAAAAGAAAATGGGAGTTTGTGGAAAGACCATGAGCAGTGTTGCAATCTCTGTCAAACAACTGTGCAAGAAGTTTCGCATTTCACATTCTGCTCACGGATCTTTCAAAAATTTATTAGTGAGAAGAGTGCGTACACCCAAAAACTGGCTCAATGCCTTAGATGATGTTACGTTCGATGTTTCAAAAGGTGAATGTGTATCTGTTATAGGCAAAAACGGAGCAGGTAAAAGCACACTTTTAGGAGTATTAGCAAGGGTTTATAAGCCCACTTCTGGTGAAATAAACCTTGAAGGTCGTGTTGCTCCACTGCTGGAATTAGGCGCAGGATTTCATCCTGATTTAACCGGAAGCGAAAACGTGTTCTTTAACGGAGTTGTATTGGGCTTAACACGTAAGCAGGTTGAGGAAAGAATGGATGAGATTGTTGCATTTAGCGAGATCGGCGATTACATTGATGCACCGGTTCGAACATATTCGAGCGGAATGATATTGCGGTTAGGCTTTAGCGTGGCTATGCATGTGGATGCGAGTATCTTGCTGGTGGATGAAGCACTTGCTGTTGGAGATATCGAATTTCAAAAGAAATGCCTTGAACGTATAGAAGAATTTAAACGACAAGGGGGGGCGATATTGTTTGTTTCACATGACATGACAGCGGTAAGAAAAACAGCAGACAGGGTCATCTGGATGAAGGAAGGAAAAATCTTCAAGCAAGGGATTACAGATGAAATCCTAACTCTGTATGAATCTTCAGCAGAGTTGCATCAAATATAAAATTTAAAAACAGCCGTCAGGAGGTGGAGGAGGAGGACTGTTATTAGAAAACATAATGATGGGATCAGGCATATTGCTTGTTTGATTAATTTGTAATGCCACACTTAAAATCATAACTGCATGACAATTCGCAATGAAAGAACTGTAAACTTTGTCTTTATATTTCCATTCAAAGAGATAACCTGAAGGGATTTTATCTTTATTTAAGTTCACTTTGGTTGCATCTACAGGCACATAAACATAGAAGTTCCCGCCTGATAAAGATTTCGCATCTCCTACCTTAACATTACTGTCATTGTAAAATTGAAGAAAGACATTAGGCAGTGCTTGTCCCGAACTATTCATCACTTTCCCGGTTATTTTCGCTTTATTTACATGAACGACAATATCCATTTCGATGGCATTTTGCTGGTTATATTTCGCTCGAATTTTCGCAGTTCCGGGACCCACGCATTGCAAGTGCCCGTTTGAAGTATCAAAATTTCCCGGATTACCGGTTACGTTGGTCATTGACCATTCACTCGCTGGTACGTTGTAATAGTATTTTCCTTGATTATCCAGTCCGGTTAAAGAAAACTGAGCAGACTCTCCGTTGTAAAGGTTCAATCCGTCTTTGTTTGTTAACACAACCCAGAGAAATGCAAAGGTGTCAGGCAGGATGACACCTGCACCGCCGCCTCCGCAACCAGAAAGTACTAACCCTGCCATGCACGAAATAAATAAAGCGCTTCTTTTCATAATCCTCTCTTGACTGAACTTAGTCGTTTATTTGACGAACATTATCTCATATCGAGTTCACTGACTTCCTCTTGGCTCATCAAGCACTCGGTTTGGTAAAGTAAGCCATGCCTTTGACCGTAATCGATGTTGTTGATATTGTACTCCTCTCGGTGAGTTTCACCATCCCCATAGTCATTGGTATCACTATCAGCCGTATTCTAGCTCGAATAGCAAAATCAGCATCAGCTCGGAATAACCTCAACGCAAGGGATACAGGGCTTTATTCTCTACGCCTACCCATCATTTTGCTTTCTTGGGTGATAGCCATTTATGCGTCAAGCCTTACTCTTCGGTCATGGGAAATAGTGATGCTAAAACGCATGAACTGGTTGAGGATAGAAGACTGGCTAATTGCGTTCGCGATGGGTATCGGCTTCTTCGGAATCTACCGCTTCGTAGTAAACACGCTCCGCTCCGTTGCAATCGTGAAAGGTAAAGATCCGGGTGAGTTAATCCTCATCAACAAAGTCTTCGGTGCGGTTGCATTTGGATTAGCGCTTGTTTCGATTTTAGGTCAACTCGGCGTTAACATCGGACCGGTACTCGCTTCTCTTGGAATTGCTGGACTTGCTGTTGCACTCGCCCTTCAAGACACGCTAGGGAACTACTTTGCAGGAATCACCATCGCCCTTGATAAGCCGTTTAAGCCCGGTGATTTTATTCGAATGGAAAGCGGGCAAGAAGGCTTTGTTGACCAAATTGGATGGAGAAGTACAAGAATAAAACCTTTTGCAGAAACATACATTACAGTTCCTAATTCCAAACTTACAACTTCTATCGTCACCAACACAACTGCAC
>CAZSPF010000012.1:14249-15159 GCA_964608695.1 uncultured Fimbriimonadales bacterium | reverse complement strand
AGCAGGGAGAGTTTATGTGGATTGCGGTGTATCGTATTCTAGCAATTTAGACGAAGTGGAACAAGTATGTAAAAAAGTCGGAAAAGAAGTTTTAAACAATGTCCCCGATGCAGACACAGACTTTGAGCCAATTGTCCGTTTTAAAGAATTTGGTGACTCAAACATCAACTTTACAGTTATTTTAAGAACTCGTACTTTCGAAAGCAGTTTTATTTTGAAACATGAATACATAAAAGCCATTCATAAAGCCTTTAATGAAAAGGGAATTGTTATAAACTATCCCGTAAGGCATTTAGTAGGTTTAATCAGCGAAGAACCCCTGAAAAAATCCATAGAGCCTACTTCAGATATCATCTAAATTCAAGATAATTGTTAACGACTTCGAGGTAAAATCATTATCTAATGCAGCGCAAATTTTCATGTTTTGCTGCATGTCGCATTGTGTGTTTTGTAACTGAATACCGTCTTGAGAATAAGACATAAGGAGCATTTGATTTGCCTGAAGAACTCGAAACCATCGAAACCGTAGCCATACATGAAGAAATGGCACGCTCATATGTGAACTACGCCATGAGCGTAATCATCGCTCGAGCCTTGCCTGACGTTAGAGATGGCTTAAAGCCGGTGCAAAGAAGAATCCTCTATACGATGCTTCAAGGTGGATACACGCCTGATAGGGCGAGAACGAAATGCGCGAAAATATGCGGAGACTGCTCAGGCGACTTTCACCCACACGGTCAAGATGTTATCTATCCCACCCTCGTGCGAATGGCGCAAGACTTCAATATGCGATATCC
Organism: uncultured Fimbriimonadales bacterium; assembly: GCA_964608695.1. Taxonomy (GTDB): domain Bacteria; phylum Armatimonadota; class Fimbriimonadia; order Fimbriimonadales; family ATM1; genus CAZSPF01. Next base: position 14,362 of record CAZSPF010000012.1, on the reverse strand, counting down.
GTTGGTTGACCCACAAGGCAACTTCGGAAGCATAGACGGCGACCCTCCCGCGGCGATGCGGTATACGGAAGCCAGAGCATCCAAAATCGCTATGGAACTCTTGGAAGATATCG
>CAZSPF010000012.1:326-14239 GCA_964608695.1 uncultured Fimbriimonadales bacterium | reverse complement strand
CAGAGAAACCGTAGACTGGGTACCAAATTATCTTCAAACAAAAAATGAACCAACAGTTCTTCCCGGAAAATTTCCAAACTTGTTATGCAATGGCGCATCAGGCATCGCTGTGGGAATGGCAACAAACATGCCGTCACACAATCTAAATGAAGTCGTTGAAGCCATAAAGTTACGCCTGTCGAATCCGAAATGCACAGTTGATGACATCATGAAGGTTCTCCCAGGGCCTGATTTCCCAACATACGGATTAATCTTTGGCACACGTGGCATTCGTTCGATGTATGAAACCGGGCGAGGTTCGATTGTGATGCAAGCAAAAACTGCAATTGAGCAAGCAGACGGCGGGAAAAGTACAATTGTGATAACAGAAATCCCGTACCAGACAAGCAGAAAAACAATAATCGAACAAATTGCAGACATTATCAAAAACAAAAAACATGATTCCATTGCGGATGTAAGTGATTACAGTGATAGACACGGTACAAGAATCGAAGTTACAATTAAAAGAGATGGTAATCCGCACCGAGCATTGAATTTCCTATTGAAGAAAACACAACTCCGGACAACATTTGGTGCAATTATGCTGAGTTTGGTAAACAGTGTACCTAACGTTTTACCAATTACACTTTTATTGGATGAATATATCAAACACAGGAAATCAGTTATTGAAAGAAGGACGCGTTATGAACTAAACCGTGCATTAGAAGACGCACACATAAGCGAAGGCTACCAGATTGCAAGAGCAAATCTCGATGATGTCATCAAAGTAATTCGAAATAGTGAAGACCCTGAAGAAGCACGAAGAGAACTCGTGAAAAGATTCGGAATGACGATGTTCCAAGCAAATGTCATTCTAAACATGCAACTGCGAAGATTAACAAAACTAGAACAAATTAAATTAGAAGAAGAATATAAACAAATATTAAAGAAAATCGCAAACTTAATGGATATTTTAAATGATTCAAAAAGAATCGAGGCAATTCTTATTGAAGAAGTTGATGACTTGAAAAAACGATTTGGTGATGAAAGAAGAACAAAAATACTTCCTACGGAAGCTGATGAAATTGGCGAAGAAGATGTTATTCCGGATGAGGAAGCAATAATATCTATTTCAAGAGACGGTTACATTAAAAGAATTAGCGTAGACTCCTACCGAGGACAAAGAAGAGGGGGGAAAGGTGTTGTCGGGCAAAGTGTAAAAGAATTAGACGAGGTTGCTAACCTCTTTCAAGTAAGCACACACCATTACATTTTGTTCTTCACCGATAAAGGACGAGTTTATAGACTGAAAGCATACGAGATCCCTGAAAGTGGCAGATATGCAAAGGGAACACCTGTGATTAACTATATCCAAATCGAATCCGGTGAAAAAGTGACAGCAACAATGAGCGTCAAAGATATTCAAGGTGATGGATTCCTTGTCATGGTAACAAAACTTGGTGAAGCAAAGAGAACACCTATTAACGCATTTGTAAACATACGCTCAAACGGCTTGAAAGCATTCGATATTGAAGAAGGCGATGAATTAAAGTGGGTATTGCGAAGTAACGGAAAGCAAGACGTATTAATTGTTACACGTAAGGGGTTGTCAATACGCTTTGACGAAAACAAACTAACTGGGAGAAGTCGTGCCGCTGGCGGTGTACGAGCCATCACTTTGAAAAAAGATGATGAAGTCGTCTCTGCCATGGTAGTGGACAAAAAAGAAAAAGAGTTGACAGTGTTAGTAGTTGGAGAGAATGGAATGGGCAAGCGTACATTGGTGAGCGAATACCGCACACAAGGTCGCGGTGGCAAGGGAATCATAACCATGAACGTAACTGCAAAAACGGGGTCAGTCGTAGGTGCTGAAATTGTCACAAACGACGACCAACTTATCATGATGACAACAAAAGGCAAAGCCATTAAGCTGCGAGTGAAAGAAATTAGAACCGTAGGCAGGAACACACAAGGAGTCCGGCTAATGAATCTTGGTGAGGGAGATCATATTGCAAGTGTTGCAAGATTTGTAAAAGATAGCGACACAGGTGAGATGGAAGAATGAAAACAACGCAACATACAACAACCTTTTAGAGGCTAATCATGATTCACTACCTAACTGTTCAAGACATCATCTGGATAAACACCGAGGTTACTAAAGAAACAAACGAGTTTAAATACGCTCAACTCGAAGAAGCAGCCTTTTATCAATATGGATACGGAAAAAGCGAAAATGTTCTTGCTCAAGCCGCCCATTTTCTACAAGGCTTTTTAAAGTTAAGACCGTTCGCTTCCGGAAATCGTGCAACCGCGTTCATAAGCGCACTCACATTCCTTAAAATAAACTCATATGAAATTAATCTAAACCCGGATATCGCAGATGAATGGGTGATCCAAATTGCACTTAAAACAAAAAATGCAGAAGATGCCATCACAGAAATTGCAGAAAAAACTAACAAGCCTTACGAACTAAAACCTCGAATACGAACTGAAGTAAAAACACTTATAAACACTTATCAGCAGACACTTGAGAAACTTTCGGATGTTAGCGTTGCGGGCTAAATCGAGGTTGACTGTATCTGCCCGCTCCACGTGTTAACTGTTTTTCACCCGACCCGTCCCTATTAATCACATAAACATGCCCGTCTTTTATAAAGGTTAACTTCTGACCATCAGCTGACCAATCAATGTCGGAGATACTGCCGGTGGCTATTTCACGTGCTTGCAAGATGCCTCCTTCTCGCAAAGGTGCAACGAGTAGTCCCTTAGACTCCCACCTTCCTTCATTTTTTTCTAACCGAACTAACGCGAGCTCTTCCTGATTCGGTGATATTCTTATATGTGCCATGGCAGTCTTGTCTTCCGGGTCAATAAAAAACGGAACATAAGGGTTCTGCGATTGAAAACTTAAATCAACGATAAAAACCGCAGAAACAAAATCTCGTTCCACAGTTCCATCAGGACGGATCCTTTCAGAAGGCACTTGTGAAATAATCGGATACTTAAAATTCACAACCGATATTACGGCTTTTGGTTCTTTCGAAAACATCTGGATTTCAACTCTGTCACCTGCTATCAATGGTCGAGGAGAAATTTGAGAGTCATCCTCAGGTGATAAGTTTTGGTAAATAATGGAGTAACCACGTGCTGTGGCGTAATTCCCCAAAAAATATTTCCCAGAAGAATCCACAAAGCCTTCTTCAAATGCTTCTCCTTCCATAACTTCCGATAAACTTCTCCATGCGCGTAAAATCGCATCGTCTGATCTCTGCTTGCCTTCTTCGATAATTACCCCCCCCTCTGCACCCGCTGTTTCATCAGGTCGCATACCAGGCGGAAAAAGTGAACGCATTCGCAATCCGGGATATGTTAACCTGTAAATCACTCCCCTGCTTGCCATGATGATCGCTTGACTATTTGCATCAAACCAAGGGCTGCTTCTCGAAGAGCCGTTTGGCGTGAGTTGTCTTGGCTCGTTATCGCGATCAGGTAACCATTCGAAAAGTTGGTAAGAACCATCACTCGTTCGGTTGCTAATCAAAAAAACGCGCCTGCCGTCAGGCGATTTCCACACAGGTTGTGAATCGTCATGTTCGTCACCTTTGGCATGCCTTACGTTTCCGTCGAGGTCTATGGAAACAACCCTGCCTCGATTTGTCTCATCTTCATAAATCGCTGCGATAAGTCCAGAGCTTTTAACGGGAGGAATATCAACCAATGGCAAGTGTTGAGGCCGATTTCTTACGTAATAAAAAACAGCAGCCAATGGAATCAAAATCACCAATAGAATGAGAACAGCTCGTATGTACACGCGTTTCATAAATCATCTCTACGTTACCCGCTGGTATCCTGCGGCATAATGAGCCTTTTCGAAGAACCTGCAGAAAATAAACCTTTCGCTCCGTTGGCTGCAAAACTCCGCCCACAAAATTTAGAGGAATTTGTCGGACAAGAACATGTAGTTGGATTAGAATCACCGTTTAGAGGCGCCATCGAATCAGGGAATTTAGGCTCTGCAATCCTTTGGGGACCTGCAGGTTGCGGAAAAACAACCCTCGCTTACCTTATCGCAAAATACTCTGATGCTTACATAGAAAACAGAAGTGCAGTGACATGTGGCGTCTCGGAAATTAGGGGTATTTCAAGAGAAGCTCAAACGCGAAAACGTCGTACGATACTCTTCCTTGATGAAATTCATCATTTCTCTCGAACACAACAAGATGCTTTATTGGGGGTCGTAGAAGACGGCACTATTCAGTTAATAGGCGCAACTACAGAAAATCCGTTGTTCAGTCTTGCACAACCTTTAGTTTCTCGTTGCCGAGTAATTATCCTGAAACCATTAGCTGTTGACGATATTAAAAAAATTGCAGAACGGACAAGTGAATTCCTTCAAGTCGAACTTACAAAAGAGGGAATGGATGCACTTTGCAGGTGGGCAAATGGAGATGCAAGAGTTGCAATCAACGCTCTTGAATTAGCAGCGCAAATCGCCTCACCTGAAAAAAAGATTAATTCAGAACATATAGAAACAGCTATGAATCGCCCTGTTACTCGATACGACGCAAAGGGTGATCAACACTACGATGTGATATCTGCATTTATCAAATCAGTTAGAGGAAGCGATCCTGATGCGTCATTGCACTACCTTGCAAGAATGCTTATCGCGGGCGAAGACCCAAGGTTTATTGCAAGAAGACTAGTCATCCTCGCCAGTGAAGACATTGGCAACGCAAATCCTATGGGATTAGTGATTGCAATGTCCGCTTTTCACGCAGTCGAAAGAATCGGCATGCCCGAAGCCAGAATTGTTTTGGCACAAGCGACAATTTTTCTTGCCGCTTCACCTAAATCGAACTCTGCATATATGGGCATTCACAAAGCAATGGAAGACTTAGAATCAAAGCCTGCCCCAAGTGTCCCCGATTACTTGAGAGACCCTCGTTCTGCTCATCATGAAAGAGAGCAGGGAATGACTATAGATAAAGATTATTTATATCCGCACAGCTTCGGAGGGTGGGTGAAACAAAACTACCTTTCACCTGAACACGGTTTGTCACTACCGTATTACGTTCCCATCGAATCTGGACATGAAAAAAAACTCAAAGAGTTTTTAGATTCCTTAAATAAAAAAGAAACGCAATAAAAAATTTAAAAGAGGCTCCCAACGCATTTGGTTTTAACATAAACAAGTCATGTTTCTTCCGGTCGGCTTAACTTTCGTTAAATTTGCTCTACGAGAATCGCTTTGGGAAAAAGGCGAACCTTCCTCACTTTGCGGCTTTGTACGTAGGGCTTTACTCTTGCGAGTGCCAACAAGCGACAGAAGCCTCTTGTAGAGGCTGGATGGATTTGATCTCTTCCGGCAAGCCGGAAGTCGTCTCTTCCATAGGACGGGCGTCGGTCTGAAATCTTGTCGATTTTCGGATTGCTCCGAATTGCGGCTTGATTTTTTAACCGTTACTCTTTCGAGTAAGAGTCCGTCTTCCAGCCTCTGATGGTTATGATATCAGACCCTTAAAACTTCTGCAAGTAGTTGATGCAAATTTAACAAAAAACATGGAAAAAGTTTTTCAAAAGTTATTCACAAGTTATCCACATTAAGAAAAATTTGTGCTTAACGTTAACAAAAAATTGAGAAAAACTAACTATACATTTTCAAAACTCAATGTGGAAAACTTTCATGCGTTTTTTAAAATTTCTTTTTTATAACTTTAAGAATTGCTCTTGCATTGCGCTTTAAGCGCTCTGGAACAGATCTCATTACCGCAGTACCTCGAAACTCTTTGCGTAGCTCTTCATCGCTTTTGTTAACAATACTTGTTAACAAAAGATTCGCCGAGTAATCATTTCTCTTAAATTCTGGTTCGTTTGTTAACATTGCACGCAAGGGTGCATTTTTTCTTGGATGGTTAAAAGGACAAACCTCTTGACACACATCACAGCCAAAAACCCAACCGTTTAACATCTGCTTTTGTTCATCAGAAAAATTCCCTTTATGCTCGATAGTTAAATAACTAATACACTTTTCAGAGTTCATCACCGCAACTCGGCCACCTTCTTTATATTCCAAAGCACCTGTGGGACAAGCGTCAATACATAGCCGGCACGTACCGCAGCCTCCTCTCGCAGGAGTGTCAGGCACAAACTCTTGGTTTAACAATAACAACCCTATAAAAAACCAACTGCCTCTCTTCGTGTTAATTAAGCACGTGTTTTTACCAAACCATCCTAATCCCGCTAACCAAGCGAAATCTCGCTCCATTATCGGTGCCGAATCAACGCAAATCCGAGTTTTCAAATTTTGATAACGGCTTTCAGCCCAATTCGAAACACTTCTCAGTTTCTTTCGAAGAACTTTATGATAATCACGCCCGAGTGCATATCGGGCAATTTTGGCTTCATTCTCATTAATCTCTGGTAGTGGTTGATAATAGTTCAATCCCACAGCGAGCATGGATCTCACTCCGGGAAGAAGGCTTTCGGGAGACTCTTTGAGCTGGGCATGTCTTTGCAGATACGCCATTCCTGCGTGTTTTCCATCCTGAATCCATTTAAGATATTCGCGATAATGAGGAGGAGATACAGCAGAGCAAACTCCTGCAATTTCAAAGCCTTGGTCCATGGCAACTTGCTTTAACTCGGTCGAATCGTGCACTTTATTGTCCTATTCGCTAAAATCCTATCAAATGGATACATTTTGCGTGATTGGGGTGGATTTGGGTGGAACAAATGTTCGCTCTGCTGCTTATGAGCATAACTCAGGCAAGCGCATTTCTGAAATCATAGCCGCATCATCTCGTGCAAAAGAAGGTGTGGAAAGTTGTGTAAATGCCATATCTGAAGTAATCACGCAATCTATAGATGATTCCGGTAGAGAGCCTCAAATCATCGGAATGGCAGTTCCCGGGCATATCCAAGAAGGTGTGGTGCGCTGGGCTCCAAACTTTGGTGAGTGGAAAGATGGTCTGTTCGAAATCTGGTCAGATGTTCCTTTGGCTAAAAAGGTTTCAGAAAAACTTAACATTCCTGTATACCTTGGAAACGATGCCAACCTTGCAGCATTAGGCGAGTTTCGCTACGGATGTGGCAGAAATTCATCCGAGTGTTTGGTGATGTTTACTTTGGGGACAGGCATCGGATTTGGCGTGGTTTTTGGAGAGAAAAGCCTTTCGTGGGGATTATCATCACCTGCTTTTTTAGTCGGTGCAAATAGTGGCGGAGCAGAAGGCGGTCACATGGTGATTTGCAAAGATGGCTTGCCGCATCCGACCGCCGCACCCGGAACAGTCGAAGCATATTGCGGAACAGATGCAATCGTAAGCCTTGCACGAAAACGTTTCCATGATAAACAAGCCGCCATCCTTCGCGAATTGTGTGAAAACGACGAAACAAGAATCACACCGAAAATCCTGTCTTTGTCTGCAGACAACGGAGACATGGCAGCAAAATCAGTTTGGAAAGAAATGGGCGAAAATTTAGGAGTCGGTATCGCAAATGCAATAAATCTTTTTGCACCGGAAATAATTGCACTGGGGGGGCAAATCGCACGAGCTTCAAATCATTTTCTGCCATCTGCAATCGAATCAGCAAAAAGATATTCAATTCCAACGCTGTTTAACGACACAACAATTCAAATCGCAGAGCACATCGATGATGCCGGTCTTATAGGTGCAGCTGCGTTGGCATCTCACTACATTTCTGGAAATCATGAAATTCAATAAAGAGATTCATAAAATTTCAGGCAACAGAAGCTTGTACCTTTACTCGTTCGATGAAAACGAGTCTAAACAAAAGATCTTTTGGGGCGCGGTTGCAGATAACTGGAAATCTAAATCAGAGTTTGTCGAGCGTTGGTTTTCTAACATAACTCAGGAAATGTTGTCTGTCATTCCTGATAAAAAATCTATTGTTCTCGATTTGGGATGCGGTGCGAAAACCGTAGATTTTCCTGAAAAAACAAAAGTCATCGGCTTGGATATCGCAAGAGAGATGCTTGAAAACGACTCTTGCAATGTCGTGGGTTCATTCGATAATCTGCCGTTTCAAAATAACTCCTTTGATGCAGTGTTTTGTCGAATGTCTATTATGTTTGCGTCCCACCCTGAACAAGCATTTTCTGAGTGCTTTAGAGTTCTAAAGCCCGGCGGTGTATTCACATTCTCTGTATGGCAAGATTTAGAATTCAACAAATGGGCAGAAGTCCCTATGAAAATACTAAGTCAACAAACAGGTTTACAACTACCCTCAAAAAATGACCCGCATGCATTCAGGTTTAGCAACGAAGAAGAACTGAAACGGTTATGCGAAAACGCAAATTTCAATGATTTTCAAAGTAAAAAAATCGAAATAAATATCTTTCATAAAATGAACGGCGAAGAAATTGCAGAAAAAATTCTTGAACTAGCAGGACCCTTATATACTCTATTCCAAAAACTACCCGAAGAACAAAAAACACAAACATTCAAAGAAATATCAATCACCTATAATAGTTTACAGGTTTCTTGCAACGCACTCGTAATCACGGTAAAAAAACGGGGTTGACGTTTCGAAAAAAGTTCTGTAATATAACTGAAACTCCGTCTTCGGCAACTTGATGGGAGAGGAGTAGTACCGGGGGTCCGAGCGACCCCCGAGGCTTTTTATCTCTTCTTGGTTTTTCTCTTCTTTAACTCGCGCTCTTCTATGGATGCTAATTCAGCGCTGGTCTTCCTTTTTGGTGGGTCGGGAACAGTCTGGTCATCATATATAATATCGTCCCTCACGGAAGTGCCGTCGTAATCCTCAGCATCTTCGAGATCATCGAAAACTTGCACTTGCGCTTTAGGTGGTGCCTTCGGACCTTTCTCTAAGTCGCTTGATTTGACTAACAAAACATAGTTCGCATGAAAGCTTTTCTCTTCTGGAGTGAGCTTGCGTTTTTGTTCATCACTTAGCCCATCCAAAAACTTTGCGCGCATCCTCTTAACTCCTGTCTTATGAACCTCTTGAAGAAATGGGTCGAATGCCTGTGGGTCAATTACTACAGCAACCTCATCTTTGCCGTAAACATTTTGAACCGTGCCGGTCAAACCCGCCATGTGCTCAAAATATGTGTTATTTAATCGGTCATCCATCGAAACCTTCCGCTTGATGACTTTCACACGATCACCGGTTTTCCACTTCGTTGCCATATTAAATAATTTTACCCAACTAAGAGCATTGAATTATCCATCCACAATTTGTTCGTGAGAAATCAGCAAGCGCTTGGATTTGTCAATATCTTGTTTCCTGATAACACCAATTAATTCCGTGGAAGACATCTCAACTCCTTGTTCGTTCGCATTAAGTTCCAACCATGTAATGATTTCATCCGGTGAAACAGCATCAGGGTTAGTTAAGTTCATGGAAACCTGAACAACACCTCTCGATGCTAAAGGCAACCCAAGTGCGCGAATACCTGTGAACCTTGAATCTTTGTCTCGTAAAAATCTTATTTCCTTCGCTAAGTTTTTCACAAGTTCAACATTATCTGTTGCAAAATTCACATTCATGGCAATTAACCAATCACGCACGCCAAAAACACTTGCCCCGTATTTTTTACTCGCAAGGGAAGGACCGTAATCAGCCTCTAATTCTCTTTTCAATAAACCTTCATACTGACCTTTCCTAAGATAAGGTAAATCTTTTTCATGTTTGCCCGTCTCACTTTTTTCGTAAAGAAAAACAGGCACATCGTATTTTTCTGAAAATAACTTTGCGCAATCTTTAGAAAAATCAATCCCTTCTTGTAAGACCACTGAATCACCTAAAATTATAAATGGACAAACATCAAGTGCACCAATTCTGGGATGAACACCTTCATGTTTCTGCATATCTATTTCGGGAAGGATGATTTCACATAATTCAAACAGCGTTTTCTTAACGTCTTCCGGCTTTCCTGAAAATGCAGTCACAGTTCTGTTGTGATCAAAATCCGAGCCTGCAAAGTGAAAAACCACATCATTTTTTTCAATTACTTTGTGAATAGAAGAAAGCAGTTCAGGTTTTCTCCCTTCAGACCAATTAGGGACACAAAGAATGCGTTTCACAATCCCATAATGCTGTAACCGCCATCCACATAAATCACCTGTCCGGTTACACCTTTACTCAAATCACTCAAAAGGTAAAGAGACGTAGTTGCAACTTCATTTTGTGCAACTTCACGCTTCAATGGATTTCTTTCTGCAATCGTGTCTAATATGCTCGAAAATCCTTTTATCCCCCTCGCCGCAACGGTATTAATCGGACCAGGAGAAACCGCATTTACTCGTATCCCGCGCCCCCCCAAATCATAAGCCAGATACCGTGTACAAGCCTCTAAAGCCGCTTTGGCAACTCCCATAACATTGTAATTCGGCAGAACACGTAAACTCCCAAGATACGACATCGTAATCAAACTTGCATCGTCATTAAAAAGTGGCTCCAAACAACGAGCCATCGCAACATATGTATACGCAGATGTCTCAAGTGCAACCTTAAATCCTTCTCGGCTAGTTTCAATAAATCTTCCTGTCAAATCTTCTCTTAATGCATATGCCACACTATGAACCGCAAAATCTATTCTCCCACACTCTTTTTCGATCTCGGATTTTGCATGCTCTAACTGTTCTTCTTCATTTAAGTCAACAATTACAGTCTTAAATTCATTCCTGTTTTCGGTTAACTTGGAAACACTCTCTGCCATGCGTTCACTTTGTGCACCAATGATAACTTGTGCCCCATGTTGAGCCGCTAAATCTGCAACAGCCCAAGCAATGCTCCTGTTATTCGCAACACCAAAAACAACTCCTTTTTTCCCTGCCAATAGTTTATTCACAACTCTTAGAATACCGCCAACTTAAGAAATTTTTGCTAATTAACAAACGCTGCTTACTCCGCCAACTTCAGCAACTCTTCCAGATCTAAAGGAAGCGTCGTCATGAATACTTTTCCGTCTCGAATCTCCCACTCTTCTCTTGGTTTATCGCAATATATCTCGATCCCGTTATCATTCGGGTCTCGAAAATATATCGCTTCGCTAACGCCATGATCCGCCGCTCCATCTATGCGAATTCCATATTCTATAACCCTTCTCAATGCAGTCGCTAAATCTTTTCTGGATGGATACAAAATCGCAACATGAAATAATCCGGTCGTACCTTTCGGGGGGGGAATCCCTCCCTTGCTTTCCCAAATGTTCAAACCAATATGGTGATGGTATCCACCCCACGAAAGAAACGCCGCGCCCGAACCGTATCTCGATTGTAACTCGAGACCCAATACATCACTATAAAACTTAACCGACCTTTCTAAGTCCGAAACCTTCAAATGTACATGACCAATAACGGGATGAGTGCTCATATTCTTTATTGTCTGTCGAAATAATAATCAGGTGGCTCTTGATTCACATAAAAATTTCCCAATTTCATTTTCTTTACATGCGTATCAATCCACGCTATTGTCGCATGGTCATGATGTACCAGATCTGGACGCCCCCAACAATGTGCGTCTGACCAAGACGGGGGCAATAAAAACTTCCCGTCATCACCACACCAACTGTTCGCAATCGAAGACTTCGCACTCACAAACAATACAGTCTCAACAGGATCTGCAATCTCGCTATAAGAAACAGCTCGATGAGTGAACACATTCGAAAAATCCGGAAGAATGTCGGTGATATATCCCGCGTTGTATCCCCAATGCGAAGTTCTTTCACCCGTCGTATCTTTTTCGTTTACATGACTCCCCGGGCAAAGCCAAATCTCTTTGTTCTTCACATAGGGGTCAAGGATGTCATGCCATAAATAATAAGTGCTCCCTTCAGGGTAGGCGGCTGGCGTAAATCGGTCATCGTATGAGTCGGCATACATCGCCATCGCAAGCGCCAATTGCTTCACATTGCTTGACGCAGCAGATGCCTTAGCAGATAACTTCGCTCGCTGTAAAACAGGAAAAAGTATCGCCGCAAGGATCGCAATAATGGCAATCACCACTAAAAGTTCAATCAGAGTAAACGCCTTAAAGTGAGAACTGGTCTGTTTCATTGTAAAAAATGGAATCTGTAGTAGAGTATATCTGAGTCTCAACTAAGACATGCCCTCTAAAACAATCTCTTTGTGCGATAATAGAGCCTGAAATACATCATGAACCCCTATCTGCCAATCGTATTTCTGGTAGTCATCGCCGCAGTCATCTGCACTGTCATGGTTGTGGGGTCGTGGCTGTTAGGTCCCAAAAAGTCCACTCCATATAAAGAAGCTCCTTTCGAATGCGGCGTCGAACCTCTCGGCACGGCAAGAGAAAGGTTCCCCATAAAATTCTATTTAACCGCTATCCTTTTCATCCTCTTCGATATCGAAGTCATCTTCCTTTGGTCATGGATGACAGTGTTCAAGGACTGGGTAGATGCAGGCAATCCCGCGGCGTATTACAGCTTCTGGGCGATTATGGTGTACATGTTTTTATGGTTCTTGGGGGATGCTTATGTCATTCGATCCGGAGCATTACAATGGGAAGAAAGCCAAACACTGCATCCAGAAAAACTCCCATCCGAAACTTTGCCCGAAGACGACCCCGCAGACCTCGTCTTCCCAACACAAGCAGACCCTTTACCCACAGGGAGGGCATCATAAATGCCTAACCCTGTCGTTGACGGCGAAAGATTAGAAGTCGTACTGCTAAAACAGCACCTCCCTGATGCAATCATCAAAATAAAAGAATTTCGCGGTGAAACATTCATCTGTGTAAAAAAAGAAAAAATCAGAGAAGTCGCCCAATTTCTCCGCGATAACGAAGAACTGCAATACAAGTTTTTTTCAGAATGCACATGTGTGGATTACTCAAAATGGGAACACGAAAGAGATTTTCCAAACAGATTCGAAGTTATCTACAATTTAGTTTCCACAAAATACTTTTCAAGAATATTTATCAAAGTGGGGGTAGACGATGGTGAAAAAATCCCTTCACTCATTCCCGTTTTCCCCGGTGCGGAATATCCAGAACGAGAAGTCTGGGACCTGTTCGGAGTAGTTTTTCATGAACATCCGAAATTGCAAAGATTTCTGCTGCCCGATGATTGGGTGGGGCATCCGTTAAGAAAAGAATTTCCATTGGGGGGGGAAGATGTGGACTTCGCGCAAGGCTTCAAAGGCCCTGCAGTCGAAGACCTCTCCATGCCTCACGCAGGTGAAAGTTTCGAAGGAAAAACAGGTTCGGAGGATGTAAGTGGCAGATAGTAAAGCACCGGAACAGCCTTACGTGCCAACAACGGAAACGATTTTCGAACGCACAGGCGAAAACACACTCGTCGTCAACATGGGACCACAGCATCCCAGCACTCATGGAGTTTTAAGAGTCATTCTCGAACTCGAAGGCGAGACAATCGTTAACCTCGATTGCCAAATCGGTTATCTCCACACCGGAATGGAGAAGGAAGGTGAATACCAGTCTTACTTAAAAACCGTCACAATGACCGACCGCATGGATTACCTATCCGCAAACGGGAACAACCTCGCATATACTCTTGCAGTCGAAAAACTCCTTGATATCGAAATCCCCCCCCGTGGAAACGCATTGCGAGTCATTCTTGCAGAGTTAAGCCGTGTTGCAAGCCATTGCGTCTGGTTGGGAACACACGCTTTGGATCTAGGCGCAATGACGCCGTTCTTCTGGATTTTCCGCGAAAGAGAAAAAATCCTTGACATGTTCGAAATGTTTTCTGGTGTGCGCATGATGCCATCGTGGATTGTGCCGGGGGGGCTTCGAGGAGACATGCCCGAAGGTTTCGAACATAAACTCCGAGACTTCCTCAAGGAGTTCCCCAGTGCACTCGATGAAGTCGAAGGACTCCTGCGCGATAATCCCATCTGGATTCAGCGAACACGCGGTGTCGGTGTCTTAAACGCAGAACAATGTTTGGCGTTGGGAATTAACGG
>CAZSPF010000012.1:0-300 GCA_964608695.1 uncultured Fimbriimonadales bacterium | reverse complement strand
GTGGGATTTGAGGAAATCAAATCCGTATTGCGATTATGAAAAATACGACTTCGCTATTCCGGTAGGAAAAAATGCCGACGTCTACGACAGGTTCCTAATCCGCCTTGCTGAAATGCGAGAATCTTGCAAAATCTTGCAGCAAGCAATAGACGGATTGCCAGAAGGACCATGGAACAGCAATGATAGAAAAGTCGTTCCGCCCCCCCGAGAAGAACTCGACACCTCCATGGAATCACTCATCCACCACTTCAAACTCTGGCCCGCGGGGTATCACCCCCCGCCGGTGCAGCATCCGCCGCC
>CAZSPF010000011.1:34002-50226 GCA_964608695.1 uncultured Fimbriimonadales bacterium | reverse complement strand
GCCGCCAAACTGACCGCCACCGCCGAAGCCGCCGCCGCCAAACTGACCGCCACCGCCGAAGCCGCCGCCGCCAAACTGACCGCCACCGGTTCCCATACTGGTGCTCAACTCAGGCGGAAGCCCAAACATGGCTCCTTCACCTCTTAAAAGTATCGCTATCAGCAAAGGGTCAGCGTGCAGTATCTGAATCCTGCGTGTTACCTTTGTGGATGGTATTTCAGCGCCGCTGGCAGGTTGCGTAGGGTCAATTGTAATTCTTTCACGCTTGAAAATCCTGACCATTCCGGCTTCAAAACTGTATGTGGCATCAACTTGGTCGAGAACGCTTCTAAGGGCAGTCTCAAAAGTTACGTTTGTTAACTTAATTGTGATTGTGCCCTGAACGTCACTTGCAATCGAATAGTTCTGAACGCCCACGTTATCGAACATCAAACGTAAAGCGTCACGAACATCTGCATCCTGTAACTCAAGTGACGGAATAATTTTCTTTCGAATATCTTCCCCTTGTGCAACAGAAATAACAGGCGCAAACGCAAGTATCGCTAGTGCAAAAGCACTAAACGCGGTTATCATTTTTCGTATCATTTTATTACCTCCATAGGCATTTACGTTATTCAAGTTAAATAGTTTCTTCAATCTTTAATCAATCCTTATGTCACCAGCTCTACCACCGCCTCCGGCATCTCCGGTGCCCGGTGTTCCAACTCTACCGCCGCCTCCGCCGCCTGTACCCGGTTCGGGCTGAGACGGGTCAAAGGGTGCAGACTCTAATCTCACAACCATTCGATTCGGACGCTTCGATTCTTCTCTAACAAGTATAACCGAATCTCCTGTGATTGCCAGCACCATCCAATCAGTTCCTTCAAGGAAGTCTCCGGGAGACACGAAATATCTCCTTTGTCCTTCGACAATGACTGCCTTTACTGTTTCACCCAGCAGAATGCCAGATGCTCGTCTGTAAGGCTGTGGATCAACCGGCCTCAAACTTTCAGGTACCTCTCGCTCACCTTCTTCAATCAGAATTGAGTAAGGAGGTGCTAACTTACTCAAGATAATGTTATAACGAATACTTGTTTCAAAAGCCATTTCATCACCGAAAAGTGCGAATGGATTTCTCCTGCTTGCAAAAACAAGATTGGCAGACTCAATCATTGCCCATTTGTCGTGCGGCACGGTATCTCGTTTCACACCTGCCATTGGCAAGTCTTCAGGGGGGTTGTTCTCTTCAAACTGCTTCTTAACTTTAGAAACGATGTCGCCGGGAGAAGCAGGTATCTCTGCTTCTCTTGTTCCACAACCCGCTAGAACCAAAGTCCCAGCAAGAACGAATAAATATGTTTTCTTCATGTTCATATTTCTCCTAACCTGCTCCCGAAACTCCTGCTCTCATTGGACCAGAAGGCTGTCCCCCACCTGCGCCGCCGCCTGCCGCCGGAGGTATGGCTCCGCCGCCCGGTGCACCGCCTGTGAATGTTCCGCCTGTTGGGCTTGGGCGCTCCATCGTTCCACTACCTGTTTGTGTTCCACCTTGACCTGATGCTGTGCTCATGTCAGGTATTCCACCTTGATCAAGATTTCCACCGAACACGAACTCCGTATTAATATAAGCAACAACAGTCAGCCCATAGGTTCCACGAAGACGATTGCCTGACCCAGTTATGGCTAACCCTCTTGCCAGCGCAATGTATCCCGGAATGTTGTTCCATGATCTCACATGACTCAAAATCTGATCGAGAGTTCCTTCAACTGTTATCTCGCCCAAATCCCATACGCAAACGGGAAATGGAAGAGCAGGATAGTTGAAGTAAAAGTTAATCAACTCGTTAGGTCTATCTGTCGGAAACGGAACAAAAGGACCTGTACCAAATTCATTTATCGGAGCAAGTACCCTCACACCACTTTTTCTGATCCAGTCTCTTAAATCTTTTTCAACAGTTCCGTGCCAGTTGCGAGTGTTCACTGTCAATTGATATCTGTGCGGCGTTAAGTTAATTCTTCCGGCACTTGGCGTTTTTAACGATGCAACTTGCTTCCATTGCAACTGAGCATCGTAAACTTTCTGTAGCGCACTTTCCACTCTTTGCTCAGCCATCCTTACACTTTGAGGCGAGATAATTTCATCGAGCTGACTGATGTACTCTTCATAAGAGGCGATTTCTTGTTTAGTCTTATCCATTGATAGGAACCAAAAGCCTGCCCATGTTACTGCGATGAGCACAATTCCACAGACAATAAATGTTATCGGACTGAGTTTAAACATTTATCTTCACCTCGTTATAAATCATCTTCGTCTCCACCTCTTGGTCTGCCTCCACCACCTGCCGCCGGTGCTCCACCAGGTCTTGGTGCTCCACCACCTGCACTCGGGGCTGTACCGGGAGGTCCGGTTCTGCCTCCGGGCCCGGGTGCTCCCGCTCCTGCTGGTGCGGCTCCACTTGCTCCAGCACGCAGCGTCGCTAAAGGATCTGGTGCTTGTAAATTTCTTTGCATCAATAACGTGATTCGTATCGCGGAGTATCCGGGAATGGGACCCCTATCTGAAATCTCAGGATTGTAGCCAAACGGACCTTCATCACCCGAAGGTACAGGACCGAAACCGCTTCTTCCAATCATCACCACATCAGGATGCCTGAGCAAGGCTATCATAACATCGCTGTACTGCTGAAACGTTCTCAAGTATCCGTCAATTTCAACAGTGGAGTTGTTTCCATCTGTCGATGATGCGTTAATCGTCCTCACCCTAAACCATGATGGGACGTATTCCCTCAGCTCATCATACAAATCCGGATATGCGTTAGTGGCATCTTTGATTGCTTCCACTAAAGCCATGTTTGTAAGAACAATTCTTGCCTCAGCCATGATGACGTCTGCTTCTTTTGATGCTTGAACAACCTTATCAGCAATTGCACGCTTGGCTGTGGCTTCTTCTTGGAGCACCTGTAAATCGCTGTTATAACTGCGGTTTAACGCAAATGCCCCAACCAAAGAGAGCACGACGAGAATGAGCATGGCAACAAATGCCATCTTACTAGCTACTGATTTCGATACTGTTTTCGGTAATAGATTCAGCTTCATTCTATCAAGCCCTCTGTATTAATCATAGGCAATATGCAGCCCCATTCCAACAGCGACTACAAAATCTGATGCTTTCGAACTCAAATAGGTTTCACCCGTTCCACGCACTTCTAAGCCCATTCCTTGAAACGGATTAGCCTTAACCGTCGTGATGCCTATTGATTTCGAAACAAAACTTTCGATTCCTCTAATATTGGCACATCCGCCGCACAAAACAATCATTTCTATATCACCGCCTCGGCTTCGATAGTAATCAATCGAGCGGCGTATTTCAGACACTATTTCTTCGAGAGAGCCCTCCATGTACCGATAAAGTTGTGAGGTTTCCTCTTCAAGCGATGCGACCGGTGCTTCTCCACCTGCACTCGCTTGTTCTCCACCTTCTCCGTAATCATAAACCGAAGTAGTTTGAGCAGAAGGAACCGTGAAACCTCCGCCCGCTCCTGCAGAATCCGGAATGAAGGCAGAAGCGATCTTTCTTTCTTCAGCCGTTGCTAAATCCACATTCAAACCATCAGAAATCGCCTTTGTTAGCATGGCTCCACCGAGCGGAACAGTTCGCGGAAATGCTAACGTGCCACCGCGATACATGTTAATTGCTGTTGTGCTGTGGCCGATGTTCACCATACACACGCTCTTTGAACCTACATCCGATCTATGACACGTATCGAGTACTCTCCCCATGCCTAATGGCTCAACATCTATTGCCGCAGGTTTCAACCCTGCGTTTTTCACAACACTTAAAATCAAGTCTATTGCACTTTGAGGGGAAACTGCCATCACAACTTCCATGTTTTGGCTGTCTTGAAGTGAAGGGTTGTCAACAGGTCTGAAATCGCTTACAACGTTCGGCTCAGCAAACGGGACATTGCGCTGAATTTCCCAGTTCATGTGGTCGGAAAGTTCCGCATCCGTCATTTTTGGAACTTCAAGCAATCTCACAACAACGGACTGAGAGCCGTTTATACAGAAAACTACATCCTTACAACCGCCTGATTCCACAGCGGCAGCTTTTACCGCCTGACCAACAGACATCGGATCAAGTATGCCTGTATGGTCTACTGAACCTTCAGGTGTCGGTGCAAGCCCAAGACCGCTTAAAACAGCCCCATCTTTTGTCATTCGAACTGTGGCGGCTTTGACGCTTTGTGTACCCACGTCAATGCCCAATGCCGCGCTTATGCGTTTAGCCATTTATCCTCCGCAATTTTGTTTCCGGCTCAATCATACTCTTATCGCAGTCGTCTGTCAAGCGAAAATGCTGTAACTTGCGACGTAAAGACGAATCCATGAGCCGCAAAGGTTCAACTTACCACAAGTTCAACAGTTTAATGTGAATCAACTTAAAATTTCTTTAATTTGACACACCTAATTTTGGTGACAGAGTGATGTAGTAAATGTCTCTTGAACCTGCTCTCGTGCTTGTGAATGCTACCCAAACCAATCCTGCTCTCGGCTCGACAGCGGAACTCTGGAATGGGTCTATGCATGCAAAGACACTTCCTTCGTCCACCGCTTGCTCAATCGGCACAGGTCTCTCGCTCATCTCCGTTTGCCAAATGACAAATCCGGAATCCGTTCGAGTTTGCAAGTTACCATTATTATCTCTGTACTGATATGTAACGGAAACTTGGCGTCCTTCGTCCGGCATCGAGAAGTACACTCTTCTGTTCCCTGGGTCTGCCTGATAGAAGCTTGTTGCGCCGGTCACGTTCAACAGAATGAGGTTTCCGTTTGCATCAAGTGCGGGCGAGAATGTTAGGCGAATCATGAGACGCTGAGTTTTCATGTACGGTCTTTTTGATTGACCGGGTCCGGAAGCGCCGCGTTCATAGATGTGCCACATTCTGTTCACAGGTACGAAAGTCGTGTTAGCAACAGCGTTGTTGTTTTGGTCTCGCAGATACTGTCTGTCCCACATGTTTCTTTCGTCAAGGAAAGATGATGCGTGAGCGTGTCCACCTGCGTTACCCAGCTCGGAAACTCTCACTACACGCGGTGTATAACGAAGTTCGATTTGAAAAGCGCTATTAGGTCCAGGTCCGGTGAACCGCAAAACGCCTGTGTGAGGATCCATATAAACCTTTCCACCTAAAGTCGTATCAGATGAAATCACACCTGTTCTGTCATCTTCTTCTCGTGTTGCCGGGATATCGATCCTAAACGGAGGTGTGTTCGAAGTAGTGTGTCGAATCCAAACTTCAATTGGCCGCCGTGTATTCCAGTTCACCCCGCGTGAACGATAGAAGTTTCCTTGTGAATCAAAGAACAGCGCCTCGCGGTTTCTTTCAGGCTGGTTAGCGATATCTCGTATGCGACCTAAGTTGTCTGCATTGAGTTTTGCGTAGTAGATTTCTGATTGTCTCGCATCTTTCAGCATTCCTGTGAAGACCAAATCAATCGCATTTGTACGCAACATAGGAACAGGAGACCATGCGCCTGTAAATCCTTGTCCCGGATTGAAGTTAATCGAGTTAGACCAGTTGTTCGTTTGATCACCAGAACCTAAGCTGTTATTCAGCATCACCGACTGATAAATTTCCGAGCGGCCATTCACTTCGCTATACCAGAACAATGCATATCGAGAGGAATCGAGCATTAAAGGTCTGATGCGCTTCTTTTCTGTGTTGTTGTCTTTAATTATCCAGCCAACTTCTCCCATGCTGGGAATGACGCCGCCAAAGTTCATCGTGTAAGTTCTGAAGAAGATTCGGTTGTCAGCATAATCACCTACACCATTTCCGGTCGCATCTTTTAACGCACTACCTGTCCAGAATACGGCGGAAAGGAAGTTCTGTGAAGTTTGGCCAAACAGTGCATTCACAGGGAATGAAGGTTCCGTAAATTTCGGGTTACCCACCACAGTTCCGGGTGTTCCGGAGAACAAAGTGCTGGGTGCCGTGCTTGGCTCAGGGCCAGCGAACGTATTCCAAAATCTGCCTTGAGGTGTGGGAATCCAACCCATGAGGTCACGATAAGGGCTTGTTCCTGCTTCAGCAGGTGCGTTGTTTGGAGTAACTCCGCGCATTACGCTGTGGAACAAGTTCCAGTTGTCTTGATACTGCTGCGTGGCAGGCGTGTTTTGAACCTGAGGTCTATTAGCATGCCATGCAAGGTGTACGTTACCGGACTGGTCTCTTACAATTGAAGGCGCTGTGTTTGTCCAAGTGAAATTCGTTTGAATTCCGAGAGGGTCATCCACGTGCGGAACTGTCCCGGTAGTCACTCCCCCTGTAACTCTGGTTTCACGGTTCAGGAATCTCAGTGTCATTGTCGGGTCTGAATACGCTTCCAAAGGTCTGAAATCTTGATCAAGCATAATGGCTTCATCGTGCTGACCACCAATAAGGAAGTTATCCTCCACTACATTCACTAACTGCTGATAATCACCTACAGGGAAACCAACCGGAACAGCCAAACCAATGACCGGCTCGCTATTGGGAAGAGGTGTCGTACCGTAAGGCACATCCGGCACAGTCAAGATTGTTGCAGCCCTGTCTCCGACACGCGCTTTGTGCATGGTTACACGCGGGTTTCCGCCGAAGTCGTAGGCTCCTAAATCCGGTGCATATCTGGGGTCGATGTTGCTCACCAAGTTAGGCCAGCCATCAAGCCATGCCAATGGGTCATTCGCCGGTGAAGAGAATCCTACCGGATAATAGCCGGGTCCGGGCAGTTGCCCAATTCTCTTTGCTATGCGTAAATCAAGCATGTTCACGTTGCCTTCGTTGCGCAAAGTAAACGGCTTGAAGAACAACTGATACGGTGCACCTGTACTAATGTCAGGGAAGAATGCGTTAGCCGGTGACCAAGGTGCTACCGGTGTATAGCCAAGACTATGTGGAAGTGAACCCAAGTCAACGGTAGGTTCCGCGATACTCATTTTTTCATCAATCGGCACGGACGCCCCAATGAAAACTGTCCTGTACGCCTCTGCTCGTGATGAAGGAGGACCGCCAGCGAGAGTTCTTTCTATGCCATCGGGTCTGCCGTTGTTGTTACTGTCTACATAAATGTAGGCTGTTGATAGATAACCTGCGTCAAGGACGTCGCCCGCTGTGTCGATTATTGTCGAAAGGTTTGCGGGTTGATATCTCTGCATATTCCAAGTTGTTACAAACGGGACACCTTCAAGAATTCTGCTGAGCGGATCATCCGGGTCGAAGTTGGAGGGTGCTCTTAACTGGGTAGGCTGGAAGAGCGGATTTTGTGAAAACCCGAATGGGTCTTTGATTATTTCAATCTGTCCTCTATCAACGTCAGGGTAATCCAAGCTGTAGTTCGGAATAAACTCGGGCAGTTGCTCCCAACCGAGATAAGGCAAAGGCTTGATAACAGCAGTAGAGCCACCGCGCCATGCTCCGTCTGTACGTATCGCACGGATTCCCGTTATTCCTGAGCCGGTTAGCTCAATCATACGGCTTCTATCCGTTACATACATGGTTCGTGAACCACTTTGCGCGTGTCCAACCTCACCTGCGCTGGACACAAGCACCTTCGTTGACGGGTTGCCATTTTGAAGGTTTTCAGGGTCACTTGGGTTTGTTGTCCAGCCCACAGATTTCAATGCAGGGGGGGCTCCAATGTAGCTTTCTACAGTTGCCACAGCAAGGGGGTGTGCAACAGTTATCAGCCTTGATGCGGAGGGGGGGCTGTATTGTGTGCCACCATCTATAATAGTCGCGTTAACTGTTAAATTATCTCCGGGTGTTAAAAAGTTTTGTCCAGTAGCATTAATTGCGATTCCCACAGCTGCAAACCCGCTGTCGATATCACCGGGTGTTTTTCCTGTTACCAGTTGTGCTTGTCTGTCAAATCGAATGTTGACCCCACCTGCACCTCTAATTTCAAAACGAACAGTTGGAGGATTGCCCGATGCGGGATATGGAAAATTGTAAGCCACCAGATAGATTCTTTCACCCCATTCGAGGGCAGGCCTTGTAGGGGGGGGATATCTATCCGGCATAGTTGCGGGGTCACCGACAGGGGGGGCTTGACGCAAGTTTACGTAATCAGCCGGGAAGAGGAATTTTAATTCCACAAAATCGTAATCCGGGTTTGCGGAATCAGGAGTGGCGATTTGTTGTCCGGGTGGATCAAATCCCGGGTCAACTGATATCTGTCCACCGGTACTGTAAGAGTATAAATAACCATCAGTACCTGCGTGATACATCCACCCGCGTGAAACTGCAGGTGATGCAAAAACTGTGTCCCCTCTTGACTGCCAACCCCATGCGAGTTTTGTTCCGGCACTGTTAGTTTGTCCGGGATTTGCGTAAAACGCTAAGAATCTTCCATCGAGAGTACCTACTGTTATTACATTGGCTGTAATTGCAGTTCCTGATGGAACGAGTCTCGTGAAGTATGGTGAGCTTTGTGCGCCGGAGCTTAATAACAACTCCGTGTTTACTGATAACACAGTGCCGGTTAATGCTTCGATGGTGTACATCGTTCCGTTTTCATTTACAACATAAACCAAATCGGTTGGCCAACCGGAATGCAAAGCAGATACAAATGCAGGGGATGTGTATCTGAAAGGTTGTAATGGTTGCATTGCCGGATCAGGATGTGTCCACGCTCCTGCAGGCGTACCGTTTGTTGGTCTTGCATAGAGCCTTCCGTCGAACGACGTGAAGTAAACCAAACCTGCGCCGATTGCAGGGGTACTGCTAATCGCACCAATCGTGTTGCTTGTTAGAGGGGGATAACTCCAGTTAAGAGTTGTTACTTGATTACCGGTAGGTTCTGCGCTGAGTGCAAAAAGCCTTCCTTCCGTTCCACCTGCGAAAATTTGTCCCGTTACAGGATCATATGCAACAGAGCCTACGAACGGAGGTCTTGCAGGGTCTAACGAAAGGTTGCCGTTTATATATGTTGCATTGGGCCATGTCCAAACTCGCTGAGTTGTTCCGGGTTGAGCGGTTGAGGCGTTGTAATCTCCTCTGCCTGTGCAGTCGATTGCATATATGCGTCCGTTTTCTGCTGCTATTACTACAATGTCCTGACCGGGAAGGTTAACAACAACCGGTGATGAAACACCGAACGAACCGGGCCATGGAATACGATTCCCTGCAGGGCCATCAATTGGATCGTTAGGGTCTGTCCAATTCGGGTCGTTGTTGTCGGGAATCGAAGGATAAGACCAGTAGAGTGTAGTAGTTCCGTTTGGGTTACCGCGTGCATCAAGGCAATAAATTCTTCCATCTTCTGCACAAACGATTACAACTTCTGTTGGTTCAACTGCTCCGCTGTCTTTGCGAACACGGACATTAGCAATTGTTGGTGTAGATAGGATTGAACTTGCATAACTGCCTACAAACATTACTGCGTCTGCGGCCACGAATCTACCGACATCTGCCGGGTCATCACTGTAATCCCAAACTTCCACGCGTAAACCGCCATTGATTTGTACATGCTGGAAAGGCCGGTTGCCTAATCGGATCCATTGTGCTCCGATTTCCTGATTGACGAAGAACTCGTAATTAATTCCGTTTTCACGAACGACATATCTTGCTTCGCGTGCAAACAACTTTCCGTTTCCGTTACCGGGGAACCAAACATAGACGTCGTAATATTTTCCATCATCGAGAGCAGGCAGCCAACGTGCGTTTGCCGTCCCGGGATAGGTTGTTGTAACAGGCGCTTCCAGATAGTTTGTTCCGTAATATCCCGGTGCGCCTGCGGCGCCTGGATCTGTCCATCCTAAATCTGCAGAAAATGCAGGATGTGTGTTATCGAAAACGAGATTGTAATTCGCAATAATATTTGGCGACCAAGTCCATCTTGGGAAAGAGATATTCAAACCTGCGGCATTCAACGCTGAAACCATGCCCGCTTGAATTTCAAGTGTCCCGCTTGCGTCGTTTGGATCTACTCTTGATTCGTTCCTTGCATTTATAACTATTGTGTCGTCTGCACCGGGACCTACGTTTTTCACAACCGGTGAAGCGTAAACTTGCCCTGGTGATGGGACTGCAAGTGCGGCGTCTGCGCATACGATGCGGTTTGTTGTTGAACCCATTAAATCCCCGTTTTCATCACGAGGCACTGTATTGTAAAGTGTTATCGTTATTTGTCCGGAACTGCCCATCCGAAAAATGCGAGATTGTCCGGTATCGAGCCTGTAGCCTAATCGCGCCCAATATCCCCCCCCTAATTGCGGGACGATGTCAATAAACGATTGCCCGTTGCCATAATCTATTCTATAAACAGCATAATCGGCATTCGGTGCGAGTACCCCCCCCACGTATGTTCCGCTGCTGGGGAACCAAACATAAAGTGCGTAATAGTTTCCGGGAACACCATTGAGAGTGAATCGCGCAGCAGCCGACGCACCGGCTGTTTCGTTAGACGAGCCTGCAGACTGCGCAACTACGAAGGCATAGCGATAGGGGTCGTTACCGCTACCAAACCAGTCTGGCGATTCTTCGAAAATGGAGGGCGTGTTCCACGTTCCAAAAAGTTCAGCGTAATTTGCTGTTGCATTATCCGTAATCACGTCATTTCCTACACTGCTTTGAAGCGGGTACCACCATCGCAAGTTGGATACCCCTGGACCGGGTTCCGTAATGCTTGCGTTTGTTCCTGTTCTTGTGGGTTGGCCACGATGTGTAGGACTGTCACCTTGTGCAAAAGCAAATGCACAGGCTGCTGTTAAAACTGTCGCCAATATCACTTTTTTCATCTTCATAAAATCACCTTTAATCAATTTAAAATCTATCTGCAAATTGCGGTACGCGCAGTCCTCGTGTTCCGACAACGGAGCGAATAATCGCTCTAATACTTAATGAGTTAAAGTTATAGTTCGGTGCGAAATAATCGAAACTATCATTAAACCATTGCGTTACTTCACCGAAGAACTGTTGCCCGTTATTGGTCTGCCCGTAGTAACTGTTCGTTAATAACAGGTGTCCATTTGGCAAGAACTTCGCCGATGCGGGTCTCAGTTTCACGCCGCGAATGTTTTCGTACACCTCATTTGTAATCATCCAACGGACAATCCAGTCGTTTCCTACTCTTGCGATTTCGTACACGCCTGTTCTGTCAGTAAACGTAACCGAATAATCCGAGAAGCCATTTGACAAACCAATCGCACGCAATGCGATGCTGTTTACACCGGAAAGTTTTTTGCGAGTTGTTCCATCGGGAAGGAAGACTTCGTTTATGACTTGATTGCCGTTTATATTATCAAAAATCATAATTGTTCCCGGTCCACCGGCTGTTTCTTGTGTACCTGTTCCGGATGGCGGATCTAATCCCAAACTTTCTCTTGTTGCCATCGCATCACCGATTGCAGCGGCATAAACATATTGCGCCGCACCGGTGTTGTCCACTCCGATTTGGAATCTGTTAATTGCAGTGTATTGATAATTCTTTCCGCTGATATCTGATGGTGTGTGCCAGATCAAAACACCCAGTTGTGGATTCCCGCTTGCATCTCTTACAACATCTTGGATGGTGAACGTTGCGGGATCCGCAATATATCTGTCAACGATCTCGATTAATCTGCGGTTACCGGTATCTGCAATTAGGTAATGCACCCAAAACTCGAGAGGATATCGCGGAGGTCCGGTTAAGTTGATAGGTCCGAATCCTGCAGGGACGAAATCACCCCAAACAGCCACATCTCGAGGCTGCCTTAAGTTTTGAGAATCCCCCGCACGCCATCCATCCGGACGATATGTTGCATCGAGAATGAAATTGCTGATGTTACGCAATTCACCCGCAGATTTATCTAACACAACAACACGATCGCTTCCTGTATCAACTACGACGTATTCGTTTTCTGAAAACTTATACGCTTTTGTTGGGCGCTGTAGTTTTACCGTTCTGACTTTTCCACTTGTGTACAAATCGTTTTCGAAACTTACATCCGACGCCCAACGAGCAAACCCTGCTGAATCTACTTCGATGACTCTTCCTTCATCTGCAATGAGAGTCGTAGCACGTTTAAAACCAAACACTCCTCGATCTGCCCATGAAACTAACACGCCTTCACCACCGACGACACCGAGTGCTTCATCCTGATTAGGATCGAGAACAGTTTGGTTCACTCGTACTTGGAACTCTTGGAATGATTGAATTCCTTCGCCTGACGGCCATCTTACGTGCTTATTGCCTTCAAATCCCCAACCTTGCCCGGTTTGAATCAGCCAACGCGACTGTTTCAAACCGGGCTGACCGGGAATCGTGATGATCGAGATATCGTTTGGCGGGATAGTAGCATCCATAGCGAAAATTGATGCTACAGGAGTGGGAGGAAATTGTCCTTGGAAAACCGATGGAAGAACCGAACCACCGGCAAGATATAAAGTATTACCCATCGCCATTAGTGTGGCGTTTGTTCTCATTCCTCCTACACCGAAATACCAAAGAAGGGGACTCCACTTTGAGCCGGTTGAGTTAGGATCAAACAATGTTTCCGGAATTCCAGCGGCGGAAAAAATAATGGGCATAGATGTGGAAAATGCGTTTTGCATCTGCCCCACGTTGTTCGACATCATATTATTGAATCGAATCACGCCTGATGTCATATCTACATCTGTTTGGTTCCCTTGAAGGTTTACAAACCTTTCCGGACGGCTCTTAAAGTTACTTGCTGCAATATCGGGCTGTTTGATGCGGTAACCGCTGGGAAGAGAAGTTCCATATCGAATATCAATTCTTGATGGGTTTGCATCGAAAGCAAGAATATACGTACTTTGTGTTGTGAAAAATCCAAAGTTTTGATCTGCGGATACGTTTATGTAACACACATCACCCACAATTACAGGCTGACCGTGGAAATGCAGTCTTCTTAATGTGGGATATCCTAAGCCCGTCAATATCCAAAGGTCGTCTCTGTCCACCAAAGCGGAAGGGACTTGTACGTTTTGCGTTCCGTTTAGCGTAACCGTAAACCCTTCGTGTAATGTCCAGCGATAGACAAGCGTGAAACTTCCGCGTGTATGTTCTTTTACACAGAATAAATCTCCATTTGTGAGTTCGTTGCTTGTTGCGATAAACAAATTACCGTTTGGTGCAAGAGCCATACCTTTCACAACATAGCGGCCACGCGTAATGTCATCAGGTAATAAAAGTTGCCCTCTTATAACATTATTTAGCAGTTGAGGAACCCCTGTTCCTAAGTCTATCGTGTAATCAATTCTTATGCTTACATTAGCCGGTAATGATGTTTTCAAACCTAAGCGCAATCTGCCGGGTGAATACTGAATAATATTTCCATCGAACAGGTTAAACGCATCTAATGCAGATAACGTGTTACCGTTGTCATCAATTAAGTGAATTCGAATTCCGAGTGGATGCTCACCAATCGGGTTGTAAACCGAAAGGTTTTTACTGCTCGCTCTTGTGATCACGTCAACATGCGTAGCTGTTCTAACTAAAGTAGGTGTTTCCCCTTTTGCGCCAAGCCAAAGGCTTGTAATTCCATTCGGCGCACCAGTGAGAGAAGAACGGTTGCTCACATACATGACTTTGTCTTCTCCTCCCCCCCCGTCTGCAACAGGTACGTAACCGATTGTTGGAACAGTTCCGGGTTCGGGAAGGTTAGGCGAGCCTGTACCTGCAAGCACCCAAGGATTTAATCCTGATTGCATTAAAGCTAAAGATGACGGGTCAACTGCCCACACTCTTCCGAATCTCTGACCTACACCACCTTGATACATGTCATACACATAAACCAATCCTTCGAAATACGTGGGAGCATAAGGTCCGCGATTGTTTTGTGCAAGATCAATAAGGGGGGGCGCTCCGGGGGCGGTTATTGTTGCCAGAGGTGCTATTGGGTTAGGACCTAATAACCTTCCATTTGCATCTTTCGGATGAGAGTTAAATGCCACCAGTCTTCCTTGGCCATCAACCAGCATTATCATGTCTCTTGTAGCATTACCGCTGATTTCGTTTTGCTCAATTGCTATGGGGGGGCTGAGAGGTTCTACCAACGGGGTACTCATCCAAACCATATCGTAAGTTGCACCAATACTGCTGTCTTGCATTCCGTCATCAGTCCAACCATCGCCATCCAAATCTTGTGATGGGTCTACTTTTAATGCATACAAGCGATTGCCCGATGTAACAAAAACTAATCCTTTGTGAATGCAAGGCGGAACGTAATTTGTATGGCTTCCTTGGTCGTTGTCCAAATTCGGCTCATTCCAAACTTGCAATAAAGGTGCACCGAGATCGTCGTTTGTGGCGTTTAATCTTCTCGTTCCTTTCGCAGGTGCGCGGTGTTCTGCAGAAAGTGAAATGATATTGTATGCAAACTTCGATTCTAAAGAAGGAACGTTGTCGAAATTATCTCCGGCGATTGGTCCGCTGTTAGGGCCTAAGCCACCAAGGTTTGTTCCACCGGTTGGCGAATTAATAGCAAAAGAGATGTTTCCACTTGTTACAACAATAAAGCCGTTTCCGACCTGCGCTACACCAACAACAGTCCCTGCATTGTTTGCCACAACTGTTCGGAAGAAATCGAAATCCGGGTCTATGGTTTGGAAAACCTGTTCATATCCTGCCAATCCTAATCCTGATAGTGTTTGTCTCTGAATGGCATGAGTTCCTTGATTTAAACCTAAAAACAATGCTTCCGATGCTGACAGATTATATGGATATTTAAAAATTGGATGTCCCGGCTCGATAACAACGGGATTCGCGCCTGACGGGGTTGTTGTGAACTGCAACGGAAAACTGTTGAACCCATCTACCAAAACATTGTTAGATTTATCAAACCATAAAATTCCACCCTTGTCTAAGAACGCACGGATTTTTTCTCTGTCAACTGCGTTTAGGCTCATGAACCCTACGCCGTTCACCAACAGCACGTCAAACTGTTTGATAGAGTCTGCACTTAATGCGGATAGCGAAACTTCCCAATAGGGCGCCATGTTTTTTGCAAGTCTTTCACCGCGTACAAACGGACTTGCTCCCAACCCGAGAGCGGAATAAATTGCTGTCCATCGCGCTTCAATGCTTGCTGTAACTTGTGTGCTCACTGCAGGGTTTTTTAACTCCCAACCTGCAGGTTTTAAATCGCGTCTGCGTTCAAGGTTAAAAAATACGAAAGGTGAAGGGTTGGGGGGGGTACTCGCTCCCCAAAAACTGGATGTGCTTTCAATAAGTAAAATTCCCACATTTATTTCATTCGAAGTGCGTGAAAACTGAGTCGGTTGTGCCAAAGCAAAAACACTAAAAAACGTTACTAAAAACAAAGTGGATATTCTTTTATAAATGTGATTCATCATCTTGGGTTCACCTCTCCGATGTAAAACAGTTTTGTCCCAACCGGAAGTTTAGGCATAGGCGGTAGAGTTCTACCAAACGCATCCACTCGGATTGGAGGATCAACAGGTGAGAAACTACCTTGCAATCTTCCTGATATCAAAATCGGGTCGTAGTTTATGAATAGGTTGGGTACATATTGTGAATTCGGGTTCCAGTTGTAAGGATAGCCGGTGGGAACATGTTGATCAGGGATAAAGTTGTTTGATGCTCCGTACTCTCTGGGGATCCATCCCCATTTTCTTAGCCATTCGCCTTGATCCGCAATTTGGGGGGGGAAGTTCTCACTAACCGAACCCACAATATTTATGCGTATATCAAGCGGTTCTCCGTAAAACGGAAATTCAACGGTTGCATTGTGTTGTTGTTGTCGCGTTGTAGCGTTTACAAAGCTATCTCTCCTATCATTTGGATTCCAGTTAAACCATGGGCCTGGGATAACAAAGAAACTTCCCTCTTGCGCATACATAACGGCTTCGATGCGCACGTCAAGAGGTTGAATCGCGGCACGAGCGAGATAATAGTCAGAATTTCCTCCAGGGGGGGCTATCGTGCCATCTTTTTTGATTTGCAATTCGTTTTCCAATGCATTAAAGAAGAATTGGTAATCGCCATTTCCCCCTAACCCTACGCCGGAAATTGGCCATACGCGGAACGAACGTTTTTCGTAATCGGGCAACACTTGCACCCCTGGAATATCTAAGCCATAAGTTGGCAAAGATGGCATTGGCGGGAAGAAGTATTTCGACGCCGCATTTGGCGGATATTGAGGCGCAAAGTAATATCCGGGTGGATTGCCAGTAAAGCCTTCATTAATGAGAAGGTTTACAAATGTCTGAGATTCAAACTCCGCAGTATGCGCAACAAAAA
>CAZSPF010000011.1:31910-33992 GCA_964608695.1 uncultured Fimbriimonadales bacterium | reverse complement strand
CGGCGCGAAATCGTTTAATCCGGAATAAGTGTATGAACCCAACGTCTCTGCAAATTGCACAGAGAGATAGAGCGGGTTAGTTGTAGTAACAGGCAATCTCCAAGGATTGTTTCTTGTAAAAGTGTCAGCAACCGCAGGAACAAATGGTCTGAACGGTGAGCGACCTAAAATCTGCGTTGTGTTTAACACAAGGTTTTGTTTTGCAAGTAATGCGAGTGTAGATGTTGGCGTACCTTTTACAATCGAGCCTTCCACATAGATGTTGCCCATCGAGGTAATCGTAAGTTGTGTGTTGCTTGGAATGACACCGCGTACACGCACATCGCCTTCAAAACATACTAACCCATTAAACTGTGGGCCATTGTTGAAATCAGCAGCAGTTGGGCTCCAGAAGTTTGTAACACCCGGCGTGAGTTCATTGATGATTCTCAATGTCCCATCCGAACCGAATCCTAATTTAAATCGCAGAGTTTGTCTACCCGAGTTAGTGCGGTTGTAGTTTTGCCACAAACCTCGTGGACCACCTGCGTTTGAACGCCTAATGATAAACCCATCGGGAACAAGCATAATGTAAGCAACATCGGGGTTATAAAACGGACCATCCCAATTCGACGAGCCGTGCCCATTATTGGGGTTCAACCAATCAAAGCGTAGTGTGAAATCACCATCTTCGGAGTCTCCTTGTAAGTCTCCAAAGTTACTTACCCAAACACCACGACCATAGCCGAGCCTTCCGAGGTTAAACTCATTACCGTTAAAATCAAATGCTATCGTTCCACTGTTTGCAGTTGCGCTTCTGTAACGTTGTTGTCCTGTTGCAGGGTCTTCATCGTCTACGAGGGGGGGGTCTTTATACGGCGTACTTCTTGGATACCCAAATGAATCAGGCAGTTCGCCCAAGTCTCTTAGGATTCCGCCGAAAGTGCTGAAAGATGGATTAAGACTGGATAGGGCAGAGAAAGTGTTAATCACCTCGTTGCCGTTTACTTCTGATACCTGTTGAATTGTTAATGAAGAACTCGGATCTGCAAAACTTAATGAACCGTGAATATTTATTTGGTCACCTAAACTTCTGTGCAGGAAAACTTGTAAATCTCCATATACTTGCAATGATCCGTTAATGTAAATTGGGCATCCGGTTGTTAGACCTCCGTTGGGGCTGGAATATCCCTGAGGGGGGGCTACCCTTGCGCCGCCCAAGATGACGGGTATGTTTACGGGATTCCCTGCAAACGTTCCTCCAAAATCAGACGGGACTCCGAGTTCTACCGGTTGTTGTAATTTCGATTTATTTGTGATGTAACGACCTGATTCGATGATTCCGATAGTTGCGACTGCACTTATTTGTCTTGCGTTTTGTAAATCGGGATTACGCACCATCGTAGGGTCGTTGACATTTATCGCACCGGGTCTACCGACGGAATCGATCAGAGTGTACGCTCGCATCATTCCTCTGTCGGTTATCAGGTTTCCTGTTATGGAATCTGTTGCGAAGAGTTCTATTCCGCTTGGTTCATAGCGGACACGAATCAATGCTCTTCCATTCCTAAAATTAATTCTTGAAAAATATCCCAATCCATCGGGGCCACCCCTGTCATCGGGATTATTAGGGTCCCCTCTTTTCAGCCAATAGTAGTCCGGATCAGGATTTGTTGCGGCAGGATTTTCAGGGTCGTAATCCGGCGTTAATCCCGGAAAGTTGTCATTAACATCAATAGGAGGTTGCGGTCTCCAGTCTGCACCATCTTCGGAAAATCTCAATTGCGAAAATGCATATCTCACACCTGCTGTTGCTAACTCATCAGATGCTGTCCTCTCGCCACCAACTTGTGCACCAAGAGACGAAAATGAAACCAGGCGGATGAACACAAGCCCTAATATTCCAAGAGCAAACATCACAGCAAGCGCAACGATGAGTGCTGTTCCGCGATTTCTTTTCGACATATTTAATGTATTAGTTTTCAGCATTGTTTATCTCACAAAATTTCGTACAGAAACGACTTCTTTAACAGTAACGGCAATCGGTCTGATGTCGCCGCCTGAGCCCGGAAACCGGCGCACGATGACTTCTATTTGCATCTG
>CAZSPF010000011.1:16309-31897 GCA_964608695.1 uncultured Fimbriimonadales bacterium | reverse complement strand
TAATCTACAGTAATGGAATCAGAAACCTCATTCATTTGGAAGAGGTAAGAAACGCTTATGTTCCCGCCGGCAGGCAGCGGCACGTTCGGATCAGAGTTAAACTCCACGTATCCTTTTTGGAATTGCGGGAGGATGTACGTTGCGACATCCGAGTTCACATTAGGATCCGGTAGATTTAATTGCGACCATGAAGGCTCTTGCATATCCACATAGTTAATCTTGTACTGGTTGGGACCCGGTCGTTGTGAGTTCGCCACACGCGTATAACGAATGGGTCTACCAAAGTTAGGACCTGGTGTTTGATCCGGGCCTATTACTTTTTCACTTCCGGGAACGATGTGTGCATTTAAGAGCCATCCTCGTGCGGTTGTTCCCATCGGGTTGAAATCGTTTGCTCCGTTGGGGGGAGCAGTTTTAAGGTTGAAAAATCTTCTACCATACTCTTTCAAACCGGGTTGAGAGTTAGCAGTAGTAGAGTTTTGCCAACCTGTCAACATGGCATTTATGTTTTCTGTTGTTTCAGTTGGTGTATTACCGATTGCATGTTCAACAGGAAAACTCATGACCACTCTTCCCCGTTTGTAATCAACTGTTGATAACACAAGTTCCGTGTTACCGAAACCGTTCATTAAATGTGCGCCGATACTTGGAAAACCTGCTTGGATGGAGGCAAGATAACCTTCGAGATCAAATACTAAAAATCCATCATTGTATTCATCAACGTCGACGAGCGGATCAAATAAAACTGTTTCCAGTGCAAACGGATCGAATATGGCGTTCCCGAATACTTGCCTGTATCGTGTTATGAAATAAGGATTCAACGTGTCGTTTCGGAAAACACGTACTAACGAATCTTTTGACCAACCAATGTTTTCTGTTTCGAAATACTCCGGAGCATGTCGAGAATCTGCATCTGTAATTTCCACTCCTGCACGTGCTACGAAGTTTCCGGTTGCGGGTTCGTTGGAAATTTTCACAGGCATAAATGCAACAAGCGAACGCACTCGCGGGATTTCCGTATTTCCTGCATATGGATCGTAAACGGCATTTCCTGTCGCTTCATCAACTGAAGGAATAATAAAATCATCACGAATATCGTGCGAAACGATTGTGGAAGCATTCACCCAGTTTTGTAATCTTTGTTGGTGAGACGCTAAATCGTCAATTAATGCTTGCGGTTCTCGTGTAAAGAATCCCGGGTCGTTAATTATCGGATTTCCAAATTCATCTACTGCAAAAAACGCTGTGTTTGCCACATATCTTCCGAGTTGCGGGTCCCAAACGTAAGGTGCAACTTCCGCCCTTCTTAATACATACAAGTTTTCGTCACCAACTTGTGCACCGGTGATGACAGGCTGCCAAGGGTTCACATAATTCCCAAAAGGATTTCTTAATCCCACCCAATATCTCACTATAGTCAGTCCGGGAGCAAGAGGTAATCGGATTTGCCCGATAGGTGCTCGCAAAGTGGGGTCTTCTTTTCCGATATTAGGGTTAATGAGTCCCCCCCCTGGACCGATAAGTCCGGGATCGCCTTTTGCAGCAGGCACTATGTCTACTTTTGCTTGCGAAAGATAAACATTCGCATACCCTGCAAAAGCCTGAGTTGCTGCATTTCTAATGGGGAGAGATATTTCTACTGCAGCTGCCGGGATCGAATTATCAAGAACACCTGCGGCTGTACTCATCTCTTTCCGAATGCGTTCTGCGAGTTGCCGTGCACGATATTGTGCTTCTACAAAAGCCTGACCTGTTCGTGTTAATTTAAATCCTTGCACGAGAGGAATGGCGACAAGTGTTATCAACACTGCTGTGATTGCCAACACAACAAGCAATTCAATAAGTGTAAACGCTTCTCGTTTATGTTGTATTTTAATTGTTCGCATCATGTTAATTTCCGTCTCTTCTTGTTAAATTTGTTTCCACTTGAACGATTCGCCACTGATTCGTCCAATTTTGGTGAATTTCCATTCGCTCTTGAATCGCTTGTGCCGTATTTCCAACGACATCTTCTTTTTGATCGGCGTTCCAAATCACTCTTGCTCGAACGCTTGTTCCGGTAACTCCACGAATCGCATAGCCATAGTTCTCAAAATCAAAGAACGATGCCGTGGAATCCGCTTCTCTTATGTCTACATAAGGAAGTTGCAGAGGATCGGTTGCTAAGGGGGGGCGAACAAGAAACTCTTGGTCGCGCATGCTTCTTAAATTGTTAAATGAATCAAAATACCAAATTTCTCTGAAAGTAACTTTATTAAACACTTCACACCATGGGAAATAGATGCGGGTAGGAAAGCCACCAATGTTCGGGTTAGAACTTCCCACGTAACACTGTGAATATCCTAAAGGCAAGGTGTAGTTCACTTGAAATCTCGCAGATGACTTCAAAACTTGTACTGCCCAATCGTTATGTGCCTGATAGAGAACACGGAAGTTCCTGTTTGCAGGATTTACGTTAGTGATTAACGGCTGATTCGTACCAGGTGGAAGAATGGTGATGGATTGAGCCAAATCATCTGCAGATTGAGGAGGTTGATTAAAAGGACTGCCAAGTGAAATCGTTCCTCTGAGATAGTTTATATTGTAAGAACGCCCTTGACTTGGGTTGTTAGGATTTACAAACGGCATGACCATTCCGCCTGTCTCCATATCAATTACCACAACATCGTAATCAGTGAAATCTCCCATCCCGTCTGGTAAAGGAATATCCAATCCGGGATACCTTCTCTTGTCATTTAAAAGGTCACCGATCGCTTTGATTCTGTCGAGTGAAAGTTTGTGGATTGGTGCTTTCGTGTTGTCGGCTCGAAATTCATCGCGAATGATGTGCCAGTTGTAAACATCATAGTTCACTCTTGCAACGAGCGGCTGTCTCCCTCTCGGTCTCGGCTCTTGGAAAGTGTGTGCAACGGGGTTCATTAAAATCATCCCGAGCTCCGCACTCAAAACTTTGTATTCGTACGGATAGTTCGGGCTGAAAAAGTCAGCCTCATTCAGACGGTCGAATAGCCGGTTCGCGGATATGGAATCGGGAACCATTTCGATAAAGTTTGCCGGGTTGGCACCGGAAAGCAGTAACAAATCAAACGGCTCGACGGTTCTTGTTGAGTGGTCATAAAGCGCTTGTGGTGTGGGATCGCCTGCATCGTAAGCAGGTGTAACTTTTACAATCTGGTCGATGACATCAACACGGCGATATCCTAATACTGCGTCTCTTTCATAATAACTGTAATTAATTTTATATGCGATGACTCGGTTTTGCGAGCCGGGAAGCCACATCTGAGGTACCTCGTCATCGTAGGAAAATTCGAATGGCTGCGGGTTTCTAATAAACTCACCCGGGTTGGTGTCTTGCAAAAACCTGCCAATCATATCGCTACCGTAAACTAACAGAAGCGAAGGGTCATTGATGATAGGTCCGAATTGGAGTACGCGAAGCGAACCGTAATGCACTCCGATTCTTTTAGGGGCGGGAATAACTCCGCCTTCACCGATTATTCGACGATAGCGATTTGCTGCATTGTAGTATCGCCAGAAGACATATGCTCCCGGTCCACCGGAAGGGTCATCAATGAAGATGGTGCCGTCTTCGAGGATATCGCCGCCTGCTCCCAAATCATAGTTCGGCACATCAGGATCAGCGATTAAGCGAAATTGATAGTTGCCTCCGCCTACGTCAATAAACGTATAGCGTACAGCGAGAATTTGTGACGGTAGGTCTGCTGCGTTTCTTTCAAGGCGATTGAGTTCCCTTCTTGCCAAGCCTTGTGCAGTCGCATAGTCTCGGGTCAATCCGAGTGTGGTGATTCCGCGGGGATACATTCGGATAAGGGTTAGGATTCCTACAGCAAGCACGACAATGACCACGAGGAGCTCAATCAGAGTTAATCCTCGAGTTACTCGTCGCTTTAAGTTTTTAATCATTATCGTTTCAGCCTCCTAACCTTCTCCCACTCTTAACCTAAGGTTTATTGGCCTAATCGCCAGTTCTTCTTGAACATTGACCTTGAATCCACAGGCTTTACTGCACCAGAAAGGAGCATAACCAAGTCGGTTTTCTCAATTCTGGGTATGGGTTGGTTCGGGAAATGCGGGTCTCCCGGATCAATCACATAAGGCTTGCGGAAGTAACTGTTCCACGTTACAACCGTGTCGTCAGGCGGGTCGTTGTAGCCAAGTTGCCGCGGGTTGTCATTAGGACCACCGCCGAACTGCTGTGCTTGTTGTGTCCAAAATCGAATGTATCTGAGTTCGTATCTGATTCCGCCTGCAGGATCGGGAACGGGGCTGACATCGTAAGTGTCCCATGCATAAAAAACTGCAGGATCATCAAGACCAAACTGCCCTTCCGTAAGGAAGAACGGGTCTATCCCCAATTGGCGATAAGTTACTGCCTGAGTGTTACCGAAGGCTTGGTAGTCGTTAGGGTTGCCGGAATTAGAATCCGGATCCCTGATAGGCCAGAAAGCAGTTACTAAGTCGGACTTGCCTGCGATGTTAATCGAACTCTTAAACGCCTCAATGTCCTTAATTCTGCTTCGAAACAGGTACCC
The DNA here is from genome assembly GCA_964608695.1 of uncultured Fimbriimonadales bacterium. Classification (GTDB taxonomy): domain Bacteria; phylum Armatimonadota; class Fimbriimonadia; order Fimbriimonadales; family ATM1; genus CAZSPF01. The sequence goes on along the minus strand of CAZSPF010000011.1, from coordinate 27,344 downwards.
GCGAGCGATGCGGTCAACTGGTTTTGCAACGCCGCTCTGGTATTCCACTACTTGGAGAAGCAAAGGAGGGTATCCACCTTGGTCTGTGCGATAAAGTTTAAGCGCTTGATGGATTGAAGCCATGTTGCTTATGTCTGCCTGCTTTTTTGCGGCTTCTTTGGCGCGCTGAAACACAGGAAAAAGAACCGCCGATAAGATGGCGATTATTGCTATTACTGTTAATAATTCAATGAGCGTGAAGCCCTTATTAAACTGCTTCATATATTTTTTCCTCCGCGGAGATGTCATTCGTTTGACGGTATAGATGTTTAACTTGTTCCAAGTTCAAGGTCCTCCTGTAGCCCAATGCCAATATCGGCTGGCAAGGCTAATGATTTCATGTTCAAAAAGTGCTGCAAAAATGGCTCCCAAAGCGAGATATGGCCCAAAGGGGATTGCGGTAACTGCTGGCTGCCAATCGTCTTCTTCGGACAGTATTGGCTCTTCACCAAACCACCATTTTTCGAACTTAGGGACGAACAGTCCGACAACATCGAACCATAAAAGGTAGCCCAATCCACACTTAAGCAGACTTCCGAGCGATTCCGGTTCTTCAATGTCTTCATCGGTTACCTGTTCTACGGTTTGTGGTTCGTCTCGAGATCTTCGCAGTATTAGGAGCAGAATAGGTCCGAGGATAGCGCCGAACACAATGGAAAGTGCATATGCCCCCAACGACGCACTGAGGAACAAAACCGCTCCTATCCCGCGCGCGAGCTTAATATCTCCGTGCCCAAGCGCATCCTTTCGGAAGATCAGCCGCCCTAAGAATGCAATTCCCCAAAAAATCAGCACACCTGCAGTTGCCGCAACTATCGAGGATGGCAGTGCCAGTTCACCGACGCGCGTAAATGCGGTGTCACTTTTTGAGACGAACAGCCATGCATTATATCCAAGGCCAAGCAGAAGAAGCAGAGCGTTTATAGAGTCGGGGATGATGAAATAAGCGAGGTCAATGAAAAGTGCGGCAAGCAGGGCAGAGCCGAAAACAGCGAGCACAAAGAAACGAACCGGATCTTCCCCTGCAACTAAGTTTTGCCACCAAAATGCTCCCCAAACAGCTGCCGAGCATAACTCAACAAAAAAGTAGCGTGGAGAAATAGGTTTTCTGCAATGTCTGCACTTGCGACCATACAGAAGATAACTAAACAACGGAATAAGGTCGGGGATGGTGAGTCGGTGTTTACAATTAGGGCAATGACTGGGAGGAGTAACAAGACTCAATCCTCTCGGCAGGCGATAAATCACCACGTTTAAAAAACTGCCGATAAACGCACCAATGATGAATCCGACAACAACCGTGTATTCAGGGAACATAAGACGTCAAAAAACAGACGAGGAACGAGGGAAAAAGGGGGTTAGAGGTGTTCATTACATTCCTCGTAATTCGAACGGAAGTAGACTTTAAGATTACGTCAATTGATTATTGAAGAAGGCGGGTGGAGATACTACTACTAACAGAGGAGTATCAATACTCTATCTTCGGATTCCAGCTGTTGATTCCATCTGCCAGCACAGCGAAGAAATGCCATGCGGAGCAGAAATCGTCTCCGGGTCCGAACCATGCACTTGCTATGCGGTAGATTTTTCTGTCATCTCCTTTGACAAAAGTCGAGAAACCTGGGGCATAACCCTCATCACTTGCAAAACCCATGTCCTTTGTGAAATTTCCCGAATCGGAAATCATTTTAAATCTCCATCCTCTTGAATGCGCAAACTCTCTCTGCACGTCGGGCGAATCCGGGGAGCACACTACAAACGGTGCGCGATTATTCAAATGCTCTACAAGGCCGTTGAACCCGTCTGCCCACATCGTGCAATACGGGCACGACTTGCCCATGTTATGGACAACGATGAGATCAGAATTACTTCCAAAGAGTTCACTTAATTTAATTTTTTCTCCCCCTTGTGCGTCGAACTCATAATCTAAAACCTCTTCACGAGGTTGATTTCTACGCTTTTCTGCAAGTTGCTGTTTTAATTCAAAAATCTGTTCTTCAAGGTTTTGTATCTCATTTGACATGGTTAAATAAACCTCTGCTATGCAAGAGTTATAGCTTCACACAGGTACACATCTTGTATCGCATTTAGAAGTTCCACGCCTTGTGCCATGGGCTTTTGAAATGCTTTGCGACCAGAGATGAGTCCCATCCCCCCCGCACGCTTGTTAATGACAGCTGTTGCAACCGCATCGAACAAATCGTTATCACCCGACGGTCCACCGCTGTTAATCAATCCCACACGTCCCATGTAGTTGTTCGCAACCTGATAGCGGCATAAATCAATGGGATGATCCGAAGTGAGTTCGGAGTAAATGCGTTTGTCGGTTTTTCCGTAAGAACTTCCCTCCATGTTCAGCGCGAGATAGCCTTCGTTGTTTTCAGGAAGTTTTTGCTTTACGATGTCCGCTTCGATGGTAACGCCGAGGTGGTTTGCCTGTCCGGTAAGGTCTGCTGAAACGTGGTAGTCCTTGTCCTTTTTAAAGGCGGGATTTCGCAAGTAGCACCATAACACGGTTGCCATCCCCAATTCATGTGCGGCTTGGAATGCTTGGCTGACCTCAACTATCTGTCTCCCGCTTTCGTCGCTCCCGAAGTAAATCGTCGCACCAACTGCAACAGCACCCATATCCCACGCCTGTTCGACTGTGGCGAACATGACTTGGTCGAATTTATTGGGATAAGTCAGCAACTCATTGTGGTTGAGTTTCACAATGAAAGGAATCTTGTGCGCGTACTTTCGGCTTACCGCTCCAAGTCCGCCGAGAGTCGAAGCCACAGCGTTGCACCCGCCCTCAATGGCGAGTTTGACGATGTTTTCAGGGTCGAAGTATGCCGGGTTTTTGGCAAAACTTGCTCCAGCACTATGCTCTATGCCTTGGTCAACAGGAAGGATGCTGAGATATCCAGTTCCCGCCAGCCTGCCATGCGAAGTAAGGGCTTGCAGGCTACGAAGGACTTTGTTGTTTCTGTCTGAATGGGCGAAAATTCGGTCTACGAAGTCCGGTCCGGGAGGGTGCAGATTAGACTTTTCGATGGTTTTGCATTGATGGTTTAGCAAGTATTCGGCTTTATCCCCGAGGATTTCAGCGATTCGATCTTTCTCTCGTGTTACGGTAACTGCCATTTCAAGTTCCTTTTTTGTCTATTTTGGCTGAAAAACGGTTTTTTGTGTGTAAAATTCTATACGTATAAACGACGAATTGTATAGACCCATGAAAGTTATCATGATGCTCACAAAAACCTTTCTTGTTTTTAGCCTATTCCTTTTTGTTTTCGGATGCGGAGGAAAAGAAAAAGAAGGTAAAAGCGTGAAACCTTCTGTTCCTCCTACTGAGATTAGCTATGAACAGATTCCAGAAGAAGAAAATAATCCGGTAATTTTCAAGTGTTTTATTTTCGGTGAAGGCAACAGTTTCAAACGCGGTGAGAAAATGTATTTTGTGTTATGTCCGGAAATTGATTTTGATTGGCTTAAGGTTTTCGAACTATCCGATGAAGCTATCGCAATGAAACAAGAAGCGGCAATGTTTCCAGATGCATATTCGGGGGGGGCAGTTGTTCAAAGATATGAGCGATTAAAACGCGAAACAGAAGAACTGCGCGGGACAATTCAAGCGATTGAAAACGATCCCAGTTCATTAGCATGGGGAGAGTTTTCTGATAACATTATCGGTTACGAATATAATTTCATTCCCGTTCCGGCGGCGTTGTTAATTAATCCCAAAAACAAAGAATTGGAAGAAGAGTTAGACAAAATTATCATGAAACTTGAGCGCATGAAAAAATCAGGTGAGTTTGAAATTACCGGAACAGTGTTATCAACAAACTCGAAAGATGCGCCGGACTCATCTAAAGATAAAGAATTTTATGTGGTAGTTGATTCGTACAATCTGCTGCGCTCTGCAGAAAAATTAGCAGAAGAGAGCAGAGTTAAGAAAAGTTCGATTGCACCAGAATTACCAAGAATGACTAAACTAAATGCAATTCGTGTAATATAAAACAACGAGCGGGTGTAACTCAGTGGTAGAGTGTCTGCTTCCCAAGCAGAGAGTCGCGGGTTCGAATCCCGTCGCCCGCTCCAAAAAATTTAGAAAAGTAAATCTTTCCTTAAGATAATAGTTTGCTGTCTTTCCGGGCCTAGTGAGATAATGGATATCGGCACCCCTAAGATTTCCTCAATTCTTTTAACATATAACTGTGCATTTTGGGGAAGTTCATCTATTGACCCGCAATTTTGTATGTCTTCTTCAAATCCTTGCACCATTTCAAAACAGGGTTTCACATTTTCCAAAAGATGTGCGTCTACTGGGAAGCGTGATGTTGTTGTGCCATCAATTTGATATGCAGTACAGATTCCGATTTGCGAAAATCCTCTTAACACGTCAAGCCGTGTGAGTGCAACACTTGTAAACCCATTGACCATTGCCGAATATCTCAAAGCGACCGTATCAATCCAGCCTACTCTGCGTGGTCTTCCGGTAGTAGTTCCAAACTCCTTCCCTGCAATTCTTATCTTATCGCCTGTTTCATCTTTTAATTCGGTGGGAAAAGGTCCTGCTCCCACACGGGTAGCATAAGCGGCAAACACTCCAACTACGTTTTGAATTGATCGGGGGGGTAGACCCGTGCCTACCGATGCCCCCCCTGATGTGGTATAGCTGGACGTTACGAAAGGATAAGTTCCCAATCCAACATCCAAAAGCGCACCTTGTGCTCCTTCCAATAATATTTTTTTGTTCGCTTTACTTGCTTCATTAATCTCATATTCCGTATCTGCTACAAAAGATTTCAAATGTTTTCCGTATTCAGAATACTCATTCCAAATCTCTTCTTCGTTTAATATTTCTCCGCCGCATGCCGAAATAATTTTATTCTTAATGGGAACAATCACTTGCAACTTTTCGCGAAGTCTTTGTGGGTGGATGAGTTCAGAAAATCTAATGCCTGTCCTTGCGGCTTTATCTTCGTATGCAGGACCGATGCCGCGTTTTGTTGTCCCTATGGCTTTTTCACCCAACATTCCTTCATGTATTTCATCGAAAGTTTTGTGGTATGACATCACCACATGGGCGTTTCCAGAAATGAGAAGTTTTCCTAATGGTAGTCCTGTTTGTTTAATACGTTCATGCTCCTCTATGAGAGACTTAGGGCAAATCACCATCCCCGACGCCAAAACTGCTGTGCAGGAAGGATGCAGAATCCCCGATGGTATGAGATGGAATTTATAGGTGGAATCTCCAACCTGAACCGTGTGCCCTGCGTTATTTCCCCCGCTATACCGGATGTTCATATCGGCTTCGCTTGCCAAAACATCCACTAATTTGCCCTTGGCTTCATCGCCCCAAAGTGCTCCTACAATTGCTAAAGTGGGCATAAGCAGAATCGCGCCGCATAAACGGCGCGTGAGTATTCTACCCACAAATATGTGAAAAGCGTGAAATTCTTTGTCGTTGATGCGTAAAATCTCTCTCGTTGATGCACAAGATAACTTTTGGGGTTCTCATGATGTTGCTCGCCGGAGTGACTTTTTTTGCTTCTTGTGGTGGTCGCCCTGCCGAAAGAGAAATACGCAAAGCACTAGAAGAAGGAAAATTGATAGCAGGTTCTCCAAAAGAAAAGCTCATTGCATTCACTTTTGATGACGGACCAAATAGCACTGTGACGCCGTTACTGCTCGATGTACTAAAGCGAAACAATGTTAAAGCGACATTTTTTGTTGTGGGAAAAATGGTAAAACAACACCCAGAAACCACAGTTCGCATAGTAAAGGAAGGTCATGAGCTTGCCAACCATTCTTATTCGCATTTTAATATGCAAAAAGCGGATTTAGAAGATAGCATTCGAGACGTTATTGAATGTAATAAAGTTGTCGAAGAAGTTACAGGAGTAAAACTAAAATATTTTCGCCCCCCCGGTGGGAGGGAAAACGAGCAATTGATATCTGGTGTTGCGAAGCTAGGAATGATTACAACGTTTTGGACGATTAATCCGGGAGACTATGCTAATCCGGGCGTGGATTTTATAGTGAATCATATTGTTAGTAGAGCACATAACGGCGCGATTGTTTTATTACACAGCACAGTTCAACAAACAGTTGATGCCATGCCGAGAATCATTTACGAACTCCACATGCGCGGTTTCCGTTTTGTAACTCTTTCCGAATTAGATAATGAGATTAAAAAGAGATAATGAAAATCGGTGTTATAAAAGAATTGCATCCGCTTGAAAAAAGAGTTGCACTTGTACCTGAGACGTGTAAAACATTACAAAATAAAGGATTGGAAATCATCATGCAATCAAAGGCGGGCGAGGCTTCAGGATGGACGGATGCGGATTATGAAAAATGCGGTGCAACGATTCGATTCAACCGTGATGAAATTTTGGGTGGAAGCGATTGTTTACTAATGGTAAACGGACCTACTGATGGCGAAGAAAACTCTTCCATCGCTTCGATAAAACACGGAAGCGTGCTCATTACACTGCTTTACCCATTGAGCAATTTAGAGACCGTAAGACTTTTAAACGCAAGAAACATAACTACTTTCGCATTAGATTTAATACCACGTATTTCACGAGCGCAAAGCATGGATGCGTTAAGTTCCATGAGCACAATAGCCGGATACAAATCCGCATTACTCGCCGCTAACACGCTCATGAAGTTTTTTCCTATGTTGATGACTGCGGCAGGCACTCTCCCTCCTGCAAGAGTTTTTGTTATTGGTGCTGGTGTTGCCGGCTTGCAAGCGATCGCAACTGCAAAAAGGTTAGGTGCAATTGTGGAAGCCTTCGATGTTCGTCCTGCAGTAAAAGAGCAGATTGAAAGTTTGGGAGCGAAATTTGTGGGCTTAGGATTAACAGCAGAAGAACTGGAAGATGCATCTGGCTATGCAAAAGAAGTGTCAGCAGATACGCACACAAAAGAGTTGGAACTTATATCATCTCGATTACCGCATTGTGATGTGGTAATCACCACAGCACTAATCCCCGGAAAACCTGCACCTGTTCTCATAACCAAAGAGATGTTACATTCCATGCCAAAAGGATCTGTGATTGTGGATTTAGCAGCAGTAGCCGGCGGCAATTGTGAAGAGACAAAAGCCGGAGAAACTGTTGTTTACAACGGAGTTACTATAATCGGCGCAATTGATTTACCTTCTCAAATGGCGACACACAGCAGTGTGATGTTTTCAAAAAATATATCGGAATTTCTGATGTTACTTGTGAAAGATGGAGAGATTCGATTCGATTTTGAAGACGAGATTATTCGCGGGGCGATGATCACAAACGAAGGAAAAGTTTTGCATGAGCCGACTCGTGTGGCGTTGGAAAAGGTGGGGACTTTATGACGCCTGAACAGATACTTGATTTAATTGTTCTTCTCACTATCTTTACACTGGCTGTATTTGTGGGCGTAGAAGTGATTTCAAAAGTTCCTCCTACACTACATACACCACTCATGTCTGCAACAAACGCAATACATGGAATTATCTTGGTTGGAGCGATGATTGTGTTAGGTGAAGCAGAAGATGCAATCTCGATTATCTTAGGATTAACCGCTGTTATCTTTGGAACGTTGAATGTTGTAGGGGGATTTGCCGTAACTGACAGGATGTTGGAGATGTTCCGCAAAAAACCGGATAAACAAAAGTAAAAATGGAAAAGCAAGTTATAGTCAATGCTGGTTATTTAATCGCTTCTGTATGTTTTATCATGAGCTTAAAACTCATGAACTCGCCCAAAACTGCGCGTAAAGGCAACCTGCTTGCAACTTTTGGAATGACATTAGCAATTTTCGTTACTTTTTTGAACCCAAGAATGCATTCATTTACGTGGGTGGTTATCGGTTTGGCAATAGGCACCATTATCGGCTGGATTTCTGCGAAGCGTGTGCAAATGACAGCGATGCCGCAACTTGTTGCGATTTTTAACGGTGTTGGAGGGGGGGCTGTTGCATTGGTTGCATTGATTGAATATAGGAGTGGGATTGCATCCGGAACGCATCTTGTTGTTGTTCCTCTCATTACAGCAGTTTTAAGTTGCTTAATCGGTTCAATCAGTTTTTCCGGAAACATTATGGCATTTGCGAAATTGCAGGGATTAATGACAACTCGTCCTGTTGTATACCCATTTCAGCGTCCCATTAATTTACTAATTCTCATGTCTTCTGCTGTTTTGGCTGTATGGCTTATTGGTTTTGTTGAATCTGTTCCGTTGTTCTTTGTATTGTTATTTGTTGGGATGCTGCTTGGTATGTTATTTGTGCTTCCTATTGGTGGAGCGGATATGCCGGTAGTGATTGCACTTCTAAACTCTTTCACCGGAGTTGCCGCCGGGCTTGCAGGTTTTGTATTGCATAACACTGCGCTGCTAATCGGGGGGGCTCTGGTTGGAGCAAGTGGACTTATCCTTACACTTCTAATGTGTGCGGCAATGAATCGTTCTCTGGAGAATGTCATTTTTGGTGCTTTGGGTACTGATTCAGGGGGGGCTACATTGGTTCATGATACGCAAAAAACGTTGCGCAGTTATACGCCGGAAGATGCCGCGATTATTTTTTCGAATGCAAGCAGCGTCGTCATAGTTCCGGGTTATGGAATGGCAGTTGCTCAAGCACAACACGTCATAAAAGAACTGATGCAGAAATTGCAGGCGAGAGACATAGATGTGAAGTTTGCCATCCATCCTGTTGCAGGACGAATGCCCGGACACATGAATGTGTTACTTGCAGAAGCAGATGTCCCCTATGATTTGATGTTCGATTTAGACGAAATCAATGCATCTTTTAATGAAACAGATGTTGTTTTAGTTGTCGGTGCAAATGACGTAGTAAATCCAGCCGCTAGATATGACAAAACAAGCCCGATTTATGGTATGCCTATTTTGGATGTTGATAAAGCACGTACTGTTATCGTGATTAAAAGAAGCATGGGCAAAGGCTTTTCCGGAATCGAAAATGAACTGTTTTACAACGACAATACAATTATGGTTTTCGGAGATGCGAAAGCGGTAATCACGAAACTTGTGTCCATTATTGATGATTATTAATTCATGAAAGAGATATTCATTAGAGGAGAGTTTATCGAACTTCAGCAATTTCTAAAACTTGCAGGGATCACTCACACAGGAGGAGAGGCTAAACAGCTCATTCTGGATTCTCGAGTTAAAGTAAACAATGCAATCGAAATTAGAAGATCACGAAAACTCATTAAGGGAGATATCGTTTATGTCGAAGGACTCTCAGATATGATGAAAATTGTAACAAATGAATAGAATTTCATGTCTTTCAACCGAGTATAATAATTAAGGTCAATGAGAAACCCGATTAGGTATTTATACATAGGCACCGGTTTGGTTTTCACCGGACTGGGAATAATTGGGGCATTTATCCCGCTTGTACCCACAACGATTTTTCTCATCATCGCGGTTTACTTTTTCAGTAAGAGCTGTCCTTATCTGGAAAATTGGCTGCTTTATCATCCAAGATTTGGGGAACCTTTACGCAATTGGCAGGAAACAAAAAGCATTTCTAAAAAACACAAAACTCTTGCAGTTTCTGTATTGTGGATATCTCTTACTCTATCCGCAATAATTGTGAATCAATTGCATGTAACAATAATTCTTGCCATCACAGGAATAACTTTAAGTGTGTTTTTATTAACAAGAAGAACTCCGAAATCTCAAACAAGCTCCGAAGAAATAAAATTATCCGCTTGAGCCGGTATCTGATTTAGCATAAGTGTGGCTTTGAGCATAAGAATATTTATCATCCAAGTAGTGTTTTAATCGCTTCATTGTCTCAAGCCAGAACTTGTGCACCGTTCTTCCCAATGTGAGTTTGTTTAATCCGGAATATTGCGCTGAGAATGTAAGAGTAATCTTTATAGTTCCGGGCATGAGTTCAGCCAATCTCCATTCAATTCTTTCTCCTGCTAAAGGGCGAACAGGACGTTCTAAAATACGCGCTTCCGCTTCATCCCATTCTTGTACTTCTGCAATGCAATGCTCGTTGTAAACACCATTAATTTTAAATGAAGCTTTTTGTCCCGGAAGAAACTGTTCTATCTCATTTGTTGGACGAGGCTCTATGATTTTTAAATCAGATAGCGAATCAGGCGCAAAATGTCCTCGATGTAGAAAATCACCTACTGCTTTCAATGCTTCTTCAGGAGTAGTTAAAACTTCTATGGACTCTTCAAATCGAAACATTAACTACTTTCTCCCATCAAGTTACTGATAGAATTGAAATAAGCATCTCGAACATCAGATAATGGCACTCGCAATAAAGGTTTTGAAGGTGTAACCACCACAAACAAAGTGTTTGCTACATCATACGTACCTATGCAGTGAATGAACAGTTTATGCGCATTAACTAAATCACGAAGCCTTTCCAGATTGCCGCTCTTCATGCCTTCTGCGCTAACACCAATAAGAACTCTTCCGGGGATTTCACCGAAGAGCTTGGAATCTGTTCGATTCGAAAATGTCCATGGATTAAATTGCATTTCTGAATCAATGATCGCACGTTGCACCTCATCTGTCGGTGTCATCTCTCCGCTCATTAACCTCTCCATTAAAGGAGACAAGATATGCCGGTTAAGATGTTCATCCGCATCAATTAACGTGTAACATCCCGCCTTTCCGACAGCGCACATCTCCGCCAATGCAACAGCTGTTCCTCCAGAAGAGATGTCGTGAGCGCATGTGATCAGCCTATCTTGTGCAACTGCGTATAAGAACTTGTTGAGCTCGTATTCCCCTGCCACATCGGGAGATTCGGGAGAGCCTTTATCACAGTCATGTACTGTTCTTGCGTACTCACTTGCCCCTAACCCTTCTTGCTTAATTGCTCGTCCATGATATCCAACCAAGTAAATATAGCCTACATCTGACGGGAAGCCCATTGAGACTCTGTTTTCAACATCATCGAGTAAACCTACAACCCCTACTGTCGGCGTGGGAAGCACCGGACCATATTCTGTTTCATTATAGAAACT
>CAZSPF010000011.1:10286-16296 GCA_964608695.1 uncultured Fimbriimonadales bacterium | reverse complement strand
GTTGCCACTTAATACCGGTATTTGAAGCTTTTCAGAAGCATCCGCCAAACCTCGTACGCTTTCTCGAAAGTGAAAATACACACCGGAATCATTAGGGTTTCCAAAGTTTAAACAGTCAGTTGCGCCAATCGGTTTTGCACCGGTACACGCCACATTTCTCGCAGCTTCAATAAAAGTTAACTGTCCCCCCACATATGGGTTTGCATGCACGTAATGTGCATTACAATCTATTTTCACTGCAAGTCCTTTTTTGGTTCCTCGAATCACAAGGACTGACGCATCAGCCCCCCCTGGGTGAATGCTAGTTTGCGTTTGCACAGAAGAGTCATACTGTTCGTATACCCATTTTTTCGATGCGATATTCGGTGAACGCAATAGCTGCAATAGCGCGGAGTTATAGTTGCGCGGCTCTTTGATTTCTTCGGGATTCCACTGATTAGCCTGTTTTACACTATCGGGTTCTTCAGCATATAAATCTACTGTTGGGCATTCATTGGCGATAAATTTTGCGGGAATATCCGCTTCGAGCTTGCCATCCTTATAAACTTTTACTCGCCCATCTGATGTAACATGTCCTATAACCGCAGCAGGTATTCCCCACTTTTTACAAATTAATAAAATCTCGTTTTCTCTTCCATGTTCTACAACTGCCAGCATCCTTTCTTGACTCTCACTTAACATGGTTTCATACGCACTCATGTTTTGTTCGCGAAGGGGTACATGGTCGAGATTGATCTCCATTCCTACACCCCCCCGTGCAGACATTTCACAAGTGGAACATGTCAACCCTGCGGCACCCATGTCTTGTATAGCAACAACAGCACCGGTCCGCAACGCTTCAAGTGTTGCCTCTATAAGAAGCTTCCCCATAAACGGATCGCCGATTTGTACATTGGGTCTTTTGTGTTCGCTTTCTTCCCCTAAAACTTCACTGGCAAATGTAGCACCGTGAATCCCATCCTTACCAGTTTCGCTACCAAAATAAATGACCGAATTACCAATTCCTTTGGCTGAAGATGTAGCTAACTCATCCTGCTTCACAATTCCCACACACATGGCATTTACAAGCGGATTTCCGGAATAACTTTTATGAAACCCTACCTCTCCTGCAACTGTGGGAACGCCTACACAATTTCCATACCCTCCAATTCCTGAAACTACATTCGCAAAGAGTCTTTTATCAATTCCGTTTCCTTTTTCCGTAATGTCTCCAAATCGAAGAGAGTTTAACAACGCAATAGGTCGTGCCCCCATTGACAAAATATCACGAATAATCCCCCCCACTCCCGTTGCTGCGCCTTGATATGGCTCTACCGCAGAAGGATGGTTATGGCTTTCCACTTTAAATGAAACTGCATAACCATCACCTATAGGAATTACTCCTGCATTTTCCAATCCTTTACCATCAGCAGCTTTACGGTACTCGCTGAAATATTTCAAAACATTTTTGCTGGATTTGTAACTGCAATGTTCGCTCCATAACACTGCAAACATTCCCAATTCAGTTAAAGTAGGTTCACGATTTAATTCAAGGACTATCGCTTGATATTCCGTATCGCTAAGTCCCATTTCACGATGAGGGGCAGAAGTTGTTTCACTGGGCATGTGCTTATTATGCCGCATGCCTATGCTACTTCTTGTGGAGAAAGCCGTTTGACGAAAATCGAGCAAACCCATCCTCGGTGAGACTCATCCGCTACGCGCGGGACTCCGAACTCCACAAAAAACATCTCTCCATAGCCTTCAATCTCCATAGGTGTTAGATCTACTGCATCCCAGCAATTCTTTGCTACGGTTTGCACAATGTACAACGCAAGAGTTTTGTGGTCATGAGGAACTCCTTCCATAAGTAAGTCCGGCAAACCGATTTTTGCCATACCGCGGGTAAATGCACATCCTTCTTGGGGAGTTTCTTTCCACCGAACCACTACTTGCAAATCAAATCGGGTCCCATCATTATCTTTTTGGAGCATTTCGTAAAACTCTTCTTTCGTAAAAAACTGTTGGGCCTCCACGTCAAAAACAACAGTTCCGTTTGATATTTCACCTACTGCGTCTGTAGCATGGGTGATAAATTGAACATGTGATTTGTTCAATATTTTTTCTTTTTCTGATACAAATAGAACGCGGAGAATGCCCTGTGAGTCCGATGCTCTCCTGATTATGTCCGGTGATGGTTCGGAATCAGGCTCACCTATCACTTCTGGTCGAAACATAAGCTGGTTTGTCTCTTTTGGCACAATACCAATATGAAACCTCACATCACTGTAATACACCCCTTCTCTCGACCCGATGGGTACTGAGCCTTTTTTATAATGAGGATTATTTTTCAAAAGTCTTTCAAGAAGTTGTTTATCGCTCGGTCTTTTTGTTACTCTTCCATATACCCAATACTCGCATCGCACTAATGGAGGTGTTTTTTTTATTTTTCTCCTTGTTTTGAGCAAATAAAATGCGCCTATCATCAGCGCACTGAATAGAAGAACCAATAGAACAATCACCGGCCGAACCTTTCGATCCAACGCTTAGCCGCTTCGTACTCTTTGTCAGTTAAGTTTGCTGAACATCCTTCACATAATCCGGCTGAGTTAACTCGCGAACCGCGGCACAAAAGGCATTTGTCATTTGCTACTGCCCGCTTGACCATATCTTCGGTTTTAAGAGCCCATTCCAAGTCTTCTCTTGCCACGCTTTCGCTGTTGAATCTTCTCACGCGCAAATTATGAAACAACCTGAAAAATTGTAACAGATTTGAAAAGTGAGCTATTTGAATATGTTATATATAATAATAATAAAAATTCTTATACTTATCATTGAAAATAGGAACCTGAAGTAGCTGTCCTTAAATCGTTAGCCATCTGGAAATAAACTTTTTTAGGTCGAAAAGAAGGATACGAGTTAACTCACTGACCAAATTCCGGTAAAATACTTCTCAATCACTCGAAGACATTTTCCATACTCAAATAGTCTTCTTTGGAAGGGAATTATTTTCTATGAACGTACTACGCATTGAGGGAGGCAGGCAGTTATCAGGCAATGTTCCCATAAAAGGAAGTAAAAATGCCGCTCTTGCAATTCTTTCATGTGTACTACTTTCCAAAAAGCCTGTTACACTACACAACCTACCCAACATTACAGATATCAATACAAAACTTAGGCTACTAGAAACTCTCGGTGCAGAAATTACGAAAGACGAAAGTTCCGTAACCATTCAAACAAAAAATATTTCCATTAACGAACCAGATCACGAATTAGTGCGCTCTATCCGCACTTCTTTTTATATTCTCGGGCCATTACTTGCACGTGAAGGCTCTGCGCGATTGCCTCAACCGGGGGGGTGCAAAATTGGTGCAAGACCTGTAAACTTTCACTTAAAAGGCTTGTCCGCACTCGGAGCGAAAATAAAACTTGAGGGGGGGGTATACGTAGCAACCGCTAAACAACTTATCGGAGCAGAAATTTATTTAGACTTCCCCAGTGCAGGTGCGACACAACATCTTATGTCGTCAGCCGTGTTTGCCGAAGGAAATACTGTAATTAAAAACGCCGCAATGGAACCGGAAGTTATTGCACTTGCAGATTTTTTAAACAGGTTAGGTGCAAGAGTCGAAGGTGCAGGAACAAGCACTATCACCATTCAAGGAGTAACAGAACTTGAGGGGGGGGAATACGTCATACCCGCAGATAGGTTACAAGCTGGAACATATTTACTCGCCGCAGCGGCAACAAGAGGCGATGTCACTGTTACCGGAGTCCTTCCTGAGCATCAGGCACCTGTGGTCAGCAAACTTAAAGAAGCCGGCTGCGTGGAAAATGAAGGCCCTGACTGGGTACGAGTCGAAGGATCGAGGTTTTTACAAGCCGTAAACATTAAAACTATGCCCTATCCCGGTTTCCCAACCGATATACAACAGCCTATGGCAGCAGTACTCGCTACAGCTCATGGTGTTAGTACAGTAGAAGAAACGATTTACGAAAGCAGGATTGGGCATGTGGATGAGCTAAACAGAATGGGAGCAAAAATCCGTCAAGAAGGACGAACATCGGTTATCACAGGTGTTGACCATTTGCAAGGTGCGGTTGTGGAAGCAAGCGATTTAAGAGCAGGCGCCGCGCTAGTTATTGCTGCCCTTGGTGCAAGAGGAACTTCTTACATCAAAAATGTCGAATATATTGATAGAGGATATGAAGATTTAGAAACTAATCTCATAAATTTAGGAGCTAAAATTGAAAGAGTGTCCATCAAGAATTTAGAAAATGTTTAAAATCACAAATGAAATCGGAATAGATTTAGGAACTTCCAGCATCTTGGTATTCAAAAGAGGAGAGGGCATTGTTTTGGAGGAGCCAACTGTTGTTGCCCTTAATACACAAACTCGAAAAGTTCTTGCCGTAGGCGAAGGTGCACGTGAAATGATTGGAAGAACACCCGGAAGCATCATCGCCATTCGCCCTTTGAAAGACGGCGTTATTGCAGATTACACCAACACTGTTAAAATGCTCGATTTCATCATCAATCGCGTTTGTGGAAAACACAGATTCTTGGGACCTCGAGTTATGGTTTGTGTGCCAAGTGCATGTACTAATGTGGAAAAACGTGCATTTGAACAAGCCGTCCGTGAAGCGGGGGGGCGAGAAGTTTACACCATTGAAGAGCCTATGGCAGCAGCGATCGGAGCAGGAATGCCCATTAGCCTTCCGGGCGGAAACATGGTTGTGGATATTGGCGGAGGAACTACAGATATTGCAGTCATTTCAATGGGCGGATTAGTCATTGCAGACAGCCTTCGTATTGGCGGAATAAAGTTCGATGAATCTATAGCAAGACACATACGCGCAGCATATAACATGATGATCGGCGAACGCACAGCAGAAGAAATTAAGTGGAAAATCGGTTCAGCATATCCCTTACAACAAGAATTAAGATTAGAAGTGCGAGGACGAGACTTAGTTGCAGGACTGCCTAGAACGGTAGAAGTTAGCAGTGAGGAGATCAGAGAAGCCTTAAGCGAGCCGCTAAGGACGCTTACAGAAAGAGTTTGCATGGTGCTAGAAAAGACCCCGCCTGAACTAAGCAGTGACATCATCGAGCGGGGAATGGTTGTCACCGGAGGTGGCGCATTACTTCGAGGAATTGACAGCCTTCTCGAATCCGTTACGGAAATTCCGGTAAGAGTGGCAGAGAACGCACTCCATTGTGTCGCTTTGGGCACGGGACGGGCTATAGAAAGCATTCCCGCACTACGAAAAACAACAGCAAAAGTCTAAAATAAACCGCATCGGAGGTTTCAAAAATGATTATCTATTCCATCAGTTGTCTGTTTGCAGTCATGAACCAAGTTGGAGGATATGCAGATATCCCTGCAAACCACTGGGCATCAAGTTCTGTTGAAAAATTAGTTTCAAGTTATCACAACACAAGACCTCTTGTTGAAGGTAGAAATTCAAATTTCAAAGGTGATGAACCGGTAACTCGTTACGAGTTTGCTGTGATTATGGATAAATTCATCACTGACATAAGAAAAGCCTTCGTAAGACAGCCTGATAAAAAACAAATCAACGCTTCAAAGATTAAAGGGAAACAAGAAGATGGTTCTCAAAGGGCAATGATCAAATTGGCGGAAGAAGGTTTTCTGCCCTATTATTCTCCGGTTTTTCACGGTCCGGATAACACAATTACTGCTGCACAAATGGCACACGCGCTTTCCCAAATTGCGAGACGTATTGGTTGGTGTTTTCGAAAACAAGACGACGGATAATTTATCTCTCTATTCTCCTCAGCCTATCTTGAGCAAGTTTGTATTCTTGACTGTCAGCAGGTGCTGTTGCTATTGCACGTTCTAATTCTAAGATTGCCAACTGGCTATTCTGAGCAAGCAAGTATTCTTCTGCAAGAAGCATCATTGTTATAGCGGCTTCTTTTCTTGTGTTCGTTTCATCATTCGTTCCTTTTTGTAAGTCCATGGCAGTCACCAAACTGGTACGTGCTTTTTGGTAATAATCAATCCTT
>CAZSPF010000011.1:5870-10276 GCA_964608695.1 uncultured Fimbriimonadales bacterium | reverse complement strand
CGAAATTGAAACTTCCGATGCCGCTATCTCTCTCATAGTGATACCGAACCAATAATGCGCTAAAGGGTTATTGTTATCCGCATCCATTGCACGCATGAAGTCGTAATATCCTGCATTCCAATCTCCACTTTCAATACTGTTCACTCCACGTATAACGTGAAGTTCTGACAACGCCTTCATCGCACGTTGCAACACTACGTCCGAACTAAGCAATGGGATTACAGACATAAGTTGATCAATTCCTGCAGTTGGGTTCTGTCTTCCGGAAGCAATTGCGGCATCTATAAGGTGAGCGTATCGCCTTTCATCTGATGCAACTTTCTGTTGTCGCTCAGTTGTCGTATTTAACACAGAAACTAAGAAAATCCCCCCCGCAATCAAAATACTCCCGACCAAAACCACCAGAAAAGTTTTTATCAAAAAAAGTTGTGCCGCAGGACTCAACAGCGGTTGTTTCGGGGGGGATGTCCATCCCGGCGGATAAGGTGGGGATGGGAAACTTGGTGGAGGTTGTCCTGAAGAAGGCGTGCCATAAGGCTGACCGTATGGAGAGCCGTAGGGATAGGATTGTTGAGGTGGGGGTTGTTGCTGTGATTGTTGTCCGTAAGGCGAACCATAAGGGTCATAAGGAGCTTGCGGATTAGGAGTGGCAACTCCCCCCCCTCCGAATAATCCGGTTGGCATTTGAACTCCAAACGGTGCAACCGTTGGATCATTTTTTAAAGACTCCATAATACTGCGCAGTTCTTTTGACATCTCGTGTGCAGATTGGTATCTCATCTGAGGTGATTTATCCATCGCCTTTCTTATGGCTTGCGCAACGGAGAAACTTGCTTGCTGTGGGTCGGGGGGGTCGTAATGCATGATTGCATGACTAATAGAAACAACATTATCACCCACGAAAGGTTTTTGACCCGAAATCGCTTCGTACAATACAATGGCACTACTGAACACATCCGTTGCCGCACTCAGCTCTCGTCCGACAACTTGCTCAGGAGACATATAACTGGGCGAACCAAAAATCTGTCCGTCAACAGTAATGGTAGGTTCGAATGTTAATCGCGCAATTCCGAAGTCGGTGAGTTTCACACGTCCATCAGGAAGAAGTTGAATATTTTCAGGTTTAACGTCGCGATGAATAATCCCTTTGTCATGTGCATAACCTAACCCATCTAATACCTCACAAATAATCCGCACCGCTTCATCCTGCGGCAAAAAACCCTCGACATCGAGCCTTTGCCGCAAGGTCTGCCCTTCGAGATACTCCATCGCGATGAAATATCTCCCGTTGTCTTCACCCACTTCATAAATCGTAACGATATTCGGATGTGCCAATGAGCCTGCCGCGCGTGCTTCTCGCTGAAACCGATTAACCCTTTCCTCTTTTTGTTTATCGGAAACACCCGTAGGTAATGTCAACTCTTTTACCGCTACACGCCGATTCATGATTGGGTCGTAGGCTTCATAAACGATATCATTGCTTCGTGCAATTTCACGAATGATCTGATATTTTCCTAACGTCCCCGATTCGGTGCTCATTTACTTTTATTATGGTTAATACGTTCACCTTAGTGATAGAGTTAACTAAACAGAATGTTCAACACCACTCCTAACCGGTGTTAGAAGTATAATCGAACTTGAAAAAGGAGATAAATATGGCTGAACATTGTTATTCCTGTGCTGCCCCATTGGCAGACCCTAATTTGAAAGGCAATTCGGATATCTATTGCAGATGGTGTTCCGATGAACAAGGAATTTTAAACTCTCGTGAGCAGGTGCAAGCTGGCATTGCCCATTGGTTCTCAAGGTGGCAACCAGAAACTTCTCAAGAAGTTCTTTTGGAGCGCGCCGCACATTACATGAAATCCATGCCGGCATGGGCTGATAAATGAAAAATGATTGAAATTCGTAAATCAGAAGATCGAGGGCGAACTCTTACTGAGTGGCTGGACAGTCGTCATACATTTTCATTTGGAGATTATTTAGACAGAAACTGGATGTCATTTAGAACCCTGCGTGTATTGAATGATGATGTCATTCAACCCGGATCTGGTTTCGGTGAGCATCCTCATCGCGACATGGAAATTATTACTTGGGTGCTTAAGGGGGGGCTAAAACATAAAGACAGTTTGGGTAATGGCTCAGAACTAAGGCATGGTGACGCACAAGTCATGAGCGCAGGTTCCGGAATATTCCATAGTGAGTTCAACGCATCACAAACAGAGCCCGGGCACTTTATACAAACATGGATATTCCCACGAGAGAAAAATATTACACCCCGTTATGCCGAAAAACATTTCCCTATCGAAAACAGATTAAATCAGTGGTGCTTGATTGCATCCCCCGATGAAAACAATGGTTCACTGCTAATTAATCAAGATGCTTGGTTATATGTTTCTACATTGGAACAAAACCAAAAAATTGAAAAAAACTTAAACGGTCTTCACGTTTATCTTCATGTGGCAAGAGGAAAAGTTCTTGTTAATGACACTCTCATGAATAGTGGCGATGGCGCAAAAATAAACGATGAAGAAACCATTACCATTTCTTCATTTGAACCGTCCGAACTTCTGTTATTTGAATTGAAATAAACGGTGCACCTTCAACGCATTGAATGAAGGTGCACCATTTTATTAGTTTCTTTTCAAATACACCCTAAGGTGATTCATAGAACTCACAATAGAACTTGGTGTACAAACACAAATAACCCCTGGCGGGTTCACTGTGGGCGGTCTGTCACATGGATTTGGGCTATGTGTCAGCCCGTCACTTGTATCCCATGTAAACATATCGTATGTGATAGGGGTACCTGTGGATAGCAAATAGAGCAAAACACGTTGAGTATCGTGTACATTCAAAAACCCATACGGATCGGCAATCATCTGCCCGAATTCAATTGTGGTCAATTGCCCATGTACGTGCGGAATATCATTGATGAGTATCTGTTCAAATGTAGCCATATCTCGACTCTGCCTCCTTTTGTGCAAGATATCCATCCGGTCCTGCTTCTTGCGGAAGAGAACCAAGATAGGGATTATTATACACTTCTTTTGGGGAAGCATGATGAGTGAGATAAAAGGCATATAACTGTGACAACTTATCTAAGATTTGCTTACGGAGACTATAGGAGATCTGATTGGTAAAACGCCACTGTTGATACGCTTGTTTAAGTAAAGCAACCAATTTCCTTTCTTCAGGATAGAACATGGATGAATTAACAGTGTGCAAAAGACCTTCAAGTAGGTGGAAAAACAGGAAATACCTGCTTTCTTTAAAAATCGGATAAAAGGCTGTTATGGCATATCGATAACTGTGTTTGGAAATACCGCTTCGCACCATCCCTAACGTCACATACCCTCTACAAATAGCTCTCGATAAATGAGAATGAGGAAATTCAGAAAACAACTCTTCTGCTTCAAAACCATGATACATGAGGTTTTCATTATCATATGTCTCAGATGCTAAACGCACTTGTTCAAAACAGAATTGAGATTTTAAGTGTAAATCATCTCTGTCTATGCATTGTTTTAACTTTGATAACTTTTTAGATGCTTTATCGTATTCTCCAGCACTTGTTAATGTCGCACATGTTCCCAGTTCGGATATGACAAATGCAGATGGATTTTGTGCCTTTATTGCGGCTTTCGATGCCCGTTTATTGTATTCAATTGCAGCGGAATAATCTTCGATGCGCCTAAGGCTGGATGCCGTATGATGGCACCAAGCAGACGCATCCACTTCCGAACCAGCTTCATTCAACGTTTCAACTACCCTCTCCGAACACCGCTCTATTTGTTCGCTTTCCACATACTCGACAACGGAATTTAACAGTTTCTCCCCTATCTTTGAAAGGGTTTCAACTTGCTTCTGCTCAACAGCATCATATGCTTTATTAATTATTTGTTTGGCTTTTACACGAGAGTTAATCTCGCTCACTTCAGGTTCAAGTGAACTTGACAAGTTACTGTCTTGCTGTTCTGTGTACTTCAACAACTTTTCAATCCAAGTTTAAGATATATTTAGCCCTAGAATCACCTTCGATACGAAAAACAAGTATTCCTGCGAGGTTATGAGCGAAGAACACCCCAAAAAACCACCAGAAGAAAGCCCGCCTGTTCCAATTCCAAGATGGCTGTACCCGTTCGCTCGTTTTTTCATTCTTATAGTTATGACGCTATTTGGACCGATTCTTATTAAAAATAAGCACAGAGTCCCAAAAAAGGGAGGGCTCCTCGTAGTCGCAAATCACCTGAGCGACTCCGACCCGCCGGTCATCGGCTATGCACTTCCAAGGCAATCTTTTTTTATGGCGAAGGAAGAACTGTTCCACATTAGGATTCTCGGAAAAATAATAAAATTCTTTGGGGCGTTTCCTGTTAAGCGTGGTGCACCAGATAGAGGAGCGC
>CAZSPF010000011.1:0-5846 GCA_964608695.1 uncultured Fimbriimonadales bacterium | reverse complement strand
GACCTCATTCATGCCGGAGCGTGTGTGGTCATCTTCCCCGAAGGCGAGATCAGCGAAGACGGAAAACTTCAGCCGCTACTGCCCGGTGCCGTGCTGATAGCAAAAAGAATTGATGCTCCGGTGATTTGCTGTGGCTTGATAGGTACAAACCGGATTCTGCCCTGCGGTAAGCTTATACCAAGACCTGCATTTGGAGGAGTGTCGGTTGCTTTTGGTGAGCCGCGAGTGTTCGGCAAGTCCGCTCCTGATGAAGAAGTGCTCAATTGGATGGAAAATGAACTAAGGCAACTTACAGGACAAACAAAGGAAAATCTCGGGTAAGTTTTTAAAATGCATCCCAAGAAAGAGCAGAAAGATTTCGAAAACGAGCAACTTACTCGACGCGATTTATTATCGAATACTGCAGAAAAAAGTATTCGAATTAGCAAGTTTGCTTTCTTCCCTGATCTTTTCACAAAATTATTCAGAAATCAAGAAGAAGAAAACACGACACTTTTAACTGACAATCGTTCAGTTCCAAGAAGCAAAATTGCGGACAACAAGGAGGAATAATGAGTAACAAATTTGACTATGTGTTATTAGGGGGTGGAACTTCTTGTGGTTATGCCTCTGCATCCATAAGAGAGCATGACAAAGATGGAACAATTCTCATTGTCTCTGCAGATTCCGAACCACCCTACGACCGCCCCCCCTTATCGAAAGGTTTTCTCGTAAATCCTGATTTAACAATTCCCGACATCCATTGCAAAGATGAAAGTTTCTATACTGAAAACAACATCGAATTGAAACTCAATACCAGAGCAACATCCATTAACAGAAACTTGAGACTAATAAAACTTAACGACGATTCGGAAATTGTTTATGGAAAACTCCTTTATGCACTTGGAGCATCTCCGCGACATTTTGCAATTCCAGGAGGAGAAAACATCATCCTTTTGAGAACCGGACAAGACGCATCAATAATAAAACAATCTGCTTCGAACGCAAAATCCGCAGTTGTTGTAGGGGGGGGATACATCGGAGCGGAAGTGTCTGCTTCTTTAAGAAAACTTGGTGTTGACGTAACTGTAATTGAAGTGGGCAGCACAATTTGGTCAAAGTTTCCTTCGAAAACAATCTCTATTGCTGTGCAAAACGAATTGCAAAGCCTCGGTTGTGAAATTATTTCCGGTGAATCACTAATGAAAGTAGAAGATGGAAGTGTGCAGACAGACACCGGAAGAATCATTTCTGCCGATTTAATAATCGGTGGTATTGGCGTGAATAAAAACACCGAACTGGCTCAATCCGCAGGATTGGAAATTGGCGAACACGGCGTAAAAGCGGATGACAATTTAAGAACAGATGATATTCACATTTGGGTAGCAGGAGACGTCGCAAATTATTTCGACGTCACACTCGGAAAAGACTACGCTGCGGAGCATCATCTGCACGCAAAATGGACCGGACTACACGCAGGAAAGTGCATGGCAGGACACCACGAACAATACAAACAGGTTCCCTATTTCTTCAGCGATGTGGCGGAGTTATCTATGATTTTAAGAGGTTTTCCGGAGCATGCCGCACAATCATTCGTAATCGGAGATATCAATACCCCTGTTATCACGGAAGTATTTGTCTACGAAGACGAAACTGTTGCGGGCGTAATTGATATTCGGAAAGATTACAAACAACAAGACCCAATTAGCGATTTATTCGAAAAACTTGTAGCAAACCGCACCAACGCATCAACATTTATATCAGCGATGACTAACCCAAACTTCGATGTGTTAAAACTACAGGAACTGATTGACTAATCCGAAATCAACCGGTTGCCGCGAATATATCAAACCAATCTTCCGCGGCGCGCACCTTGAATTGAATCTCTTCGACTATGTCGTCATCCTGTTCGTGAGAGATACCGATT
The DNA here is from genome assembly GCA_964608695.1 of uncultured Fimbriimonadales bacterium. Classification (GTDB taxonomy): domain Bacteria; phylum Armatimonadota; class Fimbriimonadia; order Fimbriimonadales; family ATM1; genus CAZSPF01. Next base: position 3,940 of record CAZSPF010000011.1, on the reverse strand, counting down.
GAGTCCAAAACATGATCATCTACATCGAATTCAGGAAGCGGAATGATGGGAAAACCGGATAAGTTTGCATAGAAATCACCTACATGAACCAATGCCAACGCTTCGTTTTCGCGATCCCTTTCCGGATGATGGTGATTTGCGATAATCTGAATTAAATCTTGTGGAAAGTTCCATGCGGTCGTAAGCATTCCGCCAATTTCTCCATGATCGATTCCAATTATTTCTTCTTCAACTAACCTTAAAGGCATCGCTTTTTGCGATGCGATTAATAAAATTTTTCGATACACATCTCGTAAGTGCACTAACAGATACAGACTCCCAATGTCGTGAAGCAAACCTCCCACGCTTGCCAACTCCTTCACTTCTTTTCTCACGCCACGAGTGTTTGCCAATTGCACTGTAGCAACCGATGTCGCCACAGAATGTCTCCAAAATGCATAATGCAGCTTCGTGATGGCATGAGTGTGACCGCTAATTAAATTCATTACAGCCATACTCACAACTAAATTTTTTACTTGACCAAATCCCAAAACAACTATCGCTTGCGAGATGCTGTAAATCTTGCGGCCCATTCCGTAATATGCGGAGTTCACTACGCGTAAAACTTTTGATGCAATCGCAGGTTCGCTTGAAATAATGCGCTCCATGTCCATTGCACTTGCATTAGGGTTGTCCGCTAACTCTAATACTTTTGCTACAACTGTAGGAAGCGCAGGCAAATCCTGTATTGCATTTTCTATGATATGACGGTAATTTTCACGCCTTGAATTGTCTTCCATGTCAATCGCACCGCAAAGGCGTTTTGCCTTTTACCTTGCATATTTTCGGCGTGGAAGCAGATAGTCCTTACTTAAAAATACTTGGTTTTCAAGTTTAAGCCGCTTGTCTGTCGCCTCTTTTTTCTTGAGGTTTGCTTTGTTTTAAAAGTTCGACTGCTTTCTTCACCACGGGATCGCCTTCTTCGTTCGGCCTTGCGGTTATCTCTGCATCCGGAACAAGCGGATTGCGCTCAAGCCTTGTGCCTTTCGCCGTAACGAAATCACTCGTGGGTATCTGTATAGAAAAACCTTGCTTAAGGCGAACAAAAGTCGAAGCAAGCACCGCACCCGCAGTCCTTTGCCCCACCAAAACCGCACCCGCTTGTTCTTTCAAAGCCGCGGCGGCAATCTCCGATGCACTCGCAGAGCCGCGATTAATCAAAACCGCAATCTTGCCTTCGAACGGTTCGACACGAAGTTTCCTTGTGCGAGAAATCGAACTCGAGTTTTTCGCAATTTCAACTGGGTTTATTTCCGCTTCCGGATTTTGTTTCACAAATTCATCAACCACACGCCTCGAAAGAAATACCCCTATCGGCGTTCGGTCCGATAAAAGCAAACTTAACAAATGATTTAAGTTGTTTACTGCACCTCCACCGTTGCTTCGCAAATCTAAAATTAAATATTTTGCTTTTCTGGCTTCCTGCATATGTTTTTCAATAACTTCTCTTCCATAACCTGCGCTGAATGTAAACACTCTCAGCATAGCGGTTTCATCGTCAATCCACGTTAAAGTTTCTTCTCTAACCGTTGAATACTCTTTGGCTTCTATTTCAATCTCTTTAATTTCACCGTTGGCTTTCTTCACCTGCATGCTGAGTTTTTCGCCCGCTTCTTTTTGCAGAACTTCTTGTCCGGTTGGTTTTTCACCGTTTACCGAAACGATAACGTCGCCTGCTTCCAAACCCGATTCCTTTGCAGGGCTTCTGTCCGCGACGGTGCGAACCCGCAAGCCTTCATCGTTTCGCTCGACGTTCACACCGACGCCCACCGTCGTTGTTCGTCCACGTGCCGCGGCGGCGCGGGGAGTTTGAAGTCGGATATGGCTCATACCAAACTCGCGCAACGCTCTGTTGACGGCGGCTGTGAAGGCGTTGATGTCTTCAGCTTTGTCCACACTTTCTTTGTGCTTCTCGAGAAACTCAGGCCACTTTTTCAGGTCAACACCCGGTACAAACGCCCTGTTCAAAATCACATTTTCGATGTCCTGAAGAACCTCTTGTTTCTGCTCATCGGTCATGGGCTGAGCCCAAGACGAGATGGCAATCAGCAAAAGAGAAATCAAACCAAGCGCCCGATAGCCGATGAAACGCGTTTTCATAACAAACTACTACCTAAAAACCATCCCCATTTGTGCCCGAAATCCAGCACCGCAAAGGAGTTTTTTCACCTAAGCCCTCTATTTTTTTCAAAAGACCTAAGTGGGTGAATTGTTAAGAAAAATATCTTTTTTGACGATTTTTTAAAAGAGTGGTTGACGTTTTTTCGTTTCGTGATCTTATATGGGTATGAGCAAAGTTTTTTGGTTTGGTTTTTTTGAGGGAGGAGTTTGAGATGGAGGTTTTTAGTTTGGGTAGTGGGAGACGAGGGAGTGTTTGAGAGTTTGGTGATCGTTTTTTAACCTTTTTGGGTTTGCTTGATTTGGGAGTCTTGCGCGGTCAGTCTTGGTGAGGCGGTTGATATAGTTGGAATCTGGATGAACAGAGAGCTGTCCATGCATCTGTTTCATTTCTCACCCGTCTGCACGAAGGGATGAAAGTTGGGAGACAACCGGGACCCTCAACACTGCGAGTGTTGAGGGATGCAACAACGGGCCAACCCACGAGAGTGAGATGTCGATGCCAAGGGTGTCCCCGCGAAATCTGAAGTCGTCCGGATTCGAAGCCACGACGGCGAGAACCGCAACGAAAACCAGCACACTCCAGGCAGCCAAGACGGCGAATGCCCACCGACGGCACCGCCACCCGCCCGCTAAGAGAGCCAACGCGCCAGAAGCCCCAACAAGCGGAAACCAATAACGTCCGCTGCATGCTGTTGTTAGCCGACAGTTCCAATTCAGCGCTCTTCCATCGCCGCCCTCAACGCGGCGATGTCGATTCTCTTCATCCCAAATAGAGCAATGTTCATTCGCTCCGCTTTCTGCCGGTCCTGGCCTTCGTCGATTTCCCAGACAAAAGACGGCACGATTTGCCACGATACCCCGAAACGGTCCTTAACCCAGCCGCAGGGATGCTCCTCCCCACCGTCGGAAAGAACGTCCCAGAGCCTGTCAATCTGCTCCTGGGTCTCGCACGAGACGTAGAGCGACATGCTCTCGTGGAATTTGCCGAAGTAAGCCCCGCCGTTGAAGGCCACGACCTCCTCTCCGTTGAGAGTAAAGTGGATCGTTTTCACGTCGCCAGCCAGACCGGGCATGATTTCTTCGGACATCTCTGGCACCTGCCTGAGCGCCGTGATCTCTGGCTCGCCAAAGTAACTACGTCCCAGAATCTTCGAGTTCCCAAACACTGCGTCGAAGAGCTCAACGTAAGTGGCAACGGCCTCTTCGAGGTTCTTATTGAATCCCAAGCACACGGTAATCGTTTTCATCGGCTGTCCTCACGAACTGAGTTTGTGGGGTGCTGAGTGATGCTCGTGCACGATCTGCCATTGGCCGTTGCGCTTGGTCAAACCCAACGTCAGACGACACACCGGCTCCGAAGAGCCCCCAATGCGCAAGAGCCCGGTGGCAAAGGCTACCTCGTCACCTGCTGTGACCCGCAGGTCTTCGATGACGAACAACTCTTGGCTCGGTGCGCCGTAGCGAAAGAAGAGTTCCCACGTTTTTCGGTAGTCTTCGATGCCCACCGATTGCAGTGGCTCCGGGACGTCGAACATCAGCACGGACTCCGAATGATGTGCGAGGATGCCGTCCATGTCGCCGTTCTGAATTGCGCGCTCCCAAGAGCGGATCAGGCTCTGGATGTCCTCTTCGTGAGATTTTGTGTTCATACGCTCCTCCGACTACCGGCCGTCCCTAACGCGCACGTACATATCGGCAGACCAGCGCGCCCGTGCTTGCCTTAGTCATCGATGCCAGTTCGAACGGCATTGCTTTCCCGTTTGCGGGAAAGATTGTCTTA
>CAZSPF010000010.1:35526-50747 GCA_964608695.1 uncultured Fimbriimonadales bacterium | reverse complement strand
ACACATCTATCAAAACTGTTCCCCTTTGAAACGCAACACTTCTTAATCGATCAGGGGGTAGTTTTACATTTGCAAGATTACTTAGCGCACTGCGCACGTCAACCCCTAATCCCAAGCACACACCTAAACATCCTGCAATATTAAACACTTGTTGACCTCCAAGTCCCGGAACTTCTGCAGATAAATTGTCTCCATTTACTCTCCACTCCCCCCTCGTCATGTTGCGATCAAAAAGTATTTCGTGCCCCAAAACTTTAATATCACAACTTTCATGTTCACCAAAAGTTATTACTTTACAATTTGCATAACTTTCCAACAGCGGTAAATCCGCTGTGAAAGGCAAAATAATTGCTCCATTACTTGGAATACTTTTAGTCAATTCGGATTTCGCACGTATAATCGCTTCTTTGCTCCCCAACTCCCCAATGTGCGCGTTTCCTATAGATGTAATAATTCCGTGCGTTGGTTTTGAAAATGAACAAAGATGTGCTATCTGCCCTTCTCCACGCATTGCCATCTCAATAACTGCATATTTGTGATTCTTTTCTAACATCATCCATGCTATCGGAACACCATATTCTGTGTTCATGTTTGACGGTGTTTTCAGAACGATATCATCCCCCCCCAGAATTGCTGAAAGAAACTCTTTTACAGTAGTTTTCCCAACACTTCCTGTAACTCCAATTACCGGTCCTGTAAAACTCTTTCTAATATTATTAGCAATTTTCGCAAAAGAATCTTCTATTGAATTTACTCTAATCGCAGAGTAGCTATTGCGAATATCTTTCGTTACAATTGCACCCACAGCGCCTTTTTCTAATGCAGATTCAATAAATTCGTGTCCATCAACTTGTTTACCAACCACAGCAGCAAACAAGTCCCCTCTTTTCACCGTGCGGCTATCAACACTTAGACCGTTAACTATAACATCTTCACCTCTTAATTCCCCCCCTACTATCTCTGCTATCTCGGAAAGTTTCATTTGCATAATACTTTCTCTTGTATCGCTTTTTTTGCCACCACACGATCATCGAAATATACTTTAGTTTTTCCCAGTATTTGGTAATCCTCATGCCCTTTTCCTGCTATAACCACGATATCTCCTGTTTGTGCTTCCTCAATAGCTGATTTGATCGCAGAAGCACGATCAGGTTCTACCCGAACTGTAGAACCACTATTCATGCCCGGAAGTATGTCTTCAATTATATGGTTGGGATCCTCAGTTCGAGGATTGTCACTTGTAACGTAAGAAATATCCGAATATTTCGAAACAACGTCTCCCATCTTAGGACGTTTTGTGCGGTCCCTGTCACCTCCACAACCAAATACTGTGATAACTCTTTTGGGCCTCAGCTCTCTAACAGATGATAACAGTTTATCGAGCGCATCCGGAGTGTGCGCATAATCCACAATCACGCTGAAATCTTCGCCTTGTGAAACAGACTCAAACCTGCCAGGAGCAGGCGTCACATTTTTCATTACACTTGCACACTTTTTAGGATCTATACCAAGCGCAATCGCCCCGCCAATTGCAGCAAGGCAATTTTCGATGTTAAACCTTCCACCAAGATTAGCATTTACCTCATAATCCTTTTCTAAATATGAAAAATTGAATTTTAACCAATTCGAACCAAATGAAATATTGCGTGCTTGCAAATCGGTAAACTGAAACCCAAAACCTATTCCGTTATCTAAAGCCTGTAATATTTTTCTTCCAAATTCATCATCATTGTTTGCAACAGTTATGATTTTCTTCGAAGTAGGTAGTTCAAAAAACAATCTTCGTTTTGCCATAAAATAATCTTCTATTGACGAATGAAAATCCAAATGATCTTGTGTTAAATTTGTGAACACTCCCACATCGAATTCTACGCCATCAATTCTCTTTTGAGATAATGCATGAGATGAAACTTCCATAACCACATACTCCGCTCCGTCATCATGTAAAAATCTTAACATCCTTTGTGTTTCCGATGGAAATGCTGTTGTATGTGAAAGTGGAAGCATTTCTCCTTTCCAGTTAACACCAAGTGTCCCTAAATATGCAGAAGCAAATCCTAACTCGTTTAACATTTGAGAAAGAACCCATGCAGTTGTTGTTTTTCCGTTTGTGCCTGTTATGCCTACAACTTTTAATGCAGCACTGGGATTTTCATAAACGCTTTTCGCTACTCTCCATAATGCTTCGTTAGTGTCCTCAACTAACGCATAAGCAATATTTTTCAGGCGAAGCTTTTCAGTTATTTCTTTTCTTGAAGATATAATGGCGCTAGCTCCGTTTCGCAATGCTTCATTTATAAAATCATTACCGTCAAAGTTTTCACCTTTTAAACAAACGAAAATAAACCCCGATCGTATTTGGCGTGAATCTGATTCGACCCCTAAAACTTCTGTATTTAGCAAGTGAGAGTCAACAACGCTAATACCATTTAATGCATCTTCTAATAACATACTTTCATCTCTAATTACGTGAAGGAGGAACTTGCCATCTCCTTAAAAGATATTCAGAAATTTCACGAAATACGGGTCCTGCAACAACTGCACCGTAATACTTACCTGCGGTTGGATTATCTATCATAACAAAAATTACTACTTTCGGATTTTCTGCAGGTGTATAACCGATAAATGAACTCACGTATCTTCCGCTTCTCATACTGCCAGTCTTTTCATCGCGTTTTTGTGCTGTACCTGTCTTCCCTGCTAAACGATATCCCGGCACTCTCAACGTTCTGCCTGTGCCTGAATCACTTTCAATAACATACTCCATCATTTTCATAACTGTATGTGCTGTTTCCGGTTGAATAATCTGTTTTTGAGGTTTTACAGGAATTTCATTTTCTCCGATTTTTTTTACTAATCTTGGGCGTACCAGCCTTCCTTCATTCGCAAATACAGAATAAGCAGCTGTGAGATTTAAAGGAGTGGCATTTATACTTTGTCCAAATCCGATATTTGCCATTTGTATTGTTTTGTTCCAATCATTATAGTTTAATTGACCGGGGACTTCCGGATGAATACCTATTCCCGATGGCTCTAACAATTCCAATCTTTCTATAAATTTTGAATACTTTTCAAACCCTATATTTACTGCCCAAGTTGCTGCTGCAATGTTACAACTTACTTCTATGCATTTTCTCGGAGCAACAGATCCGTGACTTTTTATTCCGGCGTCTCCGGAACAGCGTATATTAGCAACCGAAAACTGTTTTTGCCCGTTACAAGCAACTGACGAATTTGCATTTATAACACCTGTTTCCAAGGCTAATGCAACTGTAAAGACTTTAAACGTCGAACCCGGTTCGAACCTCAACCCCACTGCTGGGTTTAATTCAGGAGTAGAGCGCTTCCCTACAACTGCATCAGCTAATTCTCGTTCCGGTTTTGTCGGGTCGAAGGCAGGGTAATTTGCAAGTGCAAGAATGTCTCCGTTTTTTGGATTCATCACAACTGCAACTCCATGTGACGCTTTATTTTCTAAACAATATGTATTTAAACTTGTAGAAGCAACCCTTTGAATGTCTGCATCAATTGTCAATACGATATCTTGGCCATCTTCAGATTGCTGCTCTTCGTTCACGATAAACCATGGCAAGATTGCGCCGTGTTTATCTGTCATTCCCTCCTTCTTTCCTTTTTTTCCTCTCAACAGCTCATTATAAGTTTTTTCAATTCCTGCCTTACCATCTCCGTCTTTCATAAAACCAATTAATCCGGAAGCATGTTTTCCTAACGGATACTCTCTCTCCCCTGCGGGACGTACCCAAATTCCATCGGCAAAATATTTTGTTTTAATATTTTTAATTGCTTTGACTTTTTCACGAGTTATCTTTAAATCCCATTCAATTCCATCTTTCCCACGCGACACAATGTCGAGCAGTTCTGATGCAGATATTCCGGTAATTCCAGAAATCTCTGAAAACAAAGCCGGACTAAACGGACAGGTCTTAGGATTAACACCGAATACATAATCCTCTGTAGCACAAGCAAGAATTTTTCCGTCTGAAGAAAGTATTTGTCCACGAGTAGATTCGATAATCTGAGTTGCTGTCAAGCGGTGTACATGTCTTGCCTTATCAATAATTGCTTGTCTGTTAAAAACTTGAACTCGGAGCTGATTCGAGAAAACGAGTAAAAACATAAAGATAACGAAGCCTTTCACATAAAAGACCTTGTCGCGCTTCTTCTTAGTTTTTACTCTTTTGCGCTTCACTCTTTGACTTGATTAGACGGAACGTATCCTTGGATAGCTGCCCATTCGTCAATATATGCTGAACTTTGGAACCACTCCACTTCTCTACGAAGCTCTTGCGCACTTGTTTCAGCTAAATATGCTCGCTTCTCAGCACTAATCGCGGCTTGTCGTGCTTGCTCAATAAAGACAAATCCACCTAACGAAATGACAAAAGTAAACACGCCTGAAACAATTGCAAACAACATCAAATATGCAATACCTTGCTTTACGGATAGTCTCGCCCGCTTAGGGTATGCACGAATTCTTCGTGATGGAACTGCAACCCCTTCATAGTTGCGAGTGTTTGGAATAGCTGTAGTGTTTCTTTTTAATGCAACGCTCATGATTTAACTCCTTGTACATTTATCCTTTGTACATTTATCCTTTCTATCGCTCTCAATCGAGCACTTCTGCTTTCAGGATGTTGGGCGATTTCTTCATCGCTTGGTTTGATGGGTTTTTTGGTTAAAATTCGAAACTGCTCTGTTCTTTCTAATTCTTTAAAAGCATTCTTCGCTGCTTTATCTTCTCCTGAATGATAAGATAGTGTCACCATGCGACCATGTTGATTCAAACATTTTCCGGTGTTAAGAATTACCTCTTCTAAATCTTCTAACTCTCTGTTTACGGCAATGCGAATTGCTTGAAAAGTGCGTGTTGCAGGGTGAATTCTCTTGTCACGATATTTTGGAGGAATGGCAGACAAAACCGCATTGATTAAGTGCTGTGTAGTTTTCATCTGAGATTGTTTTCTCGCTTTGATGATTTCTCGTGCAATCGCATTTGCCCATTTCTCACCCCCGTACTCTCTTAAAACATAAGAGATCTCTGCTTGTGTGGCTCTGTTTAAAAATGATGCAGCAGTCTCTTTTGTCGAACGATCCATCCTCATATCTAAAGGTGTCTCTGTTTGAAAACTAAATCCTCTTTGCGTGTCTTGAAAATGTTCAATATTCACACCGAAGTCAAACAAGATTGCGTCAACTGCATTAATGTCGTTTTTTTGCAGAATAAGTGACAGATTCCGATAGTCGCTATGCGCGAATATCTTTTTCCCTTTCACATTTTTTAATCTCTGTTCTGCTTTTGCCAACATATACTCATCCCAGTCCAAAGCAATCAGCGTTCCTTTTTCTCCTGCATTTTTCAGCATCGCTTCCGCATGCCCTGCATGTCCAACTGTTGCATCTACAATTACATCTCCCGACTTTATTTTCAAAAAGTCGAGAACTTCATTCAGCATCACCGGATGGTGGTACTGACCGTTTATCTCGACATCACTCGTTCCCAAATTTTTTCGTCGTAATCTCTTCGTTCGCGTGCGTACTGTTCAGGGTTCTTTCTATATTTCGTAAACTCGTCTTTACGCCACATTTCCAAGTGGTCAACGCATCCCACCAAAAGAACTTCTCCATCGTCCATATCCGCTGCAATTCTTAACCATTGAGGAATAACAAACCGTCCCGAATGGTCAAACTTAGAACCTTCCTCAGCAAAGCTGCCCATAGTTCGAAGTTTCTCTTCTCTTGCAGGATTTGAAGCAGGCGTGTTAAGAACTTCGGCAACTCGTCTGTCCCATACGACCTTTGGATAAATCGCTATGCAGCCCACCGGCAGAAGTGCAATCGTAAAGTTTTCACCGATCGCATTCTTCTTCTTTGTCGAAACCCTAACTCGACCTTTGTCATCAATCTCGGAGTCTTCAATTCCGAGTATCTGCTTATCGAGCATGGCTTGACCGGAGGACAATTCGTGTTCCATCTTATCAATGGGTGTTTCAGACCCTGCAATGCCATACTGCTTTTAGGCAACTGTGGCTGGTAGCAAATCCGTTCGCAAACCAGCCAGAATGTAGGGGAGAGACCAGACCTCACCCAAGTGCTCCTTCCATAGAACACATTGGGGATTTTACAGGGATTTTTAGCAGTAAACAATGTTTTTTTATGAAAAAAACGGGAAAAAATAGGGAAAGAATCAAAATTCTACTAATTTTTAAACAAAATTAGAAAAAGTTCTACATGTTAGTGTTCAGCTTCTAACTACGACTTGGCTGGAGATGAAATAGACTGAACTCGCCTCTTTGTTCAATTAACTCCACTTCCCATCCTGCTAGCTTTAACGCTTGAATTGCCCCCTCACCTAAACGGTTTCTGCGTGTAAGTACGAGATTTTCGGATTTATTAAGTTCAAGCAAGTCATCCAAAGTGGTGATCATAGGCATTGTAGTCCCCACATACCAAATCAAACTAGGATGAGATACAACCAGCCCCTCACCTAACCCTTCCATACGAAACTGGATCACAGGAAGGTTGTTCTTTTTTATAGTCTGGGCAATGGTGTAAACGTCCCCGTGAGTGCTTAACCAATAAGCAGGTACTCCAGAAACTAACCCGTACACACAAAACGAATAGGCAACTATGGCAAATGATGCAAACGAGTCGTTTAAAAACAAGCGCACAAAATAAGAAACAATGCCTGAAACAAAAGCAACGATACCTAAAATCAAAACAACTTGTTCTAAGCCTTCGGCTTTTTGATGTAGAATAATTATTGCCCCCCCGAACAATAGCCCCCACATGGGAGCCAGTAGCACAGAAACTTTTTTCATTCTTGACCATGATATCCCGATTAACATTGCAAGTGGAGGAAACATGGGCAGAATATAATGAGGTAACTTACTACCGCTTAAACTAAAAAATACAAAAACAATAAAAACCCAAATCCAAAGAAAAATTTCAAAATCATTTTCTCTCGTTCGACGCCATACCTTAAAAACTAAAAAAGTGAATGGGGCTAAAGATAAAAGTAAAACAGGAATATAAAACCAAATCGGTCCTAAATGAGATTTATCCCCCCCTAAAAACCTTCCTATATTCTGTTCCCATAGAAATGCAGTAAAAAATTCATTCCCTTGCCGTAAGAAAACGGGCAAATACCACAAACAAATCACTATAAAGAATGCTATTAAACTTGGAACCCAATAGCCTCTAAACTTTTCTCTTTTATCAATTAAAAACAAATAACAAAACAACAAAACAAGCACAAAAAAAGCTACTGCAACAGGTCCCTTTGCAAGTGTCGCAAACCCTAAACAAACTCCACTGTATATTCGAAAATGCTTACTTCTCTCCAACGAACTCCAAAAACATAACAATGCGCCGCTCAAGAAAAAATATAATAAAGCATCCGGCATCATCATCCTTCCAACACCCATAAAAAGAGGTGACGCACTCAGCACTATAACTGCTCGCATGGCAGCTACATCATCATAGCGCATACGCAAAAATTGAAACACTAATAACAGTGTTCCGATACACGCTACGACAGAAGGCAACCGCAAAGCAAACATATCAGAAAAACTAACTCCTAAACTTAGCCAACTAAGCCAATACACCAAAATTGGTTTTTCAAAAAAAGGATTTCCTAAATAGGAAGGAACAACCCAATCGTTGTTTAAAATCATCCCCCTTAAAGATGCCGCATAAATCCCTTCGTCCAAATCAAACAACCCATATGTCCAAAAACCAAAAAGAGGTAGCAAAGCAATAAACCAAAAGAAAATTCTCACTGAAAACTGCACAAATCCGATATTACACTCTGAAAATGCGTAATATAAAAATATGCGTGGCGAACTGAACAGGATTTTCGGTGTCGAAACCGAGTTCGGGTGCCTCGTAGAGCCGGAAATCGGCTACAACTACGAGGCTGTCGTCGAGGCAGTTAAAGATCACATCTTTCATGAACAGCAATTAGGTGCTTTAGACTTGCACCCAAGAGACGAAGCATTTGAGCCTGCCTTTAGCGGGGGATTTCTTATCAACGGAGGAAGACTATACGTCGATGCCGTAGGTTCACACGAAGAGTACGCCACACCGGAGTGCCGCTCCGTGCATGACATCGTTGCTTATGATAAAGCCTCTCACAAAATCCTTGTCAGGGCACTAAAAGAGTTAGGGTTGCAAGACAAGGTTTCTTTTTATAACAATAGCGTAGACCACTTCGGCGGACACACTTTTGGATGTCATGAAAACTATCTCGTCCGTTCAGAAGATAAGTTTTTAAATGAATCCGTAAATGATCTCTTCCCTTTTCTAGTGACAAGACAAATCTTCGCAGGTTCAGGACGAGTAGGGGGGCATTGCATCGAATATGCCGGAGCACGACCTACGATGCGTGACGTTACAAGAAATCCCGTGGATTATATTTGGGTAACAAATGTGTATTCTGTAAGACCGGATGATAATGTTCCGTATCAATTGAGCCAACGTGCAGATCATATCATTAAAACAATAGCATCTCGAGTGAGATTTAACAGAGCACTAATCAACCCAAAATGGGAAGCATTTTATTCCTACGGAAATACAACACGCTTACACCTTTTATTTGGTGAACCGAACCAAATGCAATTTGCTTATGCACTCAAAATCGGAACAACTTGTCTTGTTTTAGACTTAATTGAAAACAGAATGATACCCCCCCATTATAGGCTTGAAGACACACTCGCTACTTTGAGGGATGTAAGTAGAGATCAAACGTATAAGTGGGTTGTAAAACTTGCAACAGGAGAAACTATTCCTGCCATTGATTTGCAACGCATCTATTTAAAACTTGCACAAAAATTCAAAGGAAGAGATAACCAAACCGATTGGATACTCCAAAACTGGGAAGAAACATTAGATTTATTGGAAAAAGACCCATACTTATTATCAAACAAACTCGACTGGGTTGCCAAGAAAAAAATCGTAGAAGAATACATGGAGGATCAAAACCTCAATTGGAGCTCAGATGCTTTACATTCCATAGACCTCGAATATCATAACCTCGACCCAAACAAATCTCTATTTCATGCTTTAGAAGAGATGAATCAAGCAGTTCAAATTGTTGATGAGACTGAAATTATTGAAGCAATGACTGAACCACCAAAAAACACACGCGCTTATGGTCGCGCTCAAATCGTCCGTCAACTCTTAAAATCACACACACAAACATATTGGATTGAATGGGATGCTGTTTTCCTTGATAGACAAAATGTTATTGAGTTTGCAGATCCATTCAACCCATATTCACAATCAACAGAAAAATACGGAAAATAAATCTGCCATCACTCTTTAGAATGATGGCAGAGGTTTATTAGCAGCAGTTGCACTTACCGCAACCACAGCATCCACAGCCACATGAGCCGTTTTCGCAACAAGGTTTAGTGTCCATAGTCAACCTCCTTTGTTATTTTTCAGAATCAAGTGCTCCAACTGGAATGCAACAACGGTTGTCCACTCTCAGTGAAAGCCTTTTATCAAGGCGTTTCGAATCTTCTTCTGCAATCTCTCCCGCTTTGATGGCTTCAATAACAAAATTTGGTATCGAACCATCAATCTGGTAATAAACCCAAGTTCCGTCTTTGCGAGTAGAAACAAGCCCTGCATTCTTCAGAATGTTTAAATGCGAAGACAGTGTTGAGAGCTTAAGCCTCAGACAATCTGCGACTTCACAAACGCACAAATCCTTGTCTTTACAAGCAAACAGGCAGCACAGAATGCGAAACCGGGTCTCATCTGAAAGCGCATGAAACACCTTGACCAATTGATTCACAACAACATTATACCACAGTATTTCGAGAAATATCGAAATACTTCTCGCCAACTACAGTTCCTGCTCAAAAGCAGATATCGGTTATACTAAGCAGCGGTTCGGGGCGTGGCTCAGCCTGGTAGAGCGCTCCTTTCGGGTGGGAGAGGTCGGCAGTTCGAATCTGCCCGCCCCGACCATTCCCTCCACCCTTAAAAGAAGCACACTGCTTTACTCATAATAGCGGTATGCCAACCGGAGAAGCAACTCAAAATATCCTTGTGCTGGGCTATCCCGAATGGTTAAATTGGCGAAATAGCAACGAGTATGAAGAAACGCAATCAGAGTTTTATTTAAAGCTTAACCCTGCATACGTATGTCATGCTCCGCTTGGAACTGTAGAACTTACTAACAGAAACAACAAACCGGTTGGTTTTTATTTTATTGGAAGTTACCGGATAACACGAGAGCCTTTACAAACTATCAAATCTTTGTTATGGGCAATTAGTAAATCCAAACAATCTGGTTTAATATTAGATATTACAATTGACGAAGTTTCGCCTGCACTCGTACAACTTCTCAAAACCATAATAGAGATTTTCAAACCTGAAATCTGTTACGCATACAACTCTTCTGAAAACTATTTACCTTCTCTTGTAAACGACATAACATTGAAAAAAATAAACTTAATAACGAACAAAAGAACACCATCGCAATTAAAGCAACAACGCAAAGCGAAATGGGTGGAAACAATTGCTAAATCCAAGATGGTCAACATCCCATTTAAATCCATCGAAATTCAAGGAATATGTTTTGGAACAGGGAATAATGCAAATGCAACACAAATAGACACTCTAAACGAATATGGTGTAAAAAACATCCTTCATGCAGAAATAATTGGAAATCTTTTATATCTTATCTGCAATAACAAACCCAAAAATGAATCTCTCGAATACGCCTCAAGAAAAATAAAAACTTCTAAATACTTGATTGTTCAGCCAAAAGACTTCAAAAACCTCATTTTCGGGTGTGAAGATAAGTTCGGTAATCATGTTGCAGTAGGTAGAATCACAGATATGGATTTTGCCAACGGAATCTTACTCGCATCTGTTTTTGGGGATCACGATACTACTTTGAAAAAAATTAACATTGGAAAAATCAAAATAGACGATAAAGGAGTAGAATCTGCTGAAATAAAAGCTTGGCAGGTATAAAACAACAATGCTAAAACTCTTACTAATAAGGCACGGAGAAACCGACTGGAACTTTCAACAAAAAAATCAAGGACAAACGGACATTCCACTAAACGAAACAGGAAAACAACAATCCAATTCATTAAATTCTCATCTTCAAACTGAAAAAATTGATTTTATCTACTCAAGTGATTTAATAAGATGCATGGAAATTGCAAACAAAATCTCAGAACAACACACTGTAGATGTAATTCAAGATATCAGATTAAGAGAGAGAAATTATGGAAAGTGGGAAGGATTAACATCTGAGGAAATTCAAACATCTGATTACGATAATTTTATGAAATACCATCTCGATCCTGCAATGTACTCACCTTCCGGCGGTGAAACAGGCATCGAAGTTTTCAGTCGTGTTACATATTTTTTGTCAGAGATTCTTAATAAACATAAAAACGGAAATATCGCCATCATCTCACACGGTGGCACGATCGCACATCTTCTGTCAGCTTTACTTAATGCAACACCCTCAACTGCATCTTCACTACGCTTCGATAACTGCTCCATAACGGAAGTTCATTGTTTGGAAAATGGAAGAAAAAAATTAATCAGATTTAATGATACTTCACATTTAACTATTCACAAAGAGAATATGGTCAGTGCGAAACTTGATTAAATTAAAATATCACCCCATTGTTTACGCAGTATTCTCGGGAATTTTGCTGGGTTTGGCATTCCCAAGAGGGGGGCTGTTTTTACTAAGCTTTGCTGCGCTCGTTCCGTTATTTTTAAGCTTGCAGAACTCAAACTTTTGGCAAGCATTCGGAAGAGGTTATGTTTTCGGCGTCACTTTTAGTTTAATCGACCATTTCTGGCTGTTTCAATTCGTTTCTAAGTGGACCAACTCTTGGATTATGGGAGCAATCCCGTATGCACTCGTGGTTCTTATTTTTTCACTCTATTTCGCATTATTTGCAGCATCTTCTACATTCTTCTTAAATCGAGGAATAGTATGGGTTCTTCCAGTTATTTGGGCAGGAGTGGAATTCTTCCGCTCGATCATTCCCTACCTGTATTATCCTTGGTCTTTACTCGGAACATCGCTTTACAAAATCCCCATACTTTTACAGCCTGCATCGTGGGGAGGGGTGTATTTTCTTTCCGCATTTATTGTTCTTGTAAACATTTTTATTTTTATGCTACTTAAAAATGAGCCTGCTCAAAAAACGCGTTACTACCTCATGGCCATTGTCATCATTTTCATTGGTTCAATTTGGACTTTCCAGACAGAAATCGAAGGAGAAACTAAAAACGTTTTTGTTGCACAGCCCGATGTCGACATGGCGTTTAGCACACAATTAGAAATTAATCAACAACTTTCAGAAAAAATTCCTCCTTTGTTAGAAGTAGGACAAAGCACTAAACGCGACTTAATTCTCTTGCCAGAAGGAATCGGAAGAGCACAAAACACAGATGTAATCCTTCCCTTCACCATTCAGGAAGGTACGCCGATTATCGTTGGCGTGCAAAGAATCGATGGGAGCAAAACTCATCAAAGCATCTATGCATACGATGGTGAATGGTCATTTGCAGATAAAACGCGGCTAGTAATTTATGGAGAATATGTTCCCTTTCGAAATCTACTAAAACATCTCGAAAAATATAACTTACCATCTGCAGACTTGACCCATGGAGATAAGATAGAAATAGTTGAAACTGCTGGATTGAAAATAGGAGCATTGATTTGCTTCGAAGCATTATTTGAAGATGTTGCCCGTGAACAAACACGTCAAGGGGCGCAACTCTTAGTTGTTCCAAGTATAGACACATGGTATGAAAACACTTCGGCAATAGAACACCTTGTATCAGCCTCTGTCGTTCGAGCAGTTGAAAACCGTCTACCGGTTCTGCGTAGCAACCCACGTGGACACAGCCTCATCATCGATGCGAAAGGACAAATCATAGCAAAAGCAAGACAAGGCGAAAACACAATGATCCGTGCAGAAATTCAAGTCGCCTCGCAACCTGTAATGATATTGAGAGACATTTTCCCGTGGATAAGCCTATGCGTTTGGATAACTGCGCTCGTTCTATCTGTTGTTACAAAAGGAAGTCCCATTCAATTACCTAAGGAGAAATGACCCAAACGGGTATAACATTGCCCCGAAACGGCGCCGTACCCAAGCGGTCAAGGGAAGGGTCTGCAAAACCCTCATTCAGCGGTTCGAATCCGCTCGGCGCCTCCAACTTCACAAAACTCTAATTGTTATATTTCTTTCTATGGCAGGTGTCGTTGGGTCATTATCTTGTGCTCGGATGCTTAATTTATAACTCCCCGTCTCGTCTGTCGAACCCTTTATCTCGCCGGTGAAAGAATCCAAGCTCAACCCGACAGGAAGCTCGCCTTCGTAGATCTCAAAAAAATAGTAAGGGATGCCTGCATTCGGTTTTAAAGAAATATTTACTTTTTCATTTGTGTTTGTTTTAAAATCACTGCTTTTTTCTTCCAACTGAAATTCTTGAAATGGCATTGTATCCCTTAAGATATAACCAACAGATCAAACTTTGTAATTAACCACCTTTTTCTTGGCATCATGCTTCCATACTCATTTCCAAACACACCAAACAAACTAACAGGATCAACTGTTTCGACAAAATGCTCAACATTATCTATCCGCGGATTCTTTCCCAAATAAGACTTTATCGTTTCATCCATAAACATACTATCATGGATTTTTTGATGAAATGCAGGATGTACTTTGTGAAAAATTAACGCATGTCCTATCTCATGACGTACAATCGAATAGTAGTCATGCTTTTGATGACGCATGTTGCCCGTAACCCAATAATCTTTGTCAGGTTCAAGTTGATGCCATCCCAAACCGTTGTAATTCCCGGTAACTTCCATGGAAATAGTTCCTGAACGCATTAATCCTGAAGCCTGACTCTTTATAATTTGAGGACTACTTAAGTTTGATGCTGCCCCCCCTGAATGTAATTGAGGATTGCGTATGCCATGTGCATAGAGTAAAAAACCCTGATATTCAAATGTATTTGTAACCATCTTACTTCTTGATCCGGCTTCAGGATTCCAAATCCAAGATCGCTCTTCACCTACTTTCACATTTTCTAAATTCATATTTGCAAAAAAATATGCCCAGTCATCAGCCGCTTGTTGCGTTAATTCTCGATATTTAGCATCATCGAAAAATCCGGTTTCATCATGACTGTAATCTATATGAATTTTGAAATCAATATCCCTTGCTCTATCTTGATCAATAACGTGAACAGGTAATTTTACAGATGTGGATGACTCATTCGGATTTGTTATTTCAAAAATTAACTCGTGCTCCTCATCTTTAAAATCCCTATCCGGAAGAATACTCACGTAAAACTCCGCAACTGAAGCGGTATCTTCAAAGAGTAATGTTTTGGTGCTTCCCTTCTCCGTAAATTCCGAAAATAGATTAAATATGAGCCTATCGCAAGTAGAACTCACCCTTATTCTTGCAGGTAAGTAAATTCTATTAGGCTTGATTTTTAGTTTTATAGCAGGATTCGCAATATGACCTTCCCAGTCCAATAGGACAACGCCCTTTTCACTAATCTCTCTATCAAACTTATCAGTAATACTTATCCACGGAACTTCCTGACTCTGCTGAATTATATCAACAGGAAATCCGCTAACAATTCCCGAAATACAAATGGCTAAAACGTGTATCATTCAATCAGTTTCACACAAAGCTATCTGATACTTGCAACAAACCCTAACTAATGAAGCCAAAGAAGCAGGAAGAAAAAGAATCTTTAACGCCCGGTGGTGTAGCAGTACCGCTGCCATTACGTATCGAATCACCAGCATTCGAAGGCTCTCTCGTCACACTTTTTCACCTTGCGAAAGACGGCAGAATTGACCTTACCGGAGTCCCATTAGCGCCTGTTTGCTCCGCGTATCTGGAGTATTTGCATGAACACACAGACTTAGATGTAGACATGGCAGGAGCATCCCTTTTGGCTTTGGCATATCTGGTCGAGAGAAAAGCATGGTCACTGCTCCCAATAGCAGACCCGCCTCCACCCGAAGAGTTGCCCGAATTACCTGAACCAACTGCTTACGAATTCGCGCCAGCAGTTGACACGCTCGAAAACCGCTTTTCAGAACGTGGCAATCTCTTTTTCCGAGCAGGAGGTGGTGCACAAATTGACGGGTTCGAGCCTGAAATAGACCTCGGAGA
>CAZSPF010000010.1:32939-35510 GCA_964608695.1 uncultured Fimbriimonadales bacterium | reverse complement strand
CGAACACCTTGCAAGAGCGCTTCAAAAATTACTCCAAAAAGCAAAACCGGTCGAACTTGATGCCTTAGCCAAGCCCAGGCCTTCTCTCGTTGACGTTATGGCAGGCATAAAACAAAAATTCCAAGAAATTAAGCAAGGGGGATTTGAACAAATTCTCCCCGAAAACTACACCCGTTTGGACGTTGTTTTCGTCTTTTTAGCAGTGCTTGAACTCGTAAGAGTAGGCACACTCACAGCAGAATTACAGGAGGGCGAGGTTTGGTTTCGCTTGAAAGCCTCATAGAAGTGGATACGGATTTGGTTTCAGCGTTAGAATGCGTTTTGTTTGTGGCTGAGGGACCCGTAATTTTGAATGATTTATGCTCAGTCACTCATGCAAAAGAAGAAGATGTACGTATCGCTTTACAAGAATTGGGAGAACGATTACAAAGCAACACCGGATTACAGCTTCTTCGCATAGCAGGAGGGTATCAAATCTGTACCAAGAAAGAGTATGCCGACGTAGTTGCAAGATTCCTTACCCCACAAAAGCGAAGACTCGGACGAGCCGCTCTCGAAGTATTAGCCATAGTCGCATACAAACAACCCATCACCCTACAAGAAGTGAGCATCATTAGAGGTGTACAAAGTGATTACGCCATTAAGCAGCTTCAAGAAAAAGAGTTAATAGAGGAGGTTGGGAGGAAAACAACTCCCGGAAGGCCTATTCTTTATGGTACAACAAAGACGTTTTTACATCAGTTCGGTTTGAACGACCTTTCCGAGTTGCCAAAATTGGAAGGCGATGAACAGATCGAGGAGATACATTGATTCGAAAAATCTTGGGGTTTTTAACAACATTAGCTTTATTGACAGCGCACGCATTCGCAGGTGCAAACAATCTACATCCTGTTCCTAAACCTAATATCAAATCAGAGAGTGCAATCATAATGGATGCGAAAACAGGCATGGTGTTATATGACTTCAATGCCTATACACCAAGATATCCTGCAAGCACAACAAAAATTTTAACCGCATTATTACTCATTGAAAACTGCGACCCAAATGAATACATCTCTGCACCATATGAATGTGAAACGATTGAAGGATCAAGCCTCTATTTAAAACCAACTGAACACGTAAAAGCAGAGGATATGCTTTACGCTCTCATGCTAAGAAGCGCTAACGATGCCGCTTACGCAATTGCATGTCACATTTCCGGAAGCATGGAAGATTTTGCAAAACTCATGAACGAAAGAGCAAAACAAATTGGCTGCAAAAATTCACATTTCACAAATCCTCACGGTTTGCCCGATGAAAACCATATATCAACCGCATATGACCTTGCGTTAATTGCGCGCGAAGCAATGAATTACTCACTTTTTGCAGAAGTTGCAAGAACAAAATCTAAACTAATCAACCGCTCACTGAACACCTTAGATGTTTACCTTCGTAATAAAAACCGATTTCTTTCGGATGAAAGTGCTGAAGGCATCAAAACAGGTTACACAAAAAGCGCAGGACATTGTTTTGTCGGTGCAAAAGTTCATAACGACTGGAGGCTCATAACGGTTGTATTAAACAGTCAAGATTGGCTAGCAGATACTACCGAATTGTTTAACTGGGCATTTGAAAACTTTGAAACAGTAAATGTCTTACGAAAAGGAGACTTAACGGGAAGGGTAAAAGTCATCGGAGGCAAACAGGAAACTGTCCAAGCAATTGCAAATGATGATTTAACCATAGTTCTTGCTAAAGGAGATTTTCCAAAAGAAATTCAATACCATTTCGCTAACATCGAAGCACCTATTCAAAAAGGTCAAAATATCGGATTTGCGATGTATACAACCGAAGATACGACATTCCAAGTTCCACTCATCGCAGCACAAACGGTAGAAAAACTTCCATTGCTTGCAAATACGAAATTCGCTTTGCCAATAGTCTTGTTAGGTGTTCTTGCTATCTCTTCAGCAGGATTTCTCATCTTTTTATTGTTAAAACGCAATAATGCTTGAACGATTACAAAAAGTTATGGCAACTGCCGGGGTTGCAAGCAGACGCAAATGCCAAGAAATCATTAAGCAAGGACGCGTAAAAGTTGACGGAAAAGTCATTTTAGAGACCGGATTCAAAATCAATCCAAATTCAGCACGTATAGAAGTTGATGGCGTCATTTTGAAAAATACCAAACTCGTCTACCTTGTAATGAACAAACCCAAAGGATGCGTTACGACTATGAACGACCCACAAAAAAGAAAAACTGTAGTGGATTATCTGCCTGAAATCAATGAACGAGTAAAGCCCGTTGGGAGACTTGATTACAACACCGAAGGCTTACTTCTTTTCACTAATGATGGCGAATTAATGGCTCGACTGACACACCCTAAATACGGAATTTGGAAAACATACGAAGTTGAAATATATGGTGATATGACCGCAGGAGAAGCACAAAAACTTGAAAGAGGGGTGCTTATCGAAGGCAAAAAAACCTCTGAAGCCAAGGTGAAAATCTTGGGATACGATACAAAAAACAAAAAAAGTAAGGTGGAAATATCAATACACGAAGGAAGAAAACATCAAGTAAAAAACATG
>CAZSPF010000010.1:22108-32928 GCA_964608695.1 uncultured Fimbriimonadales bacterium | reverse complement strand
TTCTTGGCAATCAGAAAAAAAGTGATCAGCCTAAAAAGAATTAAATATGCGACACTTACTTTAAAAAAAATGAGGAAAGGTGAGTGCAAAATGCTTTCCAAAGTTGAAGTTCAAAAACTAAGAAAATCTGTCGGTTTAGAATAAAGTAATAATTACAAACAAACTGTTCAAAATCTGACAATCCTTTCGCAATCTAAGACCTCTTTATCTTAGTATTCGTAACTATCGTTCTTTGTGCCTTCTCACCTTTAGAAGATGTAGCTGTTTCGGTGACAGTCCGTGTCATGTTTACTTCATTTAACTTCTTCGTTGTAAAATTATACAAAATATTTCCAGTAACTTTAATTGAACCCGAAAGCGTAACATCTTGCTGTTTATGTGATTTAGAGTCGGAAAAAGAAATTTCAATGTTGTAAATCTGCTGATTGTTTTGAGTTGCAATATTTTTCAAAGTATAGTTAACTTTCATTTTTGAATTATCGCGAGGATCAGGGCTGGATACATCAGCAGTCCATTTATCTCCTGCTTTTATTGCTTTGTTCGGTAGCACCAAAAAGAAATACGCACCATTTTCAATATTTAATGTTTTTCCGTCTCCCACGTCTATATGATATTCTGTCTTACCTCGAATATCCACAGTTTGCGAACGAGAACTTGTAGATATTTCCTGCTTAAATGCCTCAGCCGCCTGCTTCTCAATATTCGCCTTATCTTTCTCGGCATCTTTTGGTAATCCTGTAATCGTCGCTTTTGTTGTAATTCCGGATAGTTTAACACTCATTTTCGCTTTTCCTGCGGAAACACTTGTAACATTCAATGTTATTGTATGATTGGATGTGAAAACAGTTTTCACATTTACGTCCTTCGCCGTTTCAGTAACAGTTACGGTTTGATTCGCTGTATACTTAAGGCTTTCACCTTTCGTAAATGAAAGTGCAGGCAAAGGAGACTGCGCTGAAACAGGAACTATGCCAAAGAGAAAAATCACAGAAATAATCTTCATTCTAAACATTAAACGGATTATTTCTTGAATAAGTTGCACAAGGGAAAAGTGTATACTCTTCTGAGTGATATCCACCCGCAACTTATACCATAAATTCGGCGATAAATCCGTCCTGGAGGATATTTCGCTAACCATTCAATCAGGTGAGTCCGTTGCCATAATGGGTGCGTCAGGTGGTGGAAAAACTACACTGCTAAGATGTATGTCAGGACTACTTGCTCCAACAAAAGGAGAAGTTAAAGCTTTCGACATAAATCTATACCGTTCAAAAGAAAAAAACTTGGAAAAAGTAAGAACAAGAATGGGAATTGTTTTTCAAAGCGGGGCATTGCTTGATTACCTTACTGTGGGAAAAAATGTTTCGTTCGGACTTGAAAGACGCTCTAAATTAAACAAAAACCAAATTCAAGAAAAAGTGTTGGCTTGTCTTTCTGCTGTCGGACTTCAAGATGCCATAAACCTAATGCCAAGCGAATTAAGTGGAGGAATGCGTAAACGCGTAGGCATCGCACGCGCACTCGCAACAGATCCAGAAATTCTTTTTTACGATGAACCGGTAAGTGGACTCGACCCTATTACTGCTTTTACAATCGATTCTGTCATAGTTGACTTAAATAAACGACTCAAGGCAACCAGCATAATCGTTTCTCACGATATCTATTCGGTACTAAGAACTACGCAAAGAACAATTTTCCTACATGAAGGAAAAGTTCTATGGGATGGACCTTCAAGGGACATTGAAACTGTGGATATTGCCGAATTGCGTGAAGTTGTAGATAAAGCAGAAGCGAAATCCTTACAAATTATAAATTAACTTAATTCTTGATTTAAAAATTCAAACAGTTTAGGATGTGAAAAGCGAAAACCATTATCCATTAACCTTTTAGGTACAACTCTTGAGCTTGCCAATAACGCCTCTTCTGCCATTTCTCCAAATATAAGTTTCAAAGCAAAAACAGGCACTCGCATAAATGTAGGTCTTTTCAATACTTTTCCTAATGTCTTTGTAAATTCATTATTGGTAACGGCATAAGGAGAAACAAAATTTACAGGCCCTGATAACTCCTCATTTTTTATACACCATTCACACGCTCGAAGCCAGTCTACTAAACTAATCCAACTCCAATAATTCTTGCCGGAACCAAGTGCCCCCCCAAAACCAAACTTAAACGGTAGCAACATTTTTTTCAACACTCCACCTTTTTTGCTTAATACTAATCCAGAACGTAAGTGTAAAACTCGCACTCCCTTATCGTTTAGCACACTTGAAGCACTTTCCCAGTCTCTGCCAAGGTCTGCTAAAAACCCTGCTCCTGCTTGTGAATCTTCTGTAAGTTCTTCATCTCCTCTATCACCATAAATCCCCACACCTGATGCACAGAGCACCACTTTCGGGGGAGATGATAACTCTGCCAAAACCTCACAAAGAAATTTTGTTCCTTTAATTCGGCTATCTCTAAGTTTCCTTTTCTTTTCTGCTGTCCATCGCCCTGATATATTCTCTCCTGCTAAATGCACAAACACATCTGCGCCTTCAAGTTTTCCATTTTCAATCTCTCTTTTTTCATAATCCCAATAAACTCCCCTCGAATCATCTTTTTTTCTCACCAAAGGAATTATATTATTTGCCTCATCCATCAATAAAAAATTCCCCAAAGAGTTACCGAGAAATCCGGATGCACCTGTAATAAAAATCTTCATCGCTTTATTGCTGTTTTCAATCTTGCTTGCTGTGCTTCCTCAATCGTAATTTCCAAAGCTTTCAGAAAACCCTTTATTGAACCCAAAGCATCCCCACTAATAGGCCATTCAGCCATGTCGTTGCGATACTTCAAATTGCGATGCATTCTGCTCAATGCATTAACAACTCTCACTGGTAGCTCTCTACCAGGAGCAAACCAGCCAACCAACCTTCCTCTCTGAAACTCAACCTTTCTCAGTCCTAATTTATGCGCATACAATCGCAAGCGCACTAACTGACATGCATTGATTGCGGCATCGGGCATTTTGCCATATCTGTCAATTAACTCAGCTTCCATCTCCTTAATGCCGTCCTCGCTTCGAACTTCCATTAACTTTTTATAATAAAACAACCTTTGACTTTCGTCTTCAATGTAAGATTTCGGAAAATATGCCGCTGAAGGAATTTCAAACGGAGGCAACTCTTGCAGCACGGATGAAATATCGAAATCTACATTTGTCATTCTCACCTTACGCTCATCACCGGTGTCCATGGCTTGCTTTAACTGTTTTATCGCTTGATTGATGAGTTGAACATACATCTCGTATCCTACATTCGCCATTACTCCATGTTGTTTCGAACCAAGCAGCTCTCCAGCACCACGTATTTGTAAGTCTCTAAATGCTAATGAATATCCGGAGCCTAACTCACTAAACTCTTGCAATGCCTTCAATCTCTCAGTCGCGTTATGTGTAAGCTGTTTCCCTGCCCGATAAAGAAGATAGGCATAGGCTTGCCTATCGCTTCTACCTACTCTCCCACGCAACTGATACAGTTGTGCCAACCCCAATTTATCAGCACCATCCACTACAATCGTATTCACGTTAGGATTATCTATTCCGTTTTCAATAATAGTCGTGCACACAAGAATGTCGACATTTCCGTGATAAAACTCCAACATGATGGGTTCTAACTCATCGGCATGCATCTGCCCATGAGCAACTGCGATACGAGCGTTAGGTAGCATTTTACGAATCCCCTCTGATGTATGATAAATTCCCTCAATGCGATTAAACACATAAAAAGCCTGCCCTTGTCGAGCCATCTCTCTCAGAAGAACTTCCCTGACTAACGCATCATTGTACGGCCGCACGTACGTCCGAATCGGCAATCTGCCTGGGGGGGGATCATTGATTAACGACATCGAACGTATCTGCATCAAAGACATGCTTAATGTTCGCGGTATCGGAGTAGCAGTTAATGTCAATACGTCAGCACTCGCTTTCAACTCTTTCAACCTTTCTTTATCCTTCACTCCAAACCTTTGCTCTTCATCTACAATGACTAATCCTAAATTCTTAAATGAAACAACTTTCTGTAATAAAGCATGAGTTCCTATAACAATATCCAAGGAGCCATCTTTAAGTTTTTCTAACACTTGCTTCTTCTCATCAGATTTTCGAAATCTATTCAATAAACCAATCTTTATGGGGTACGGTGCCAACCTTTCTTTAAATGTTAAAAAGTGTTGATCCGAAAGAACTGTCGTAGGACAAAGAACTGCAACTTGCTTACCCGCTTGTGCAACTTTAAACGCCGCACGAATTGCAACCTCAGTCTTACCAAATCCAACGTCGCCACATACAAGCCTGTCCATAGGACGCGGTTTGTTTAAATCCTTCTTGATATCATTTATCGACTGCAACTGCGAAGGCGTCTCAACCCAAGGAAACGTTGCTTCCATCTCTGCCTGCCAGGGGGAATCCTCGCCATAAGGCGTACGAGTTTCCATTGCTCGCTTAGCATAAATACGAAGCAGATCACGTGCAAACTCTTCTGCATCTCTCTTGGCAGAGCGCAATGCTCTGTGCCAATCACCACCGGATAATCTATTTAATTTAGGGGGGGCATCAGAAGGGCTCAAATACTTTTGAATTCTATCCAACTGATCCGCAGGAACAAAAAGCTTGTCTGGAGATACATACTCGATCTCCAAATACTCTTTTTCATAACCTGCTACTTTACGTGTAATTAATCCCTTAAATTTTCCTATTCCAAATTGAACATGAACAACGTAATCTCCCGGTTTCAAATCTAAAACAGACGCAATAACTATTCCCTCTGAAAACCTTTTTTGAGGTAATCGCAGCCTTCCTACTCCAAACAACTCTGTATCAGTCAAAACTGCCCATTTCTCATGCTCGTTTACAAACCCCCCTGCCAAATTTCCTTTTAATAAAACAACTGGTGCGTCTAATAATTTTTCATGATCATTCTCTTCAGGTTCGGAAGGATATATTTTTATGTTTGAAAGAACAGACTTCGCTCGAGTTGGCTGATCGGTAGCAACGATAATCTTCACGTTTTGTTTTTTCCAATTTGAAATTGTAGATGAAAGTGCATCTAATCTCGCCCTATAAGGAGCTAAACTATTGATTTTAAGTTCATGATCTATATCTGTATGAACCCAAGAAGGCAAATCGTCTAAAATACTTAAACTAACTAAACTTCGACTTTCATTCAATCTACTCAATGAGCAAACATAATCATCCGCATGAAAGCCTAACGTCTCACCAGATGCTGACCTATGCTGTAGAGCTAACTCCAAATCTTCTTTACTTCTCTCGTAGCGTGTCTGAAGTTCTAATGGCTCTTGTAGAAACACTACTCCACCTTTCAAATAATCTAATGCACAACTCTCCTCCAACAAAAACATGGGCAAGTAATGCTCTGCTCTATCAAAAAATGCACGTTTTCTTATTGCCATTAAATCTTCTTTTATCACATCACGCAATTTTTTACTATTCATATCATTAAGAGACTCAATACATTCATCCAATCTCTTCTGAATTTTCTTTACTGTTTCCTCAACATCATCAGGGTAAACAACA
The DNA here is from genome assembly GCA_964608695.1 of uncultured Fimbriimonadales bacterium. Classification (GTDB taxonomy): domain Bacteria; phylum Armatimonadota; class Fimbriimonadia; order Fimbriimonadales; family ATM1; genus CAZSPF01. The sequence goes on along the minus strand of CAZSPF010000010.1, from coordinate 27,353 downwards.
TTTCTTAAAGGCGGAATAAATACTTTCTCTACAGGTAAAATACTTCTCTGACTTTCCGGATCAAACCTTCGCAAACTATCAATCGTATCGCCAAAAAATTCGATGCGAGTCGGCATTTCAGAACCTCCCGCAAAAATATCAATTATCCCCCCCCTTCTACTCATTCCTCCGGGACGTCGCACAGGTTCTTCTACTTCATATCCCATCGCTTGAAGTTTTAACAACAGATTATCTGTTGGTATTTCATCACCAATTTTCAAGTCCAAAGTGGAACTTCGAAATCTCTCAGGAGAAATAGTTTTCTCTAACGCAGAATTTGCTGTTGCAATAACCACATACTCTTCCGAATTCAGCATCTCGTTAAGTGCCATCAACCGGTCTGATAGAGCATTTTTTTCCGGAGAACCATCATCGAACAAATTGCTCAATCCGCTCGGAAGCTGTTTAATCTTTCCTTCTGGGATACCGCACAAACCCAACCTCGCTTGCCACTGTAGAGCACGCTCGGAATCAGGAACTACGATGAAAAAACGCTTATCTGTAGCCTCCAGACGACACCATGCCGCGGCTACAAGCGGCGCTTGAGCCTCGTTGCAGACAAAGTTCCATGCCGCTTTTGTGCTTGGCTGGAAGGGCGGATGTATGTACCGCACCCATTCATGGATGCGCATTCCCCTAAAGAGTACCCTGAATTTTTACTCCAAACATTGCCGGCACAATTAAACTTCGTATAAAATACAACAAAGGGGGCTCTCAAATGTACGGAAACGAATCATTGCCACAGATGCTGCTCAATAGTTGTGAGCGCTGGCGATCAAAGCCTGCCCTACTATCGAAAATAAGAGGCGCATTCACGCCAATAACTTATGGAGACCTGGAAAACAAAGTCTACGAATTCGCACGCGCGTTGATCGAAAGCGGGGTGAGACCAAATGACCGAGTCGCCATCATTTCTGAAAACTGCGCCGAATGGGCAATCATGGACTGGGCGATTTTAAGTATCGGGGCAATCTCCGTTCCAATTTTTACTACATTCATGCCCGATACAATTTCCTACATATTAAAAGATTCCGAAATCAAACATGTTGTTGCAGGCGATTTAAAACTCGCTGAAAAAATTGAATATTCTGCTCAACAAGAAAATATTCCTGTTGTTATCATAATCCTCAATGACTCCAAACAAGGTTGTTTCTCTATACTGCGTTTATTGGAAGAATCTAAAAACTCACAATACACAAAACAAGATTGGTTGGAACAAATTAAAAAAATCTCACCCGATGATTTAGCAACAATTATTTATACAAGTGGCACAACAGGAGAACCGAAAGGAGCAATGCTCACACATGAAAATTTCACTTTCTTGTGTCACACAATCATCAATAACTTGCCAGTTGATAATAAAGATAGATTTCTCAGTTACCTCCCTCTCGCCCATGTTTACGAAAGAATGGCAGGACATTTTTTGCCGATAAGTTGCGGAGCAGAAATCGCTTATGCAGATTCCTTAAGAACGGTGGCACAAGACATGATTCATGCACAACCTACGATTTTGTTAACTGTTCCTCGATTCTTGGATGCTGTAAGATTAAAAATGCTTACGGCAGCCAAGGAAAGCCCCGGTATCAAGCGCTGGCTTTTTGAGTCCGCACTAAAACAAGGCAAAAAACGCATACAAAACCGAATGCAGCCTTCTGGATTCTTTGGGAAAATGCTTGATAAAATAGTCGGTTCAAAAATTAGAGAAAAGTTCGGGGGAAAGTTGAGATTTATGGTTTCAGGGGGGGCTGCACTGCCTTACGATTTGGCGGAGTTTTTTGCCGCATTCGGCTTAAACATTGTTCAAGGATACGGATTAACAGAAACCGCTCCAGTTATTTCGGTAAATCATCCTGATAGAAACGTCCCCGAAAGCGTAGGCGAAATATTAAGCGGAATTGAAATCCAAATCGCAGATGATGGCGAAATACTTATGAGGGGTCCAAGCCTAATGAAAGGTTACTTGAATAAACCGGAAGAAACTGCCCAAGCAATAGATGAGCAGGGCTGGTTCCACACTGGAGACTTAGGAAAAATCGAAGCAAACCGACTCTGGATTACTGGTCGTAAAAAAGACATCATAGTTATGGCAAACGGAAAAAACGTCGGTCCGGAAAAAATCGAAAACTTACTTCGTGCGTGTGAATACGTCGACGAAGTAATGGTCATCGGGGACGACATGGATCTCATCGCTGCTTTAATCGTTCCTAATTTCGAACTTTTAAAACACTTTTGCCATCAAGTCGGCTTGGATTGTTCACATTGGCAGCTCGTTGCTGAATATCCACAAATCAGAGACCTTTTCAAATCCGAAATAGACAAAATTAATCCGCAGCTTCCGGATTATGAAAGAGTAAAACGGTTCATCATTCTTTCCGAGCGTTGGTCAGTCGAAACAGGAGAATTAACACCTTCCATGAAAGTAAGAAGAAAAGTAGTTATAGAAAAATACAAAGAACTAATCGATAAAATTAAGGCTGCCTGATTTCGTTCTCATAAGACGTCGGCGTAGTAAAAGGAGGTACCTCCTCCGGCAATGGCATCTCAGGATTTCTCGCAACAATTTTCGGAAATGCGCTATATGTTGAAACACCTAACTTCTCCCGCCTTACTTCAACACCATCTTTTTTCACTACTCGCCAAGTAACGCATTTTCTACCGATACTGCCTTTCTCAATCACTTTTTCAGTTCCGGGAGGTAGTGTGTTATCAACAACATACTTAACCGTATTACCCCAACTCGAGTGGTCAGTAGTAATTAGTGAAATCTCAATACCCGGCTCTTTAATTCCTAAAACCCGAAACGTTAAATCAGATCCTTTCACTTCACTCACAATCGCTACAGGAGTTTTGTATGGATTCTCAAACACTAAATCAATACTTCCCCAGTTAACAGTCGCGTCTCTACCTACAGGTACGTATGGAACCGGCATCGAATGATTTCTTCTCTGAACTATCTTTAAATTCGAAAACAAAATCGCATTATAAAGAGTTGTCGAAACCTGACATATACCCCCCCCGATTCCATCCTCTCGTCTTCCTTGAACATAAACAGGTGCAGGCTTAAAACCTTCACTTACTAATCTTTGCCCCACTGTTTCATTAAAACTCAATCTCTCGCCAGGCATCAAAATTATTCCATCAAGTTTCTTTGCCGCTAACTTAATGTTATTGCTCCTGTTAGCAGTAGATGTCCGAAAGTTTGTTGTAAACTCTGCAATAACTTCTTTAATCGCATCCAGTTGGTCTCTCGATATCTTCGGCTTGTCTTGTGTTAAAGGTAACTCAAAAGAACTCTCTTTATTCAGAACAGCCTGTAATGCCGCTTCGCCAACTTTTGACAAATCTAACTTCATCGAAGGCACTTCATAATTGCGAATCACTTTCCCGTTTTCATACTTTATGGAAGCAGGTTGTGGCTTGGGTGATACTTTTTCAACAAATTCCTGCAAAAACTTAAAATCGCGCTCCTCACGTGTCCAATAAATTTGCAATTCTATCTCTTTATCACTTTTATCAACAACCGACGCAAATGAAGAAACAAAGCCAACATTCTCTATAGTTTTATTCCAATCCGGCAATACTCCCGCTCTCTCGTATGAAATACTTCCCGGCTGACTCTTTAATAAACGTGACGTCGGCTGCAATGCATGTGTCTTTTTAAATTCCCACCAGTCTTCCAGTTTCGCTAATAACTGTTCACGCGTTAAATTGCCTAATGACAATCCCTCCAGTTTTAATCCTGAAGTGGTCTTCGCATCTTGCATTACATAATACGCAACAACACTTCCCGCTATTAATATAACAGGAGTGATTGTGAAAAATAGGGTTGTCTTTTTCATCCTTACTATGCCCTTCTCCATGTTGTTCCTTCCGTGGAATCTTCTAACAGTATTCCGACGCTTTTCAAATCCTCACGGATGCGATCAGCCATCTCAAACTGCTTAATTTTACGAAGTTCTTTCCTCCATTCGACGATCAAGCCCATCACTTGTTCCAAATCCTCAGCCGATGCCTTGTCTTCGTCAAGAGGAATCCCTAATATTTTACTTAATTCGCGAATACTACTCATTAGCTCTTTAGCACGTACTTCGTTCTGTTCTACGCTCCCTGCCACCATCTCGTTCAATTCACCTACCGCCTCGAAAATCACCGCTATACCGCCCGCTGTGTTGAAGTCATTGTTCATGGCTTCCGAAAACCTCTGCATTTTATCTTCGGCAGCACCAGATCCACTCTTCCCGAACAACGCTTCGCCACGCTGAAGCGCAGTTCGGATCCTTTGATAAGCGTTTTCCGACTCCTGCATACGCGCATCCGAGTACTCTATCGGGCTTCGATAACTCGTTCCTAATAGGAACAACCGTATTGCGCCCAAAGAAAACTTCCCTAAAACCTCGCGTACCCCTAACACGTTCCCTTCCGACTTGCTCATTTTCTTCTCATCGAGCCGCACCGCACCCCAATGCATCCATATCCGAGCAAAGCCTTCATTACCCAAATAAGCTTCCGATTGAGCAATCTCATTCTCATGGTGAGGAAACACAAGGTCAACACCCCCTGCGTGTATATCAAAGTTTGCTCCTAATTCTGCTAACGATAAAGCGCTACACTCGATATGCCACCCAGGTCTTCCCTTTCCCCAAGGACTGTCCCAACTCGGCTCGCCAGGTTTTGCCGATTTCCATAAGGAGAAATCCATAGGATTCTCTTTCCGCTCGTCGATCTCTATGCGTGCACCCGCTTGCATCTCCGATAACTTACGACGGCTCAATTTTCCATATTTAGGAATCGAATTCACTCTGAAATACACATCCCCCCCTACAATGTACGCGTTCCCATTTTCAATAATCTTCTGAATCATTTCGATGATAGAGTTCATGTTTTTCGTAACATACACCCATTTAAAAGGCTTCACACCTAAAGAAGCCAAATCTTCAAGATACATCTGCCCATATTTTTGAGCAACTTCTTCCGCACTTATCCCCTCTTCCTGACTGCGACGTATGATTTTGTCGTCAATATCCGTGAAGTTTTGAACCATTTCAACTTCATAACCTAATCTTGTGAACCAGTTTCTTACAACATCAAAAAAAACAGGACCACGCATGTGACCAAGATGAGCCGGAGCCTGCGGCGTTACTCCGCAAGCATAGATACTTACTCGACCTTCATCACGAGGATGAAATGGAACGTAACCGCGAGTAAG
>CAZSPF010000010.1:16767-22094 GCA_964608695.1 uncultured Fimbriimonadales bacterium | reverse complement strand
TCGTAAATCTTTAATTCGTTCAACTATGCGTATTTTACACTTTTAGACACGTTATCCATAGGTTATGCCCAAATACAACAAGAGTTTAAGCGAGTATAGTTCAAGTGAATGGCCGTCCCAGAAAAAAGTGTTAAACAAAAATTGAGAGTTCGAACAGGGAAACACTACCCTGTTAACTTTTGTATAACACTCGGTCAAGAAAACGCCGAGTTCATAAAGAAACCGCAAACCCCTCTTGCAAGATACTTCCCATGGGCTGATGCATTCGGATTTTATCCGGGAGGGGGGTACGACATCACACACACAATCAACGCTATTCCCATCCTCTCTCGCAAAAAATTTATCGTTACTTTTGAAGATTACTTACCCCGCGCCCCGGAAGACCGCGGTGCATTCTGCCTGCAAAAACCTTTAAGAAAAATCTTGTTATCAAATAGGTGCATCAAACTCCTCGCCATGTCGCAGTATGGGTTAGGCATCTTTAAAAAACAAAACGCACAAACTGGTGATTTAGAAAAACTTTTAGTTAAAACCGAACTGCTTTACCCCGCAGTTCCACTCAGAAACGAAACACCAAAAAAAATAGGGGACACCCTTCGCTTATGTTTTGTTGGTTCCGATTTCATGCGTAAAGGTTGCCCGGTTCTTACACGTGCGCATGAATCGTTAAGGAAAAACAACATCCCCGTTGAAACACATATAGTCTCTTCACTGCGTTGGTCCGAAAAAGACTACATTGGACCGCCAAACAAAACTCTTTATGAAGAAGAATTGAAAAAACTTTCTCAAGATGGCATCATTTTACATAAAGGATTAGCAAACGACGAAGTCATACAACTCATGCAAAACTCCGATTTTCTAATCTTCCCAACATTCCATGACACCTTCGGGTTTGTCTCGATCGAAGCAATGTCTTGTGCAACACCTGTAATCACTAACGCTACATGCGCACAACTGGAAATCGTAGAAAATGGAGTTTCAGGACACTTGCTCAAGTTTGAAAACGATCAATGGAACAGGTGGAAATGGCTCTATAAAACAAAGCACCCAAACTATACAGACGCTTACATCTCTGAAACTAACCGCTTGGCAGCCGAACTGGAGCAAATTTTAACTGCCATTTGGGACTCAAAATCGTCCTATGAATCTCTGAGCAAAGGCGCAATAGAAACAATACGCCAAAAATTCGACATCAAAAAAGCAAAAACACGACTTGAAGAAATATACGAAACATGCAGCTAAACCAAGCACAACAGACTGTTACCCACTTCAGTTGTGGGTAAACTGAACTTGTTTCCAAAGGACTGGAAAATTCATGGCTACTCGTATCGAACACAACCCTAAAGCGGGAAAAACCTTACGAAAGGATGCATGGTGGGCACAACCGCTCCTCACAATCGCTGTATTGGGAGGATTTATGATTTACGCCACATTCCGCACATTCGAAAACAACTATTTCCTTTCAGAGATTCACACAAGCCAACTTTGGGCTAACGGGCAAATTGGACATCTTTTATCTCCGTTCTACTCACCCTGCATCATTGTAGACTGGACAATCTTCGGGAAAAACATATCACCCGCAATTTTCATTCTTTTGTTTCCTCTTAGTTTTCGGTTAACATGCTACTACTACAGAAAAGCATACTACCGATCATTTTTCTGGACACCTCCCGCATGCGCAGTAAAAGGAACAGCAAATAAGAAATACACCGGTGAAAAGGAATTTCCGTTTTATATTCAAAACTTACACCGATTCACGTTTTACATCGCTTCCATTTTTATCATAATCCTCTCTTACGATGTTTATCTCTCGTTAAAATACTTTGATGGTTGGGGAATTAGCGTTGGCACATTTGTGTTGTTGGTCAACGTTTTGTTCTTAGCGGGATACACGTTCGGATGTCACTCTTGTCGTCACCTCTGTGGGGGATGTTTAAACAGCTTCAGCACATCCGGAAAAAATAGATTTTTGCACTCAATATGGAAACGAGTATCGTTTTTAAATGAGCGGCATGCATTATTCGCATGGCTGAGCCTCTTTTCAGTTGCACTGGCTGACTTATATGTCCGACTTGTTACTCAAGGAGTCATCACTGATTACGTAATCGCAAGGTTTTGAAATGGAAAAGCAAACATTCGAGTACGACGTTCTTATAATAGGTGCAGGCGGTGCCGGATTACGCGCTTGTATTGGAGCAGTGGAAAAAGGATGCAAAGTTGGTGTCGTAACAAAATCCCTCCTAGGCAAAGCCCACACTGTGATGGCAGAAGGGGGGGCAGCAGCAGCCATCGGAAACAACGACAAAGAAGACAACTGGAAAGTACATTTCCGCGATACCATGCGTGGAGGAAAATTTCTTGCAAATTGGCGAACCGTTGAAATCTACGCAAAAGAATGTCCTGATCGCTTACTCGAACTCGAAAGATACGGAGCGGTTTTTGATCGAACAGAAGAAGGGCTCATTTCTCAGCGAGCATTTGGCGGACATAAGTATCGGAGGCTCTGTCATGTAGGTGACAGAACTGGCCTTGAAATCATCCGCACTCTTCAAGATAAAGCAGTAAGTTTGGGTTTCGATTGCCACATGGAGACAACCCTCACGCGGCTACTCAAAGACGGCGACCGCGTCATCGGAGCAATAGGATATCGTCGCGATAACGGTGAAATAGAGGTTTTTAAAGCAAAAGCAATCGTCCTCGCAACTGGTGGATGGGGCAGGATGTTCAGATACACCTCAAACTCATGGGAATCCACCGGAGACGGAGCAGTAATGGCGTATGAGGTCGGCGCGGAATTGCAAGATATGGAAATGGTGCAATTCCACCCCACAGGCATGATCTGGCCACCCGGCATGAGAGGAATACTCGTAACGGAAGGAGTACGCGGAGAAGGTGGAGTATTAAAAAATAACCTCGGCGAGCGATTCATGTTTAACCATGTTCCCGATTTCTTCCGTGCTGAAACCGCAGAAACACCTGAAGAAGGGCTCCGATGGGTAGATGACAAACGAAACAACCGTCGCCCCCCCGAACTCCTTCCGAGAGACGTCGTTGCTCGAGCGATTTACAAGGAAGTTGAAGCAGGAAGAGGGAGTGAACACGGTGGTGTATATCTCGATGTTTCACACAAAGGTGCGGAATACATTAAGAAAAAACTTCCGAGCATGTACGATCAGTTTCACCACCTTGGTGACATAGACATCACCAAACAACCTATGGAAGTCTATCCTACCATTCACTACACTATGGGGGGGGTACCTGCAGACTCGGAAACATGCGCAACAAACGTTACCGGTTTATACGCAGCAGGTGAAGTAGCATGCGGTTTGCACGGTGCAAACAGATTAGGCGGAAATTCACTTTCGGATTTGCTCGTGTTTGGCAAACGTGCAGGCGAAGCCGCGGGCGATTTCGCAAACCAAAACTCTCACGGACACATAAGCCAAGGCGACATCGAAGAAGAATTAGATATCTTAATGCAGCCGCTAAACAAACAAGATGGCGAAAACCCCTATCATCTGCACTCCGAGTTGCAAGATGCCATGCAGACCGGTGCAATGATTGCAAGAACTGAAGAATCATTACTAACGACGCTTTACAAAATCAGAGATATAAAAAAAAGAGTCAATGACATCTCCGTTCCCGGTGATGTGTGTTTCAATCCGGGATGGCACCAAGCGCGGGATATCCGTACCATGATCACCATCAGTGAAATAATCGTACTCTCCGCACTCGAAAGAAAGGAAAGCAGGGGGGGGCACTGGAGATTAGACTACCCAAACGAAGACCATTATTGGTCAAAGCATAACATTGTGGCAAAAATCGAAAACGGACAAGTTAAACTTTCACATCGTCCCGTTCCCGAAATTCCTCCGGAACTTCAAGAACTTTTGAAAGACTAAAACGGAATAAAAATGGCTAAAGTAAAACTGCAAATATATCGTGGAGACGACAAACAAGGTTCATTCCAAAGCTACGAAGTGGAACCTGTTCCAGGAATGGTGGTGTTGGATGCCATTCACCAAATTCAAAAAGAGCAGGATTCCTCGCTTGCATGTCGTTGGAATTGCAAAGCTGCGAAATGCGGCTCATGCAGTGCGGAAATCAACGGTATCCCCGCATTGATGTGCAAGAAACGCATTGACGCCTTACCACACGATGTTCCCATAACCGTTGCACCGTTAAAAACTTTTAAGGTTATTAAAGACTTGGTGTGTGATGTTTCATGGAATTTCGAGGTTGCCAAAAAAATACCCCCCCTTAAACTTGCGGATGAAGGCAGTACAGCACCCTTGCACATGATGCAAGTAGACGTAGACCGCATTCAGGAGTTCAGAAAATGTATCGAGTGCTTTCTCTGTCAAGACGTGTGCCATGTCCTGCGTGACCACGAAAGAAAGGACATATTCTTCGGACCACGACACATGGTAAGAATAGCCGCCCTGGAAATGCACCCGCTCGATGTTGCCGACCGCAAAGCATTCCTCAAAGATGTCGCCGGTGTAGGCACATGTAACATCACCAAATGCTGTACAGAAGTCTGTCCCGAGCACATCCACATCACCGATAACTCTATCATCCCGCTAAAAGAGCGAGTAGCAGACACCTACTTTGATCCAGTTAGAAAACTTCTAAGATGGATGAGCAAAAAATAAAACTCGCTGGAACTTTTCGAAAAAAAACCGTTGTAAAATAATTATAGGTTCAATCAAACTCAAGAAGGAGGTTACGCTATGAAGGGAAAAATTTTCGTTGCATTCTTGCTTTTGCTCATCATCTCCATTGCAATAACTGTTTTCGCAATTCAGGACAATAAAGCACCTGAAGCACAACCCGAAGTTCCGCTGACAACCGAAACCGAACTGGAAACTCAAGACCAAACGCTTTCGAACCCCGCGTTCGATAAACTCGTTTCTGTCACGTTTGATAACGCACCTCTCTCAGATGTCATGCGTTGGCTCACGCAACAAGGCGTGCAGATTGCCGCAGACACGACGCAACGCGACAACAGGAAACTCACTCTTAATGCGCAGAATCAACCACTTCGCGATGTTCTGCTCGCTATAGCCGGAGCGTTCGATGCGAAATGGGAGAAGCAAGGTGAAATCCTCACTCTAAAACGCAATCCCATGATTGTGGGTGAGTGGGACGACTCCATGTTCAAAAATTTCCGCGACTTCCCTATTCCGAAATTGGATTCAGAAAAGTTACGACAGTTTTTCAAAGAGTATCGCTTCAGCACTCCGCCGGAACTGGATTTCGAAAAGTTTGAGTTCGACATCGAAAAATTTTTTGATAAAGATAATCTCAAACTCGACATGGAAAAA
>CAZSPF010000010.1:9372-16748 GCA_964608695.1 uncultured Fimbriimonadales bacterium | reverse complement strand
AGGAAAGAGGAGGGCTCTTTGAAAAATTCAGGTCTTTCCCGTCAAGCACATTTTCACTTCAGAACATCGAAAAGGTTTACGAAAGCCTGACGCCGGAGCAGGTTCAAAAGCATGAAGCGCACGGTTATCTTTTGTTCGATGACCTCACACCGGAGCAAAAGAAAATACTTGGGATGAGCTCTGGCGACACCCATTGGGTTGTTTCCATTGCGAGAGACGGCAAACAATTCACTCTCCGCTCACACCCAAAATAAACTTGAACTAACTCAGTTTTCAGCCAGATTCCAAATTGATGGGATCTGGCTTTTTAGCTAATTTTTGATTTTTTTTTAAGAGGTGGTTGACGTTTTAAGCTTTCGCGACCTATATGGGTGAGATGAATCATTTTGAAGGGATGAAAATTTGGGGGTATACCCACTTGATGGAAAAAATAAAAGCGCTGGTGGATGCTTGGGATAATGCGCATTGGGAGTTCACGCTCATTTTTGAAGGACTTTCGGACGATGACCTTTGGAGGCGACCGCACCCGAAGCTTTTGAGCGTTGGGGAACTCGCCGGACACATCGCCTACCACGAATCATATTTTGCCGAGAACGGAAAGGTTGACAGCCCGTTGGCGGATAAGAGGTTCAATTACTATTACGACCATGTTGACGTACCTGTGAAGTTAGAACTTGGTGTGGAGCAGGTGCTCGAGGAGGTCAAAAAAGTGCACGAAGCGGCGAAAGCCGGATTAGTTAAGGTTGAGAACTTTGATGAAATCGTGCCTTGGCGGGATGATCTGAGTTGGTATCAAAGTTTGGAATATCGGGTGTTTCATGTTGCGTACCATTGCGGGCAAGCGTACTCTGTGCGTCACCTGATGGGGCACGAAACCACAGACAACTGAAATTCGACGGATACGGTCAAGTTCAAATCGAGAGAGCAGGTTTTTTTGGTGTTCGCTTTGCGATGCAACGGACTGAGGGGGTGCTTTGTGTTTTGAGATTTTTTTGCTGGGGTGGTTGACGATTGGGTGTTTAGTGTCCTATATGGGTATGAGCGGAATTTTTTGTTGGTTTGGTTTTTTGAGAGAGGAGGAGATGACGGGGTTTTTGGCATTGCTTGATTTGAGAGGTTTGCACGTTCAGTCTCGGTGAAAAGTTTTGGAATATAGGGGAACCGAGAACTGACCGTGGCACCCGCGAAGTGTTGAGGGATGAAAATTTTATTTAGGTAAAACCCTTACTGTGTGATAATGTGGTCCACATTCTAATGAACCTATGAAATCTCTATGAAACAATTCACTTGTCGAAGAAACTGTATAAGTGTTTATGATTGCATTTTCCCGAAATTGTTTAATCTCTGGGTCATTTATTGACACCTCTTTATCACCTAAATATGGTGGATATTCGAAAAACTTATCTGACTCATACTCTATACCCATATATCCAGACTGATTCAAGGTAAAATAAAATGTTTGATAGTTACCAGGATTACCGAAGTAATATTCTTCCGAATAATAAAAAGTGTGTGCTCCAAGATAAGTAAATATATCGCCTGGTTTCGTATCAAGTTTGTTCAACTCAGAAAATTTAGTAATTCCTAACTTCACAGTCACGGCATTATTGTCAACGGAATAAGGACCTAATGTCAACTCTGGGTTAAAATCCTTGCTACGTGTTGTAACAGAATATGCAATGACTTTATTTTTTGAGTTCGTAAATGCCTGAACATAGAAGAAATCATGCACAAAAATATACTCGATCATATCCCCTTCTACTTCATCGATGAAAACAGATGCGCCAATTAAGTCTTTAAAATAATCTATATGAACATCAGCAGAAAGGAGCGTTATTTTATCCAGTAATTGTGATTTATATCCAAGCGAACGATTGTAATAATCATATAGAAGATTTATTCCTTGCGAAATCGTTATTAAAGAAGATAATAAAACGATAACTATACTAATAGCGATAAACCAATTCGACTTTTTCGCTCTTTCTACTATTCGATCTAAACTAATTTTTTTCATTTAATCAGCAGCGTATGCGTGAGGTTTCAGTTGGGAACAAGGTCAGCGCTCGTTGCCTCCATCTTTTGTATTATATCAATTTTTTTTGCATAGGCGACGGTGGCACCCGTTTTCTCCTTTTTCTTTGGATGTCACTCTTTCTCCTGCCACCGTCCACTCTCGAGAGTATCGAGTAGGCAAGGGACTTGCAGGCGAGTGTGTCGAGATTAGAGAGGAAGAGAACGGTTATGGTGTTTACTTTGCAAACGTGAAGATAGGAGAGGTCGATTCACTCAGAGTGTAAAGTATGTGTTGCCAAAAACTGGAAAGGATGTCCTGTCATTATACATCTATTTCGGAACTATGGGAAAAGACTCATGAAATTTCAGCTACATTTTCGTACATATTAGGTATTGCATTTTGCTTCATGCGAAACTTTGTCCCGTGGTTATGGCCTGTTCTTGCATCAAAATCTATGAAGACATAACCTTCCTCGATACCTGACAGCAATCCTGCAAAATTAAATCTCTCAAGCATTAAAAATTTTGAATAACTAAAAAATTCTTTTCCTTCTTCTTTTTTTGTCTCTGCTAAAATATAAAAGCAATTCAACAACTTTGTCCCCGCTTTGTTTCTTAAATCTTCAAATCCCCAATAGGGTTGAGGATCTAATTCCCCTAGCCCAGCCTTCTGCTCAACTTGTCTTAACTACTCTGCATGCCGCACATCTACTTTAGCCGCATTGAAAGAAATTAGAAACTTTTTTGCAAGCCGATCAACGACTACTTTAAACCCACGATCACTAAAGTTTAATCCACTAACGGTTTGGCGAAAACTCATTTCGTTTTCTTTGTAACGTTTTCCAGCTTCTTGGTGCTGCCATCCATATTTTACTAAAAAATTTTGGGTACAAACCCAAGTGCTCTTGGAGACGGCTCCATATGAAAGAGAGTTATTAAAGATGATGTATTTGATCTTTGGCACTTTAACTCCCATTCTGCAGCGTTTGCTAACGGAAGGTTGTTCTCTTTTATTCCGAGTAAATCCTCCAAAGTGTTTCCGACACTTCCCGCATTTCCATGTCTCCCCCCGGAATCCAGCCCATATCTTTTATTTGTTTAAATCTTGCTATAAGATCTTCTTTGGTAAAATATTCCATCTACTTACCCATTATGAAAGTAGTTTTTCATTAACCGGTGGTTTCCAAAAATCTAATAAATACTCAAAAGTCGTTCCCATGGTTATGTAATTGGATGGCCAGCCAAATATTCCAATTCGGTTAACGATATTTGTTCTATCCCAAATAATGATATTTCTTAATTCATAACCCCTCTTTCGCAATTCCTCTACTATGGAGATGTGAATTGTAATCCTTTGATTCTCCCATCACATATCAGAAACATTGATGACACAGTGTGCTTTTGGTCTAAGTAAAGGAAGAAGTTGCTCGAAAATATCGCCCATTGCTGTTGTGTATTCTTCTAATGCCATCGTTCCTAAATCTCTTGGATCTTGCGAATATTGCTCGTTCTTGTTGAACTGGCTGTTTTTCCTTTCGTCACCACGTCTTGATTTATTCTTGCGGTTTCTGTTTAATAAATTAGCATATGGTGGTGATGTCCATATTAAACTTACCGTTTCTGGTTTCAAATAGTTGTTAATATGCAGTGCGTCATCGTGTATAACAATCTGTTGTGCTTTATTAAATAAATTATTTCCTGATAATCTCTTTTCAGACAACTTTACGTATTTTTCATTCAAATCGAAGCCGACAGCGTTTGGATTCAACTCTTGCGCTGCAATCAATGTTGTCCCGCTACCTACAAAGGGGTCAAGGACTAATTCGCCTTCATGGCTGAACAATTCAATGATTTTCTTAGTTAGGTTTAACGGAAAAGTAGCAGGGTGCATTTCTTTGTCACGTATATCCTTGGATGAGTAAGTAAACTGCCAAACACCTAACTGACTCTTTATCCATTCTTTTGGGGTTAAACAATTTATATGGTTAGGCGGACATTTGCAAGTTTTTTTATATTCGATATCTAAAGTTGTCCTATATATCAAAGAACTTTCTTTAATAATACGAGGTAACGACTTTTTCTCAGTTGTGAGTTTTTTGGGTTTTGCGGTTTTCTTTTTTAGTTGTTTTGTTCGCATTTTTTATCTTTACAAGACGTACAATCTCTCCTTTTGAATGCTGCTGAGAAGATTATAGACTAGAAAATCATAATGACGTGACGCATCACTCCCACCCATACATCCCGTTATGGCAACCCTCAATATACACCACCAGCAGGTCCACACATTCCTGAACGTCGTCCTGGTGCGCCGTCTCGTTCGCCATGTGAACATCTCGGCAGGATGGACATGTGAGGTAATAAAACGGCAGGTGTCCGGTGTTTGCTTTAATCTCAAAATAATCAAGCATAGATCTTCTTGAGAAGACTGTTTGTTGTATAATAAGATTACTTGTGTCATCAAAACACTCTAATTTGAACATAAGGAGAAAAAAATGAAAAAAACATTGATTTCAATATCCGCATTAATTGCGGTGTTAAGTTTGGTTGTTGTCCTTGTTTACGCACAGGGAGGATCAACTCAAGAAACTTCTCAAACACATGGCTCTGTGATGACAAGTTTTACTCCAGATGAAATCTTCTGGGCAGATGGTCCATCATCACTTCCCAAAGGCGCACAAATGGCTGTTCTATCGGGCGACCCTTCAAAGCCGGGAATGTTCGTAATGCGTGTTTTGCTTCCAGCTAACTACGTTATTCCTCCTCATTGGCACCCTGCGGATGAAAATGTAACCGTCGTCTCAGGGACGTTTTACATGGGCAGAGGAACGGTAGTTGACAAAAGTAAAGCAAAACAAATGCCTGAAGGCAGTTTTACTCATATGCCTTCGGGTTTAAGGCACTATGCGTTCACGGGAAATTCACCGGTAGTTGTGCAATTGCACGGAGTTGGTCCTTGGGGAATCACATAGTGTGAATCCAAAGGACGACCCCAGAGGAGGCGGCTAAGCAACTTCTTTGCTTCCCAAGCTCTTTGTGCGGTGACAACTGAGGGTTTCAATAACCTCTGTTTCTTCTTTGCCACCCGTTGGTATGATATGTCGTCCAAAAAAATCTCCGGTCCGTCATAGATGTTAACTTCATCCTAGACAGGTTCGACGAACTCCCGATACAAACTCCTCTGATTCATTGTTCAAAAATGTTACCATATGAAAAATGCTTTTCAGATTAGTTTGCCGGATTGTACAGTATAGTGTTTTGCTAAAATGCGTTTATGGCTGATTCGTTGACGAGAGAGGATTTGCGGATTGCGTTTGAGTATTCGTGGATGCATGATGATTGGGTGAACCCTTTGCGGGACGCTTTGGATGGGGTTACAGCTGAGCAAGCACTTTGGCGACCACCCGCACCAGATGCGCAGGGGATTTGGGATATCGTTTTGCATTTGGCGGTTTGGAACGAGAACATCGTTGAGCGGGTGGAGACAGGTCAGGCTGTGCGTCCAAGTGAGGGTGCTTGGCCTGCGGTACCCGAAGAGGCGGATGAGCAAGCATGGGAGGTAGCAAAACGAAGGTTGTGGGGCTCGATCGAGAGATTGCGCGACTTGGTGGAGAACACACCGATAGAGAAGATTCGGAGCAGTTATTATGGGATGGGAGATTTGCTATGCCGGTTTTTGCATATGGCTTATCACGGGGGGCAGATTACGAAGATGCGGGAATGTGCGGGGTGGTAGGTATGGGTTCCTGCTTTTTGCGGGGATGGCGGGTTTTTGGGGTTTATAAAAGCGCGCGAATCCCGTTTGGGATTGCGCGCTTTTATAGTCTATCTTAAAAGACTGATTTAAGACGGGGAAGGGATTAAATTCCGATTATTCCCCCCCCTTTGTTTTTGCGTAGTCTATCATTCCTTGGAAGTCTATGACAACTGCAGGTTCGTTGCCGACGACCCATGCATCGTGACCGGAAGGAAGCAGAGACACATCGCCGGGTTTACAATCGAATACCGTGCCATCGTCCATTTTCACACGCAAAATACCGGAGACATGATATTGATAATGCGGTGCTTCGCAACTTTTGGTTTTGACCAAAGGTTGGACGGATTCCGACCATTTCCAGCCTGGCTCGAAGGTTGCACGCCCGATAGCCGCCCCACCGAGTTTTACGAGTTCCAGTTTGCCTTTAGGAAACGTGCGCACTTCTTCGGGTTTGAAGAAGGATTTGTGTTCTGCTTTGGGCTTTGTTTGTGCGGTTGTGTTTTGTGAGTTGCTTCCCACTCCGCCGATGACGAACGAGATGGCAACGATTACAATTACCGTGCTGAGAAGTATTTTTTCGATTTTCATTTATTCACTCCTATTTGTTTTTCCTTCCCTGTTTGGAGCAGGGATTGTTAAGTTTTTCGCAGTTATTCACTGCGCAGTAAATAGGATTGTGACGGCAAAATTTTTGAAATGCAATATGTGACAGAAAAGTCAGTTAGTGACTTTTTAGTCGGTGACTGAGTAGGAAATCGAGATTGAAGAAGGTGGAATTCCTTTTATGGCGATGTGCATTCGTTCATTGTGGGAAAGAATTGCTTTTTTAAAAAGCGCGAATGACTTTGTGTACTGCCAAATTTTGTTTTCGGGGGGGCTGGCAGTTAATTTATTCTTCGGATTTTTTGAATTTGAGGACTTCTCCGTTGATGCAAAAGCGCAATGTGGTGGGTGGTGGTCCATCTGGGAACACATGTCCGAGATGTCCATCACATCTGGAGCAAAGCACTTCCATACGCACCATGTTGTGACTGAAATCTTGTCTTATCCAAATCACGTCGTTTTTTGCAGGTTGGAAGAAGGATGGCCATCCCGTGCCAGAATTAAATTTTGCATCGGTTGTAAAGAGTTCCAAATCGCATCCGACGCAATGGAATACGCCTTTTTCTTTTCTATCTAAAAGCGGGCTACAGAATGGTGTTTCCGTTCCTTGTGTTCTGAGGATGCGGTACTGCTCCTCCGTGAGCAGTGCTCTCCATTCCGCATCGGTTTTCACAACCTTGTCTTCTCTTTTTGGGCTTTGTTTTGGATAGGGCGCAAGGGGGTCTTGCTTTCCGGTGGTTTGCACACCGAGAAGCAAGCCTATAAGTACAGCGCATAGACCAAACATGTACCAGTTCATTTCCACTTATCCATAATACGCTTTTTTTGGATGTTCTGATTCCTGTTCTGCAGAACGTCTAATAATGCGGCTTTCCGCCGTATAATGAAAGAAGAGGTGCACTGAGATGCTGTCTACGCTTTTCGTATTTTCGATTGCCTTGATGCAGTCGTCTTCGGGCTTAGTTCAAGGCGACGTATTTGAGGGGGATTCTGGACTTGAGAAGGT
>CAZSPF010000010.1:5811-9349 GCA_964608695.1 uncultured Fimbriimonadales bacterium | reverse complement strand
GTTCGTGTGGATGCCGAGCCGATAAAGCAGTTGCTGGACAAGGTTTCTGAGCAAACGGGTGTGCGTTTAGATTGCACCGATTATGTTGGGAAACAGCATGTGGTTCTTTTCATGAAAGCGAAAAAAGCCTCGCATGTTTTACAAGTTTTGGCAAGGCATTTCGATTTTAGTTGGGAGAAGACGAGTTCGGGATATAAACTCATACAAACTGATAAACAGAAACAGACAGAAAGGCAGGAGTATCAGAAAAACATTATTGACAAATACCAAACCATTAGAGAAGATGCGAAAAAAACATTAGAAAAATTACAGAAGGTTTCTTTTTCCGAAAACAAAAAACGGATGGACGAACTTAATGAACAACTTAGAAAATTGAGTGATGAGTTTTATGGAAAGTATGAAGATTATGGTGATATTACGAAAGAAGCGGGAAAAGAGTATGGTGCGAAATTTCATCCATTGTATGCGGAGTTAAGGGCACTTCAAAAGGATTCGGATCCGTTTGCGAAATTAGCCTGCAGAGTGATTTTAGATTTGAACGATAACAGGATATTGGAATTGGATTCGAGATATCGTTTGGTGTTTTCCACTCATCCTACGCAGAATCAGTTGAGATTGTCTTCGTCTGCTTATCAATATGCGTTTCAAGGAGTGAATGATTATATATTGCGGCTACACCTAGCTCAGAAAAAGATGGAAGAGGAGATGAAAGAAATGGAGGGGGAAATGGATGATGAGGACATTGAGCAGACAGATGTTTCTGATTACGATATTTATCGGTTCGGACAAGGTTTACATGCAAAACGTGTATTTACTTCTGATGAAGTGGGTGCTGTTAGAGTTACGCTGACTGCGATAGCAACTTCAGAAGTTTTTCCAACAAGATGGAATCGTCCCCATTTAGAGATAGCGATTATCGGAAAAGATGGGAATGTATTAGCAGCGAATTATGATGCTATAGGGCTTCAAAGTGAGTTTAGCTACGAATATTATGAAGACGAGGAAATGAGCCTTGCCCAGTTACCAAAAGAGGAGGTTAGAACTGACAAGGTTGCGATTTTGGATGACTCAATTCCGGAAACTGAAGAACTCATCGATTCTTACAGAAGCATGTTCTCGGATAGCGAATTCGGTGGGGTAGTTTCCGTAATTTTTGAATTCATGAAGCCTGGGAACAAGTATGAGCCTCTTAATGTATTTGGAAAACTATTGAATGAAGTTGCTTCTGCAACTCAACAAGATTTGATAAGCGATTGTCATGATATTTATCTTGCTTTATTGTTTTCCAATAGAATATTTCCCCCCACCATTACTTTAAGAAGATTGTTAGACTCTATTTCGAACAATTTTTCGATAGATTGGAAATTTGAGGATGGGTTAATTAGTTTGAAGTCTCGAGAGTGGGCTTTGAATCGAGCGATAAATATGGATAGAGATATTGCATATACTATTCGTGATATTTATGCAAACAATGCAGGGATGAGATTAGAAGACATTGCCAGAATTTCTCATATGATAACAGACAAGCAAAGTGAATCTGTCATCTTGTTATTTGTTTTCGGATTTATGAACGAGGGCTTTGCAGATGAATCAAAGGCAAAGTTGTATTTTCACAGGTTTTGGAATGTTCTTGATAACGGATTGAAAAAGGCATTATTGAATGGACAGGACATTAGTTACTCTGTATTAAATTTGGATGCAAAAAGATTTTTAGGAGAGTATTTATACAGAAACGGTGAAGTTCTTGCAGGCGGTGATGATTTTGATGATTATATGTACTTTGAATCAGACTATGATGATACAGAAGCGGAATCTTTTTTGAAAGAAATAACCGATCTTCTCAATGCAGAGGGCGTGAATGAAGGATCGAACGATTCCGAGATCACTCAAAGATTACCATTTGGAATTCCACCGAACACAATGATTAAATTGTTTTATAAGAAAGACGACGCATTGACGGTTAAACTGAACTACGGTAGAAATGAATTGCAATGGACAGTTCCGATATCTGAATATGTTCGCTTTAAAGGACAAGAAATTCCCGATGATATAGATATGTCGTTTTCAAAAGATGTGAAGCCGGCGACTATTGATAGATACAACTTTGTGTTTTTCTTAACACCACGTGATGCAACATTGCATAGTGCAAAGTATACATTTTCTTCACCAAATGTGCAATTTATTCCTCCTCAGTCTCTGCCCCCCCATATCATTCAAAAAATAGAGAAAGAAGAAAAGAATTGGATAGAAAGGAGAAGGCGCTGGCAGGATGATGGAGATGGAGGAAACTAATTAAATCGTTTTTTCTTTACCAATTATCGAGCGGCAGAATGGGTTCAGGACCGTGTGGTTCCCCGGATAGAATGTCTTGAATGGTTGATTTCGCGTATTGACGCAGTAACGGAAGCGGATCTGTTCGAGTAACTTTTTCCAAAGTGTTAATAACTTCTTGTTTCATATCCGGAATCCATTCGCATAGATGAATTACTCCATGTATTGCGCTCCTTCTACCGTAAGGCTGTTGCCCGTTTAGTGCGACGTTTAAAAGAACGTTTCCTGCTTCTGGGGTTGCAACGTGGTCGCCAAGAACGTCTCCTGCTTTAAAAATTGCTCTTGCGTAATCGTCTTCAGCTGACGACATGAGGAACTCAATTGCAGATAATGCATTCTTCATTTGCGATTCTGTTTTGCACAAGTTTGGTAAATCTTCCATTAAATCCAGCACACACCATTGTGCCACTCTTCGGTAAGGATGTGAATTATCTCGAATAATTCTGATAAGAGCTTCTGTGTAAACTCCACTGCTGGTTTGTGTTTCTATTTCCACCATTGCTGCATGTGCGACATCTCTATCTGGACAGTAAAGCAAAAGTATGAGTTGTGTTGGGCTGAGCTCATGAATCGAGCCTTCGTATCTTCTTGAAAAGCCAAGTATTCTGCTGATCGCGAACTGTCTCTCAAATAGTGGGGCGATTTCCCTTTCGAGATTTATGAGCATTTGCCGTAGGTCTGAGCCTTTTGCTTCTGCTTGTAGGGCTTCACATTTTCCGAAGACTCCAAAAGGGGTTTCTGCTATGGCGACTTGAAAAGCTTCACCTTGGTATTCGAGTCTTTCTTCTTTTATGAAGTCTTGGGGTTTTACGTTGTATTGAGCGCTGAGGGAGTGATGCGGCCAGATGAAGTGTTTTCTATGCCCTGGATTAACCGCAGGCATTGGTCCTGCGTTCTTTTGTTCCTCTTTTCTGAGGAATTCTTCGAGGGCCTCTAACACAGATCTTTGTGGCTCAGGCATGGACTAATAGTTTGAACGTATTAGCCTTAAAATCTCAACAAATAGCGAGCCAAATGAAAGGTAAAATGTAACTTCGTATGAACAGCAAGAAGAAAACGCCGTACGATAGCGCAATACCTTCTGAGCCTATTCCTCAAGATCAAGCAAACGAAGACTTTATGGACAACGACGCCACAGAACAGCCAAACGCAGAAAAAAACAATTTTCACAACGAATTAAATCATTTATTTTAAATCATACTAGCAA
>CAZSPF010000010.1:2192-5801 GCA_964608695.1 uncultured Fimbriimonadales bacterium | reverse complement strand
GTAGTTGAGCAACTTAGCAGAGAGTTAGAAACAACGAAAGAACAATTGACGAGAGCGCATGCAGATGCTCAAAACGCAAATAGAAGACTTTTGCGTGAAGCGCAGAACTTACGAGAACAAGCCGCTGAGGATATTGTAAAAAGGCTGCTGCCTGTGTTAGATAATTTTGAAAGAACCATTGAAGCAGCAGAGAGCGGAGCGAGTTTAGAGGCAGTTTTGGAGGGTGTGAAGTTAATTGATAAACAAATACGAATGATTTTGGACTCTTATCGTGTAAAGCCGATTCAAGCATTGGGTGCAAGATTTGATCCTGAATTTCACGAAGTCGTTTTTCACGAACCATCAGAGCATGAGGATGAAACAGTTATTGAAGAGATTGAAAAAGGATACACAATTGGGGAAAAAGTTTTAAGGCCTTCGAAGGTAAAAGTTAGCAAAAGGAACGAAGATTGAAGATTTTCGGTACTGATGGCGTGCGCGGTGTTGCCAATGTCGACTTAACAGCCGAGTTTGCGTTACGCTTGGGGACTTCAGCCGGAAGATGGTTAAAAAAAAATGGCGGGAAGCGAATAGTTATTGGGCGTGACCCACGATTGAGCGGTTCGATGCTTGGCTCAGCAATTGCTTCGGGGTTTTGCTCTGTTGGAATTGATATTGTTTCCATTGGAATTTCTCCGACTCCTGGTGTTTCTTTTATTGTTCGTAACAATGAATTTGATTTAGGAATTGTAATATCCGCAAGCCATAACCCTGCACGTGATAACGGAATAAAGTTTTTTAATAACGATGGAAAAAAGCTTGATGAAGAACATGAAAAAGCAATAGAAGACATTCTTGGTTCTTTATCTTATTACAAATTTAGTGAATCAGAGGTTGGCGTAATTGAGAAAAATGATGAACTGCTGAATAAATATGCAAAATGGGTTAAGTCTTTTTGTAGTGATTTAAGCGGGTTAAGGATTGCTGTTGATTGTTCTAACGGTGCAATGAGTTTTCTTGCCCCTGAAGTTTTGCAGATTAGTGGAGCAGAGGTTCTTGCTACGCATTGCAAACCTGATGGTTTGAATATAAATATGAAATGCGGGGCGACACACCCCGAAAATATAAAGCAGTTTGTTTTGGAGAATAAAGCAGATATTGGTGTTTCATTTGACGGAGATGGAGATAGGGTTGTTTTCTGTGATGAAAAGGGACAACTCATAAACGGCGATAGAACCATGGCGATCTGTGCAGTACAAGATATGAAAGCAGGGAAACTGCGTCCTCCAGTAGTTATTGGAACAGTTATGAGTAATGGAGGCTTTGAAAATGCGCTTAGGGATTATCACATCGAATTGAAGCGCGCGAAAGTTGGTGATAAGCATGTTTACGAAATGATGCAGACAACCGGAGCAAAGATAGGCGGAGAACAAAGCGGGCATATTATTTTTTCAGACTACGCGCCGACAGGTGACGGGTTGTTGACTTGTGCAATATTGCTAAGTATCTTAAAGCAAAGCAACAAAAAGGCATCGGAATTAGAGCCTGTTTTTGATAATTATCCACAAGTTTTATATAATTTAAAGATTCAGGATGGAGTTGCTTGGGAAAACGACTCGCAAATGCTTGAGACAATAAAAACTGTTGAAAAGAATTTTAACGGTGCCGGTAGGGTGAACATTCGCAAAAGCGGTACACAACCCATGTTAAGGTTAATGGTAGAAGCAGATAGTGAACAGAAATGCGAATGGGCATGTGAATTATTATTAAAAACAGTTTTAGAAAGGTGTAGCGGCCAAATTTACAGCAAGGTAGAATTACACAAGTCTCTTGGTGAATAACTCATGATTCTTGCCATTGATATCGGAAATACCACTATTACATTAGGGCATTTTGAAAACAATGAGTGGATTTCATTTTGGAGAATTCCTACAAATAAAGGTATTACTGAAGATTCGTTTGCCGCACAATATTTTTCGCTTTGCAATGCAAATAATATAAAATTAGATTTAAAGAAAACAATTTGCTGCAGTGTTGTTCCAACTATGAACGATGTGATTGTAAGATTTCATGAAAAATATATAAAGTTTTCTCCTCTTTTTTTAGAAAGCGACTGTATAAAAGATATTTTCATAGATTACCAACCTCCATCAGCAGTAGGAGCAGACCGTTTGGCAAATGCCATTGCAGCCAAAAAGCTTTATCGTTTGCCTGCAATAGTCGTTGATTTTGGAACTGCCACAACTTTGGACGCTATTGGAAAGGGTGGCGAGTATTTAGGCGGCAGCATTCTTCCGGGAATAGAACTTTCCATGGAAGCACTTTTTTCGAGAACTGCTAAGCTACCTAAAGTTGATATTTCGCTACCTGAATGTGCCATTGGAAAGAATACTGAGATGAGTATTCGCTCAGGATTAGTTTTTGGCTATTCCGGTGCGGTTGACACATTGATCAGAAAGTTCAAACAAGAGATTGGCTCTGATGCAACAGTAGTTGCTACTGGAGGATTAGGTGAGACATTTTTATCTGTTTGTTCTGAATTAGAAAGTTATAATGTTTTTTTAACTTTGGATGGTTTGAGATTTTACTTAGAAGATTTAACTTGAACGTATTATTGAATTAAGAAGGTTTTCAATGCGAACGGATTCTTGTACTGACTTTAACCCAATGTAGTTACAGCCCATATTAATTCGTATTCCACTTAAGTTACACATACGCGCAGCTTTCGCTATTTTGCCTGCAAGAATCCAATCAGCGAAATCTTTTTCTTGAGCTTCATAAATTGTATGGTTTGCAACGATTCTCAGCGTTGATGTGATAGGTTGCAAGTATATTCTATCTGAGAATTCCAAGTCATTTTCCAAGTTGTAGATATAAGCAGTGTCCCTTAAAATAAGGCTTGCAGTTTTTGGTCCTAAAGCTTTTATAGATGTTAACCTGTGATAAACATATTCTAAACTATTTGTTTCTTCTACTTCTGATTTTATCCACAGAAAGATATTACCATATCCATAATTTTCATATATATCAGAAATCAAATAGATTAAGCCATCTAATAATGGTTTCATCGTATCGAATACCCTTAACTGTTTATGTGTTTGAGCAAACTCCCTAACAGTATTAAGGAATTTTTGTGACTTTTCTGATGAAATCCAATCACCTTCTTCAAAAAGTGTTTTATCGATTGATTCTAGTAAAATGTTGCTGAAAACTTTCTTATCCCTGCTTTTTCTTGATATAATATAGTATGCAACCAAACATTTTAAAGATACTTTTGTGTCTTTAAGGAACTTCTGTAATTCTTGGCGCGATGTAATTGAAGTGCCTATCTTTTTTTCAAACTGAGGAAACAAGTATTCAGAGATATACTTATCTGCATAAGTACTCTCTAATACTTTTAAGAGTTTCTCCCCCATCGGAGTTATAAACTCATTTTTTGTTTGCCCCTTCATCCTCAAGAACTCCCTCCGTTTCGCAGAAAAACGATCTGCGAACACAAACGCTCTAAGGCAAGAACTTCACCTTAGCCTGATCCAAATAATCGTTACGAAGTTATTAAAACCGTGAGTTCCCGCTTAGACCAACAAGAACCGGCAGCGTGGAAGTTTGTGCTCCACCACCACCTTCAGC
>CAZSPF010000010.1:0-2176 GCA_964608695.1 uncultured Fimbriimonadales bacterium | reverse complement strand
ACCCGTTCAAAGACCATCCAAGCGAAGTTCAGAACTGGGATTCTGTTGCCTCGCATGAGTTGGAGGGACTGTACAATTCCTACTGTGTATAAGCCATGCACTCTACCCTCATAAACTGTCGCGTTTACCACATCACCCGGTACTGTTCCAAAAAGTTGAGCGATTTTTCCTAACTGCGGTACTTCCTTGCCGAAATAGTTTCCGTCTTTGTCTTTCTTTCTATCTACTTGGAAAAATGAAAAAATCGATGCGCCTTTTTCCACGAAGGGTTTAAACAATTCGTTTTTAGGAATCATGGATTCATACGCAGTCACGCTATGCACATCGTTCCCAGCAAGATAATCTTTACTTGTTTCAGGGTTATACACGCCCATTCCGCTAAAGTAGATGTAAACTATTGCATTATCCGGTAATTTTTCAGATATCTCTCTAGCCGCAGTTAATATCTCTTGTGATGAAGCATCTTTCAAGACAGTTATATTCGCCTCTGAATAACCTGCATGATCCATTAATGCTTTCTTCAAGAAATCTACATCTTGACCAGCATACGCTTGGCCGCTATTTCCGGAGTTTCCTATTAACAATGCAAATTTAAATTCTAAAGGGGGGATGTAACCGCTTGAACCTAAACCGGGACCGATATCAATTTGCCCGGGTGTGACAACTCCACGTACTTCCGGGGGGGCTTGCACATCCATGATTCCCGAAAGCGCACGTAAATCGCTAAATTCAATAATTTCTCTATCTACACGGTAAGATTGCTTCGTCTCCATGCGATTAATTTGTGCTTGAACGGCAGATGCGGATTGAGGGTCATTAGCCGCATTGTAAGATGCAGCAAGAAACACCATGGCTTCGATACTTGCTTGACCGCCTTCAATTAATGCTTTAAATCCAGCTATCGCCTCGTCTAATCTAGCTTTTCTGGTATCCGCATCCCTTGCCTCGCTTGCCAATTTAAACGAACAATATGCCGCTCCAAAATTTGGTGAATATGGTGCGCCATCACGCCAAGGTCTACGCTCTGTTACACCGATTCCCACTTGACTGGCTTGGTTAGAGTCTTTAGCACGGTGCTTTATGGCATTGAGGAACTCATTTCTTGCTTCTTCCCACATTCCTCTTTTTGCCGCAGCGAGTGCTTTTTCATAAGGGGCTCGCCACTCTTGCGCTATTACAACTGAGGTGAGGGCGGCAAGAATGCATACTGAAAACGTTGTTTTCAAAAACTTCATTGACATGTTTTTCATGTGATTTTCCTATTCTATTTCAATGCTACTTGGAATGTTAAACAAATATCCGGAGATTTTTGACCACTTCCTGTGATTATCGCGAGATCTGCAGAATAATCACCTGTTTTTGGTCGTATTCCTACACCAAGTGAAAACGACTGCCTTGCACGGAACGCATCGGTGCGGTTGCCAAACTCTGAGTTTGTGGCTCGGTTTACAGTTCTGAAACCAATTCTAAACGGAACTGTTCCGAATGATTGATTCCAGTTGTACTCCACTCCCAAACCTGCAGAAAACTGTCCTTTGTTTTCGAGCTCAAGGCCTTTGTTTGCGGGGAGTATATACATCACGTCAACACCACCTACGAGGTAGTCTTGTCCGCCTCTGAATCCATCAACTCTATACGCAAGTCCGCCTTGTAATCGAGCAGGAATTTTCTTGATATAAAGTGCTCCTTCGTTGAGGTTATTCAGTGATATTTCGCTTCTGAAACTTGCTCCAAAAGATACGTTTGGATTTTGAGGGGGGGTGAAGATAATGCCTACTATTCCCCCAAAACCGAATCCAGTGTCTGTAAACCCACCTGATTCCAATAACTCTTTGGATTCCGTGGTTTCGATTATTCTAAAATCAGAAATATTTTCTCTTGCACCAATAAGCCCAACACCTACACTCATCGTATCAGACATTCTTTTGCTGTATGCTAATGTGAAAAACTCGCTGGCGTGTTTAAAATCTGTAGTTACGTCTAATTCAATTCCCGGAAATGAGGAGGACGTCATTTGTGTTCCGAATCCTTTTTCGCGTGCGTATCCTCCCAAAGCGTAGCTCAATGCAACCGTTCCTTGGCTTCCAAAAGGAAATGCTACGCCTATAAAACCTACTGCTTGGTGTCCAAAGTTAACTTGTCCACTGCTTTCAAAGTTTTCCAGACTTCCTTCAAA
>CAZSPF010000009.1:58573-58800 GCA_964608695.1 uncultured Fimbriimonadales bacterium | reverse complement strand
CATCGAAGGATACTACATTGTGGGATTACTCGCTCAAGACGTGCTGCAGCATCATCCGGGCGCGACTATCATTCACGATCCAAGGTTAATTTATAACACAATCGAGATAGTACGTAAATTAGGAGGGCATGCCGTATGCAGTAAAACCGGGCACGCATTCATAAAAGAGAGAATGCGTTTGGAAAACGCAGAATACGGCGGTGAGATGAGTGCACATCACTATTTTA
>CAZSPF010000009.1:56125-58543 GCA_964608695.1 uncultured Fimbriimonadales bacterium | reverse complement strand
GAATGATTCCAATGTTGATGATCGCACGATTAGTGAGTCAAAGCGGGAAAACCCTTGGTGAATTGGTTTCTGAAATGATGCAAAACTATCCATGCAGTGGAGAAATTAACTTAAAAGTTGAGAATCCCACAGAAGCCATGCAAAAAGTGAGAGTTAGTTTTTCTGGTGGCAAATTAGATGAAACAGATGGAATTTCTATCGAATTTGATAATTGGAGATTTAACCTTAGAGCAAGCAATACCGAACCGGTTATTCGGTTAAACGTAGAAAGTAAAGGGGATAAGCAATTAATCGAAGAAAAATTAAATGAAATTTTGAAAATTATCGAAAGTTAGTTTATTAACGGTAAAGTTTTTTGTAGGAGTTTACTGTATCAGTAACTTGCGGGCTGGGAGGAGCGTCAATTGGAGTTGCCAACTCTTTTTGATTACTTATATTTTCTGTCTTACCTATTCCTCCGGTTACCCACACGGAAACACCATATGCCAATGCTGTAAGCAGGGAAATAATTAATACATAAACCAACCAATAATTTAATGATTTCATAACTTATTCAGCTATATCCCATTGATAATCTTCAAGAGAGTAAATATTGCCTTGCCAGTAAGGTTGGAATTCACATCCTTCTATAAGGTTGTTCACACTAACTGATCGTACTCTGCCATCTAAGTAAACGATATTAAACTTACCACGATGCCATGGCCATGCACCGCCGTAAACTTGCCATGAGTTGGAATTTTCATGTTCCCATCCTTCAGGATCAAACCCAAAATAGTTCTTCACACCTTGTGGAAAATTAAATGTATCATAAATATTCATTGATGAAACCATATATCGGCATGGCGGAACAATTGCCCAGCTTCCCCCCCCTGTAGGACTTCCGTTTGCCGTTCTATCCCATAGTGAGTCAATAAAAACAATTGTTCCACTCGGATTTCCCACTTGAGAAGTCTTAATAGGGAATGCTAGCCAGTCTGAGTTTTCAAACTTAAGCAGAGGGCTAAAATACAGATAGTTGTAACCAAGATTGCTCTTCAGAGATTCCTGATAATAAATTACCCACGAATCAACAGAGTCTTTATATTGAGTCGTCTCGCCGGGGATTTCACTTGCCCTTCCAATATCAGAAGGACAGATAAACATCTCCAACTTTCCTACGTAAGGAAGCAGGAGCTGTACCCACGACCTGTCGGATCCTGAATCGTTGTACCTTACGAGTGTGTAATTTACCGGAGGAACGCTTTGATCATAGTCCGAGGTGTACATCATTAATGCACCGGCAATTTGACGATAATGCTCAACACACACAGCACGCTTAGCAGAGTCAACAGCTGAGCGATAAACCGGAAAAATAATTGCGAATAAAACCGACAGAATCCCAATGGAAACGAGGAGTTCCATCAACGTAAACGCTTTAACTTTAGTCTTTATGTTCACCCGCCTGTTATTTTCCATTATATATCAATTTTCCTTCTTCGGCGACTTCTAAAAATTACTAGGTTTTTTCCTTTTTGCCCCAAGTTACGAGTCTGCCTATCGCTTCATACCCGAGTTTTCTGTACCAAGAGACGAGTGAGGGGTCGCATTGAAGCACCACCTGTTTACCTTCTTTAACAGCGATTGCCGATAATTGTCTAACGATTTCCGAGCCAATTCCGTGCCTTCGCCTATCGGTACGCACACAGATATTATACACACCAACCGCATTATCTGTGAGTACGAGAGTACCTGCTGCGACCAGATTTTCGCCTTCTTTTGCGGCGTAAAACCGCTGTTTTAGCGTATCAACCGAAGCGACTATGGATGCCAGTTCGGTTTTTAATGGCTTTGAAGAACCCCAAAAGAAGTGCTCAACCATAAAGCTGGCGACTTCTACTACCTTGTTTTTAGGCACAAGGTGAGCCAAGTTCTGTGTTTTTTGGGGTGGATTCCTAAGAATCATGCCAGTGAGTTCGTGAAAGCGGGTTAGCCCGTTTTGCTTTAATTTTAGATCCAAGCCTTCCGCGGTATCACCACTCATTTGATGGATACGAAAATGTGGAGCCTCATTAGCAATTTTCATTAACTTCTCAAGCCCTTTTTCGGATGCGTTGAGATTAATTGCAAAATTTGCAATGGGGTGCCTGAAAGTGCTCCTGCAAATGATGTACTCAGGAGTATTTTCAATACGCGAGTCTTTTGTGGCAGAACCCAGTGCAAGGTAGGTTGAAATTACGTTTTCGCGAAGTGCTTCGAGTTCGGTCACAATACGAAGCTCCAAAATATTCCCCAAGTGCTTTTTCTTTTTGTTGTAACAAGCCCTGTGCTAAAACCAAAAAAGAAAAAATAGCCTAACGAAAGCGCAGGTCCTTCCGGAGTTAACCAACCGGACAAGCGAATGGGCGACCTTTTATCAGGTTTCCATAAGTCGATCCCAAT
>CAZSPF010000009.1:47012-56096 GCA_964608695.1 uncultured Fimbriimonadales bacterium | reverse complement strand
GGTTATACATCACACCAAAACGAATGGTTGGCGCTCCAACAGATTCCGGTGTTAAAAATCTTCTGCCGTAAAATCGTGATTCCATAAAATCGGATGTGATCCTGAAGAGCCTTCTTTCAACTAACGCACCACCATAATGCCCAGTAGCTAGCCAAACTACTTCTTTCGCGCCGTATGCAGAAATGAGTTTGTTCACACTTTCGGGAGGAACAACCTCGTCATACCTGGCACCGATAATGAGGATGTTGTCACCTCTATCATGGTTTGCATATGTAAGAGGCTCTACTGGCTTTAATTCCTCACGCAAAATTGATTCTGTTATTCCGTTATTTCTGAATGCGTTTCTTGTTTCCAAAGTTATACTGCTGTGCCAAATGAGATAAGCAAAATCACCCCCCCCCATCATAACAGATGCAACTTGTATACGTGGTTCAACACCATAAACAAGTGAAGACAAGACTCCACCCAAGCTTATGCCCGTGATACCAATGCGAGTGTGGTCGATATCAGCACGAGTTTCAAAATAATCAATCAGTCTTTTTACGTCGAGCACGGATTGCGTAATTCCTGTCTTAAGATGTTCGATGGAGGGAAGCAAAGCATATGCTCCGCTAATCATTCCCTGCGGTGTTCTCTTCATATGATAGGGCAGAGGAACAAATGCAGCACCAATTCCCCTTGAAAGCAGTTCGTTTGCGAGCCTCCTCTCGATACTGAAGTCATGCGCACCCCAATAATGCAGAATAATCACTACAGGTATAGGTTTTACTGCATCTCGAGGAAGAATCAGTTCCACTTCCACGATGTTGTTTTCCTCAATTTCAGTGATTATCGCGCTCTCGAACCTGATGGTACTTGTCATGCGGTCAGGAGGGCTCGGCCTAACAAACTCTCTAAAATCACCATATGCCGGAGGGCTTTCCGTAATCGGAATTAATTGAGCCAAGCACGGGTAAAAAAACAAAATGAATACGAAATTGATGGCTATCCTTATGTTTTTCACTTGCTCTTCTATTCCCTGTTTATCTGATATCTACGATGATGCACTTAACCTTGCTGGTTTATCACGAGAAAATGCACGATTTGACCAAGACTTCTTACGTTTATATGGTTTCGACGAATTCATTATGCCTTCCTATCTGTCTATCGAAAATGACCCATTCAGAGGAAGTTTTTACTTTGGGCTTTTGAAAGCGTCTTTAAAGGCTGCGAATGGAAAAGCGAGTTCAGTATTAATGTCTACACGAACATGGACAGGTGAAGCCACTCGGCGTGATTTATTAGGTGATCCAACTGCAAGATGGCAAACTGAGGCTTTAAAAGATAACTCCATTAGAAATGCTTTTAAAAATGTAAGCGCTTCATCTATTGATGTGAACAGTGTCCCCGAAAAAGTACAGAAGGCAGCTGCCTTAATTTTGTTTGCATGTAGAGACAGCATGATTTACAGACAGCTTGCATTTAAAGACATTCCAAATCTTGAATCTGAATATCAGTTTATAGTTTCTTCGAATGGCGGAGAGTTGGAGAATTTTAATAGATTACATAACCTTCTAAAGAAAGCAGATTTAAAATATCTTTACTCAGGAGCACACGACTTGTTGTCGGCTTGTGAGATAGCAAGTGAATGGCTGAAAGATGTTGACCCCACATTGAGTTACGAGTTTACTTGCGAAACGCCATACGGGAAAATCATTTTAAGAGGTGCGGGTAATCACATTACTGCGAATGGAGAATACTTATTAATCATTGACACGGGCGGTGATGATACATATTACGGAGGAGCAAGCAATTCTTCCATTAATAATTGGTTGTCAATAATAATAGATACTCAAGGAAACGACAAATATTCATCACATGAACAACTTTTGATTACACCCATTAATAAATGGGCTTCACGAAATCAACCAGAAAAAACGCCGGCATTCGGGGGAGCAGTCTTTGGAGTTTCAGTGTTAATCGATAACAAAGGAGATGATTTATACCGATCTTATTTGCCCTCTTTTGGTTCTGCAAGGTTTGGTGTGGGAGTTCTTTTAGATAACTCAGGTAATGATATTTACGATTCCTATTCCGATTCACAAGGCTATGCTATGTGTGGGTTGAGTGCATTGATAGACATAGAAGGAAATGATAAGTACATCAGCTTTTCTCAATCGCAGGGATGCGGTTTCCCGCGAGGAGTGGGAATGTTAATTGATTTGAAAGGGAACGATGAGTATCTTGCTGAAGATAGCGTGATTGACTTCCCTTCTCCACAAACCCAAGAGCATAATGTCAGCCTTTCTCAAGGTGCGGGTTATGGATTTCGAGCGGATTATTCTCATGGACATAGTCTTGCGGGGGGGCTTGGAGTTCTGTTTGATGCAGATGGTGATGACAAGTACGGGTGTGGTGTTTTCGGGCAAGGTGTGGGATATTGGCGCGGGATAGGGGCATTAATAGATTCCAAAGGCAATGATGTCTATCACGGAGTTTGGTATGTTCAAGGCGCAAGTGCTCACTTTGCCATTGGATATTTGGAAGATGAAAGCGGAAACGATTCTTATACAGCAACCATGAACATGGCACAAGGTGCTGGACACGATTACAGTACCGGATATCTTATTGAAAGAGACGGTAACGACAAATATTCTGCCCCAAATCTTTCATTAGGGGCGGGAAATGCAAATGGAATCGGCATTTTTGTAGATTACAAGGGTGATGATGTGTACTCATCACGAGGTACAACACTTGGAATGGCGAATCCATCGGATGCAGGAACATTGCGTGGTTCCGCATTATGCTTAGGATTGTTTATAGATTTGGAAGGAAATGATGTGTTTCCTGAGGGAGTTTCACATGCAATTAAGGGAAAACGTTCCGTACAATGGGTACGTAGAAATGAGCATCCATTTGGAAGCCAATTAGGAATTTTTTGGAATAACTGATGTCACAAAGAAAAGAAGCCTCTTCGCCATGGGCAGTTCGCATTGCAACTGTCGCAGGCATTCCCATACGATTGCATTTTACCTTCCTGCTTTTATTGCTCTGGTTAGCATTTGTCGCAAGCAACAACCCGCAAGTTGCAAAACTTACATTAATAATAGTTTCAATCTTTATATGTGTTGTGCTACACGAACTTGGTCATTCATTAACAGCAAAATCCTACGGACTAAAAATTCGTGAAATTGTTTTGTATCCGATTGGAGGAGTGGCGATGTTATTGGGCAGACCGAAACCATTGCAAGAGTTTTGGATTGCGCTTGCCGGACCGGCTGTAAATTTAGTTATTTCAGGAGTTATTGCAGGTGTTTTTTTAATTTTGTATCAACAACTTCCCACATTCATGTGGAATTTTCAAAAAGTCTCTTATTGGGAAGGATTGTATACTGCAAACATAGTTCTCTTGTTATTTAACATGATTCCTGCGTTTCCCATGGATGGAGGAAGAGTATTGCGTTCGTTACTTGCCATGCGAATGTCGGAAGAGCGTGCAACTCAGATTGCAGGGACAATCGGACAAGCACTCGCGATTGGGTTTGGCATTTTCGCTATTTTCTCAAATCATTTTATCTTATTAATTATCGCCTTCTTTGTTTTTATGGGAGCATCTCAAGAAACCGCAATGACAAGGACGTTCTCCTTAATTTCCGGAAAAAAAATACTCGATGCCATGATTAAAGACTTTAAAACAATTGAACACAGTGCAACATTAGACGTCGCATCACAAATGTTACTCGAAGGCTCACAGCAAGATTTCCCTGTTGTTTTTGGTGATGAAGTCTTAGGTTTGTTAAAACGTGAAAACATTGTAATGGGGCTGAGCAACGAAGGAGCACAATCGTATGTTTCGGGATACATGACACGTGATTACAATAAGATGTCACCTTATGAACCCTTAGAAAAGGTTATGGAAAAGTACGCAGAAGGAGATCGTTCGCCCATTCTCGTTTTCGACGAAAACAATAAACTTGTGGGCATGGTCACCATTGAAAATATGGGCGAACTTATGATGTTAGAGCAAGCACGAAAACGACCTTAGCTTTTTTGCTCGGGTACAGTAAACATAATGGTAAGAGTACGGTACGCTCCTTCTCCCACTGGCAGCCCACATGTCGGAAATATTCGCACCGCACTTTTTAATTATTTAATGGCTCGCAAACACGGTGGTGTTTTTATTGTAAGAATTGAAGACACCGACCAAACCCGACAAGTAGATGACGCGCTCGATGACATTCTGGAAAGTTTGAGATGGCTGGGTATCACTTGGGATGAAGGGCCGGAAGTTGAAGGACCATACGCGCCTTATTTTCAAAGCCAAAGATTAAAGATTTACAAACAAGTTTGTGAAGAGTTAATCAAAAAAGGCTCTGCTTACCGTTGTTTTTGCACACCTGAAGATTTGGAAAAGATGCGTGAATATCAACGCATCAATAAACTTCCTCAAATGTATGACAGAAGATGTAGAAAAAAAACCGTAGACGAAGCAGGTAATTTAGTTTCAAAAGGCATTCCTTATGTTATTCGCTTGGCTATGCCTTTAGAGGGGAAAATTGTGTTTGAAGATGCTATAAGAGGACGAGTGGAATATGAGTCCTCATTGGTTGATGATCAAGTTTTGTTGAAAAGTGATGGCTGGCCAACATACCACCTCGCAAACGTCGTGGACGATTATTTAATGAAAGTATCGCATGTCATTCGTGGTGAAGAGTGGATTAGTTCCACACCTAAACACGTGGTTCTGTATAATGCAATGGGATGGGAGAAGCCGATATTTGTGCACGCACCTGTGATTAAAGGACCGGACGGAGCAAAACTGAGTAAAAGACACGGCGACACCAGATGTCTTGATTATCGTGAAAAGGGCTATTTGAGCGAAGCTGTGGCGAACTTTATTGCGTTAATCGGTTGGTCTCCGGGGGGGGATAGAGAATTAATGACCTTAAAAGAGATGGAAGATTTATTCTCCATTGAAGGTATTCAGCCCTCACCCGGAGTCTTTGATATCACAAAACTTCAATGGATGAACGGGCATTATATCCGTCAACTCACTCCCGAAAAATTATATGAAACCGTTAAAGAGTTTCATGAGAAAACAAAAGATGAAGATTACAGAAAATTACAATCTCAAGAAATTTTAACAAAAGCATTCGAAAAATATCCCAAAGAATATCTTATACGAGCTTTTGTTTTAGAGCAGGAGCGTGTAAAACTATTATCAGAGTTTGCAGATGCATGTCTATTCTTCTTTGTGGATGAAGTGGAAATTGACAAACAAGCAGGCGAGAAATGGCTAAGTGCTGATTATGTCCCACAACTTTTGGACGTCTTAAGGGAGCAATGTGAAAAACAACAAGATTTAAATCACGATGTTTGTGAAAGCATGATAAGTGTGGCTGTCGAAAAGTTGGGATTAGAAAAACGCAGTATGGCTATTCACCCTACTCGTGTTGCGCTAACTGGAAGAACATTCGGACCAAGCCTGTTTGATCTAATGGCTCTCTTAGGCGTCGAACAGATGAAAAAACGATTTGCAAAAGCAAAACTTTTCGCTGAATCGTTGCTCTCAAAATCTTCCTAAAATGAGGTGTCAAGATTGCCCTCGTTTTGATGCTGATAGTGAAAACTGCCAAGACAGAAAACTTAATCCGCAAACTTGGCAGGATGCGGTTCAATCAGCACAAATATTTGGCCCAAGATCACTATGCCAAATGAACGATTACCGAGAGAGAATCTTATCTGTATGGTTTGAGGGGGGGCAAGAAAACTTTGAGCCTTGCCCAAACCAAGATAACAGAAATAACTAACACTCGTTTCTCGCTTCCATAAAAAGCTCAAAATGAAACGCTCACCTTTTCAGGTGAGCGTTGCTCTCCAAGGAAGTAACACAAACTAAAACAAACTCACGTGTTCGAATTTTCTGCCAAAGATAGAAGCACTATCTCCGCCCATCCATTGATCAATCACAGTTGCGTACACTTGGCGGAAGTCTATCTTCCATTGCAGGTCTCCTCGGTCAAGGTTTACCAAGTCAGGTTTGTCTCCGATAAACCCACCTTTCACATTTCCACCAATAACAAACATCGGAGCACCTGCGCCATGGTCGGTTCCTGCGCTGTTATTTTCATAACAACGTCTGCCGAACTCGCTAAACACCAAGACTGTAACTTTCTTGTCTTTGTTTATGGCTTTCATTTCGTTCATAAAAACAGCAAGCGCATCGCTGAAACCTTTCATCAAACGCTCATGCTGTTGAGATTGTTGAGCGTGAGTATCGAACCCCCCCGCGCTGAAGTAGTACACACGTGTTTTTGGTGATACTGCAATTAAGTTGGCAATTTGTTTGAATCCTTGCCCAAATGCATCGTTGGCATAAATGAATTTTGATTCATACGATTTCAATGCTTTATTAAGTTCAGACATTGCATCAAGCGCAGTGATGTTCGCATCACGTACAACTTTTGCACTCGAGCCTTCACCTTTTTCCATTCCTTGTACATCTCGCAATATCTTCTCTGCATCGGGGTCGCCCACAAACGAAGTGATATCTGCAAGACTCGCAAAGCACGGAACATTCGCTGCTTTTCCGCGAATAGCAGTAGGGCTTTGCCTACTGATTCCCAATGCCATAACAGGGTTAGCGCTTCCCTGCTTCATTTGTGAATCCAGATACCTTCCCAACCAGCCATAAGTCTCTTTTCCATCAGGATCAGCGGTCTGCCAAATCTCCATACTCACAAAATGTGAGCGATTAGGATTCGGATATCCCACGTTATGTATCACAGCGGCATTTTTCGAATCGAATACTTCCTTGAATCCTGACATTGCAGGATGAAAACCCAAAGATTCGTTTACTTTAATAACCGCATCCTCTTTTAATCCTAAAGTGGGACGCAAACGATAATAATTGGAATCTGAATAAGGAACCACTGTATTCAAACCATCGTTCCCGCCTGTGAGTTGGCAAACAACGAGGATATTATCCGGTGATATTTTTCCACCCTGTGCCACTTTCAACATATCAGCTTTTGCAAGTTTTGCGAGCCAAGGGGGGGTAGCCACACCAAGTGCGATAATGGCTCCGCTCTTTAAAAAATCTCTTCTACTAAATTCATTTGACATGTTTTCACCTCATTGTTTTTTTTTAACAAAAATGGAATTCTGGAACTGCGTATAACGTTCTGGCGAGAGTTTGATATATGACTCCCGCACGACGACCGTTAATTGCAGAAATACCTCCTGCTTTTTCAAAAGCGGATACGATGGTTTGCATGCGATCATTCGGTATGTTCGCATCATGTATCAATAGAAACTCTTTAACAAAGTCCATTTCGGTTTTTATCTCTCGCTTCGAGAAAATGCTCTCTGTGATATTTTGTGTTATGACGTTTGTAAGCACGGGCATATTCCATATGTCACCGAACTTAATCCTCTCGATCATAGTTGCTGAACTAATCCACGCTTCTCCCCAATCCCATCCTGCAACATCAGGCGGATATAAAGGCATCATTCCTTGATTATTTAACGATGGTGCTAACACACGCATAACCGCAGTTGCACCACGTGGAA
Organism: uncultured Fimbriimonadales bacterium; assembly: GCA_964608695.1. Classification (GTDB taxonomy): domain Bacteria; phylum Armatimonadota; class Fimbriimonadia; order Fimbriimonadales; family ATM1; genus CAZSPF01. The sequence continues at coordinate 48,545 of CAZSPF010000009.1, read as the reverse complement.
TTTCTGCAAGCAGGTCGGGATTACTTAATCTGTCTCTAAGCAATACAGAGCCAACCCCCACTTGTCTTAAAATCGAAATCGTAAAATCAATCGGACTTTTCACCTGCTTGTTGATGCACTTCTCACTCCAAAACTCATCTGAATGAGCAATTGCGAATAAAACCTTTCTGATGCTTAAACCACCATCAAGGAAAACACGAGACAATCTTTCTTGAATACGAGGTTCGGGATTTTGATACGCAAAGAACTCCCATAATTTTGTCGTGATGTATTTTGCTGTTTCCGGTCTTGCAGAGAGCAAGCCACAAACTTTATCAGCATCGAAGTTTCCTTCATTCCCTAAAATTTTCTTTATTCCTGTGTCATGAAAATTGATTCTTACAAACGATTCGAGAAGCGGCTCACCTCTCTCGATCATTTCGCGAAGTGAATCGTCATTTATGTTGCGTAAATTTCTGCCGTTCGTAAATCGAAAAGTTAACCCTGTAAAAGCCCTTGCAGCCTCTTGAATGTCTTCTTCTGTATAGTTGCCCTCACCTAATGTAAACAACTCCATGATTTCACGCGCAAAGTTTTCGTTGGGTTTCCCTTTGACATTCGTTCGGGTATCGAGCCATTCAATCATCGCAGGGTCGCGTGTCATGGCGATTAATAAATCTTCAAAGTTTGTAACACCCTTTTTTCGAATGGTTTCGATGTACTGATACATGAAAGGCGCATTCTGCACCTTTTGTGCGCTCACCGCAAAATGGTCATGCCAAAAAATCGCAAGTTTCTCTTCAAGGGGACGCGGGGTGGTTATCATCTTCATAATCCACCAATGCGTTACATGTGGCGGCTGAAATCTTCTCCTGCCGTCGTCTGCTACCGGTGCAAGTGCCCAAGCACTGATATTGAATGTATCAGGCGTTTCCTCAAAGTTGATGAGACGATCAATCGTCCCCTCTACCCCGAACGGTTCGTAGAAATCGAGCTCTGCTTGGCTCGCTCCAAGTCCGAACCTCCTCAATAGATGCGCTATCTTCTGCCTGTTATTCATATTTGCTTCCCGACAGATTCAGTTTCCTTTATGATTCTATATCGGTTTGGACGTAATAACCACTCTCAGGTTCACTTTGTCTTTCTATTGTTCTCAAAAAAACGGTATTTGAACAAAGTTTTAGGACTTTTTACGACACTTTTATTAAAAAACTCATGCTTCTGTCTTGTCCGTCAAAACAACTGCCTTTTGCTGTTTGTTTAGTGCTGATTCGATGAGACCTCTGAACAAAGGGTGCGGGCGGTTGGGACGACTGCGAAATTCCGGGTGTGCTTGTGTGCCTACAAAATACGGATGCGTTTTCACCTCTATGATTTCCACAAGACTGTAGTCGGGAGACAACCCGCTTGCGATCATTCCCCCCTCGCGTAACACATCACGATAGTCGTTATTCACTTCATAACGATGCCGATGACGGTCGGAGATTTTTCTCGTTCCAAAAGTTTTTTCCATGATTGAGCCCGGCTCTATAACACATGGATAACTTCCCAAGC
>CAZSPF010000009.1:30353-46975 GCA_964608695.1 uncultured Fimbriimonadales bacterium | reverse complement strand
ATGCTGTTCTGGTAAAAGATGGATGACAGGGTGAGGAGTATTTTCATCCATCTCTGTGGAATGTGCGCCTTTCAGCCCGCAAGCGTTTCTCGCAAATTCGACTACCGCCAACTGCATACCCAAACATATCCCCAAAAAAGGAATATTGTTTTCACGCACATACCGAATCGCTTCAATTTTTCCTTCCACGCCTCGATGACCAAAACCCGGTGCAACTACAAGAGCATCCAGATCTTTTATAACAGTCGCTACATCGAAGTTTTCCAAATCCTCCGCTTCGATCCAAATCGGCTCCACACGCGCATCATTTGGAATACCGGCATGCACGAGTGCTTCTTCGATAGAGCGGTATGCGTCGCCGTTTGCTATGTACTTACCGACAACCCCCACTCGGCATCTTCTTTTTGGTGATTTTAGGATCGAAACAATCCCTTCCCACTCAGTAGTATCAGGTTTATTTTCAGGAAGTTGCATTTTATGTGTAAGAAATTCACCTACACCCGCATTTTCATAAATCGTGTCCACGGTCATGGATTCGATTACTGCTTCTTTTTCCACGTCACAAAACAAAGAGATTTTCTCTTTTATCTCATCTGACATGGGCATCTCTGTTCGACATATTAACAAATCAGGTGCGATGCCGATTTCTCGAAGTTTAATCACGCTATGTTGTGTGGGTTTTGTCTTTATTTCTCCCCAAGGACCTACTTGAGGAATAAATGTGACGTGAACATAAGTTACGTTTTCCGTTCCTACATCTTTTCGAAACTGCCTAATCGCTTCGAGAAATGGCAAGCCCTCGATATCACCCACCGTTCCGCCAATCTCCGCCAAGACGATATCAACACCTTCCTTTTCACCCACTCCTCTAATGCGTTGTTTAATCTGTTCGGTTACATGTGGAATGACCTGTACTGTCGAGCCGAGGTAGTCACCCCGTCTTTCTTTTTGGATCACTTCGAGGTAAACAGAGCCCGCAGTAACACTGCTTAACCTGCTACAGTTGACATCCGTGAATCTTTCGTAGTGCCCCAAGTCGAGGTCTGTTTCTGCTCCGTCTTCGGTTACAAAAACCTCACCGTGTTGATACGGGTTCATCGTCCCCGCATCCACGTTTATGTAAGGGTCAAGTTTTATCGGTGCTACCGTAAAGCCCCTGTTTCTAAGGAGCCTTCCTAAACTCGCTGTTGCGATTCCTTTACCGATGGAGCTAACCACCCCACCGGTAACAAAAATATATTTTCTCTTATTAAGCACCCGTGAATCCTTCAGAGATTATACAACCGAACATCAAAATCTTTACGAAAAAGTTGGTGAAAATTGAAGAAATCCTTGCTATTTGTTTTATGAAACCTCGTGAATTTGTCTAAGTATTTGCGCTTACCGTAAAGGTGCTCGTTTTGAAAACGACCTCGCATGTATACGAGAAAAAACTTCTCAGAGAATTGAGATTTTAAGGAATGAGTTTATTGCGGAGCACCGCGAGGAGGTTTCTATGAGCGTTTACAGTATTGTTGCCATTGCGGTTGCAGGCGCGGCGGTTGCCGGTGCATACAGCCTTTTGAAAGATGCTGTATCCGACATATGGTAACTGTTCATACGTTTGCCCCTTATTAAGCCGGCTCTGCCGGCTTTTATCTTTTTAAAACCTCTAACGAGTAAGGAAATAACTTTTCGAAAAGAGGATTCCAAATGTGATAGACATTTGGTATTTCAGATAATGAAACAAACAGCCTATCTTCTGCTTCGCTCTCAATGGGGATATCTTCAAGAATATCCAGCTCTCCTACAAAGGTCTCCGCCCATTTTATCTCTCGCTTTGAACTGATTCTGTATGCTCCCAAGTATCTGATATTTTTGAGCCTCGCACCGGCCTCTTCGTATGATTCACGAATGGCAGCTTGTTTAGGCTCTTCATTAGGCTCAACTCTTCCGCTTGGGATGCACCACCCTCTTCCGGGAATCTTGCATAACAGCGCTTCTTCATCTTTCCAAATAAACATCATCGCCGCGAAAGGTCGAAAAGGGGCATGCTGAGGTGCAGGCCAAAATTCGAGTGTGCTACCACCCCATTTACCGGACGGAAACTTCCTCAAAACATCACCACCTTGCCGATGACTCTTGACTCTTCAACTGCCCCGAAGGACCGGCTATCCTCTGAATTTTCAAGGTTATCTCCCAACACGTAGATATGTCCTTCCGGAACTACATAAACACCTTTGGTGAAACTCCATTCATAAGGCTGATAAACTATCTCTACAGCTTCACCTTGTAAACGATAAACCCGTTTTACAAGGTATTCACCAGGTCTTGTTCCTTTAATTACCACAATATCGTTGTGTTTGGGTTTCCCTACCAACCATAACGCCTTACACACAAGGATTCGCTGTTCGTCATAGAAAGTCGGCTCCATAGAGTCGCCTTGAATGATAACTGTTTGAAAGTTAAGCAAGCCAAATCCCGAGACAGCAAGCACAATAAGCAAGAAAACCACGAAAAACGTTCGGCTTCGTTTTTTCGGCTTCAAAGTTCCTTGCCGTTCTGTTTCTGCCTGCTCTGCAATGTTATTCATTCCCTGCTCCATGCTCGGTAGAATATTAATAGTTGCTCATGGCTATTAACCGGAGGGTATGGATATGTTAGCCCAATTCCAATTGGATGTGATATCTCTTGGAGTCGCCTCTGTCGCCTTGTTTTGTGTTCTTGTTTGCATGATTATTCTATATAGACTCCACAAAGACCTGTCCATGATCAGAAAAGTGCTGAAGTCATCTAAAGGTGAGAGGATAGACCGCTTACTCGTTGAGCATTTTGAGCAGAACGAAAGCATAAACAACCGATTAGGAAAAATTGAGATTACGGTGAACGACCTTTCCAGTCGAGTTCGCGAACAGATAGGCAAAGTTGGGTTTGTTAGATATGACGCATTTGAAGACGTGGGCGGGGAGCAGTCATTTGTAGTAGTCTGGCAGAACGAAAAAGGAGATGGATTGCTGATAAACAGTATTACGGGAAGGGAATCCATACGTCTTTTCTGCAAGCCTCTTAGAAACGGGACTAATGAACACGGATTAAGCGAAGAAGAGCGAAAAGCGATTGAGAGCACAATAACGGATAGCATTCCGGAGAAAGTAACTTGAATTCACTCATTGAAGAGATAAGACTGATTGAGCGATGCCAAAAAGGCGACAGAACCTCACTCGATGAACTGGTACAGCGTTATCAGAGTCGGGCTTATCAGTTCGCATACCGCATCAGCGGGGACACGGAGACTGCCTCTGATTTAGTTGCCGAGGGATTTGTTCGGGCTTATATGAACATCAAGAACTTCCGCAAAGACAGCAGGTTTAGCACTTGGCTTTACCGTATCATTACAAACTGCTTTCTTGACCTGCAGAAGCGTGAACGGATACGACAACACGACAGCATCGAAGCATTAGTACAAACCGAAGAAGGGGCTGTCAGCAGGCAGTTCATCTCTGAAGAGAAATCTCCACCAACAGTTCTGGAAGAGAATATTCGAAACGAAGCCTTGTCGAAAGCCATAGCAAAATTGCCTGAGTACCACAAAGTGATGATTGTGATGTACCACTTCGAGAACCTCAGTTATGAAGAGATTGCGGAGGCAATGGATATGCCTGTGGGAACTGTTAAAAGCCGGCTGAATAGGGCGCGGTTAGCGCTGAGAGGACTTTTGGAGCCTGTGGAGGAACTTTTTTCGACGTGAGGTAGTCGAACAAACCGGATTAATCCAGTGATGGCAATGGTCGGAAAAAAGTTATGAATTGCGAAAAAGCCCAGAATTTGTTTAGTGATCTCTACGAAGGCTCCCTTCAAGGTGGCCTGAAGGAGACTGTTTCGCGCCATATTAGTGAATGCCCCTCTTGTAATCACGAGTATAAGATTTTTGCATCTCTCTACGCTTCTCTCTCCCAGCCTGAGGAAGTATCTATTCCGGCTGATTTGTCAGAAAGAATTGCTCGTAAACTGGATAAAGTGTTCTGGGAACAAGCCCAAAGTGCAAAGAAACCCATGCCTTGGTTGAGGTTGACTGCTTGGGGCGCAGCCGCAGCGTTTTTTTTGACTCTTGGATTTTTAACTTTCGACCGATTCGGCTCCTCGAGTATTCCCGCAGGATTCATCACAAAAGTGAACACTGAACCGTTAAGTTTGCAGGTGATTGAAGGTCAACCACGCTTGAAAATCACCCCCGGAAGAGCGATAGACGTGGACATTTACGTTGGTGGGTCGCAACTTGGGAGTCTACCACCTGTAGACGCAGCTCACTTAGAAAAAATTGAGCTACAGGAATTGCAGGCATTTAACTCTCCATTAAACGTACAAATGAACGGGGGGGTTGTGGTTTGGGTGAGCTTATCTTCCGAACAACTTCCCTACGCAATTTTCGTTCCCGGAACGATTGTCCAAACTGAAAAAAGTTTTTCAGGGAATCTTTTAGAAGGTTTGAAAAAGATTAGCGAAAAATATGGCGTTATCATCTTTGCTCAGATTGAAAATTATTCTGTAAATGTACAAGCAGATTTAACGAAAATTGATGCACAAAGTGCATTAAAAGAGATGCTGCAAAATACGAAATTGCGAGCAGTTTTTACTGACGGATATTTCAAAATACAGTAATCTATTAAGTTAAATCTGTTGTTCTATCTTGCTTATAAGGTTTTCAAATCTCTCTTCGTCTAATTTCTCGCTTTTAAATGCAAGTTCACAATTAAGAAGAAACGAAACGCATTTTGAGTTCAAAGGGGTCATCTTTCGCTGCTTTCTTGGCTCTATTAATGCTCTTAAATTATGATTTACCTCGCTATAAATGATGGCATAATTAAACAACTCTTCGAGAACTTTCTTCTCTTCGGAAGGCAACAGTCTCCACAGCGCACGGAACTCATTATTGAATACAGTAGTGATATCTTTTTTATAATTTTTCATGTCTTTTAAAATGTGAAGAATTTCTTTTTTTTCTCTTCTTGTTAATTTTTCTAATGAGTTCTTTATCAATTGATACTGCGCAAATTTATTTGTAACTGCTTTTACGTGAGTTGAAGAATCAGAATATTTTAAAAGGTTTATCACATAAAGTTTTTTTGTTGTTAACAGAGTAGCTTTATAGTGTTCTCCATGATTTTTTAGATGATGAGAAGCCTGTCCGATTCTTTTCTGCAGTTTTTCTTGTGCACGAAATATTGGATTGCGATAGTCGTAATTTCCCAAGTTCATGTTATAGTTTGTAATTTCTTCTCTGTGTTTCCGAGCAATTTCTATGGCATTTTCGACTGCTTTAAGAACTTCTTCTGAGCATGGCTCTTTGTGCATATCCCATAACGTTTCCACTTGCTCAACTGCCTCAACGAAATCCCTGTATGAAAGAAGTGTCCTCTTTAACCCGGGTGGGTCTGGTTGAAGCATGACTTCGTTTGTTTGACCTGTCCTTGAAAACAGGGCAACAGAAGCAATCAAAAATAAGGGCATCAAGGCGAATGCCCATCGAGCAAGCCTGTCTCTCTCCATCTTTAGGATTGTCGGTGTAGAAATGGTGGTCCCATAACGGTGAAATTACTTAAAAATCTTTAGAATTTTCGGGAACTTCCGATTATAGAAATGTGTTATACTTGACAAGAGCAGGCTCAAGTTAACCATAATAGGTCTGCTAAAGAAATAGGAGATACAGATGCCGAAAACAGTAGGAATTGATTTAGGAACAACAAACTCAGTCGTAGCAGTGATGGAAGGGGGTGAACCTGTCGTTATCCCAACATCCGAAGGCGGCAGGACCATGCCCAGTGTCGTGGCTTTTAAGCCCAATGGAGAGAGGCTCGTAGGTGTTACTGCGAAGCGTCAAGCCATGATGAATCCCAAAAACACCGTTTTCTCCATTAAACGCTTTATGGGACGTTCTCTCAAGTCCGTTATAGATGAGACAAAGAGAGTGCCGTATGAGGTCGTTCAAGACAGCAAAGGAAATGCTTCGGTCCGCATCCCTCACGCTGGTAAAGATTTCACCCCAGAAGAGATCTCTGCGATGATTCTGCAGAAGTTAAAAGCAGATGCTGAAGCGTATTTAGGGGAATCCGTGACTAAGGCAGTTATCACCGTCCCTGCTTACTTTGATGACGCACAGCGAACTGCTACTAAGCACGCAGGCGAGATTGCAGGACTTGAGGTGTTAAGGATAATCAACGAACCTACTGCCGCTGCATTGGCATACGGCTTGGACAAGAAAAAGAACGAGACGATTTTAGTGTTTGACTTAGGTGGTGGGACGTTTGACGTTTCGATTCTGGACGTTGGCGAAGGTGTTTTTGAGGTACGCGCAACTGATGGAGACACGCATTTAGGTGGCGACGACTGGGACAACCGAATAGTGGACTGGCTTGCCGACACATTCAAGGCTGATCACGGGATCGATCTCCGCAAGGATATGAGCCCGTTGCAGCGACTGAGAGAAGCCGCAGAAAAGGCAAAAATCGAATTATCAAGCCAAACCAGTACGCAAATCAGTTTGCCTTACATCACAGCGGTTGATAACGAGCCCCGTCATATGGATGTTACTCTGACACGAGCGCAGTTCGAAGAGATGACGCGCGATTTAGTGGAAAGATGCAAAAAGCCATTTGAGCAAGCATTAAAAGATGCGAAGCTCGAAGCGAAAGATATAGATGAGATTATCCTTGTAGGGGGGGCGACTAGAATGCCTATGGTACAAGATCTTGTTCGCAAACTTACGAATAAAGAGCCGAATCGCGGTGTGAATCCCGATGAAGTTGTTGCAGTCGGTGCGGCGATACAGGCAGGAGTTCTTGGCGGAGAAGTTAAAGATATCGTTTTACTAGACGTTACACCGTTAAGTTTAGGTGTGGAAACTCTCGGCGGAGTGACGGATATTCTCATCGAGCGCAACACCACTATTCCGACAAAGAAGAGTCGTGTTTATACGACCGCGCAAGACAATCAACAAGAAGTTGAGATTCATGTTTTGCAAGGTGAACGCACCCGTGCATCTGACAACAAATCACTTGGAAGGTTTCATCTTGTAGGAATCCCCCCCGCACCCCGCGGCATTCCGCAAGTAGAAGTTACTTTCGATATCGATGCGAATGGGATATTAAACGTTACAGCAAAAGATCTGGCTACAAATAAGCAACAAGCTATCACGATTACCGGAAGCGGAAACCTCAATCGCGAAGAGATTGACCGCATGGTAGAAGAAGCGCAGAAATTTTCTGAAGAAGATAAGAAGATGCGTGAACTTAGCGACGCTAAGAACTTTGCTGATAGCTTGATTTACGGCGTAGAGCGCAATTTGCGTGATTTGGGAGAATCAGTAGATGCCTCTGACAAATCACGCATTGAAGAAAAAGTCATCGAGTTGCGAAAAGCGATGCAAGAAGACAACCTTGAAGCCATACAGAACGCGCACAGAGAGTTGGAACAAGAACAGCACGCTTTAGCACAAAAATTATACGAACAAGTTCCGCAAGCACAAGAGCAAGAGACATCACAAGAACCTGAACAGGGTGAACCTGTCGGTGCAGCAACTACGAGTGATGGCGACGTGATTGATGCGGAATTTAAAGAAGAGCAAAACAATTAAAAACTAAAAGGAGGTTAATCAAATGATAACACGATTCTCACCGATTGATCGAATGCGAGAGTTCGGAAAGCTCTCAAAGTTCTTCGACGATATGTTCTTTGACACGGAAGATACACGCAAGGGTTGGATCCCGAGCGTGGATGTACGAGAGACGAACAGAGATTTCACGTTTATCGTCGAACTTCCGGGATTGAAGCAGGAAGATATCGAGGTTGAGATGGTTGGAGATGTGTTGACGATACGTGGCAAGCGCGAATTCGCGGACGAAGAGAAGCGAGATGATTACATCCGCATTGAGCGCAGTTACGGATCGTTCCAGCGCTCCTTCACATTGGGAACACCTGTCAAATCAGACGCAATAACCGCATCATACAAAGATGGCGTTTTGAATGTAGTTGTTCCCAAAGCCGATGAAGTACAACCAAAACGAATCGCGATTAGCTCAAATTAATCGAAGAAAGGCAGTGCAGGTTTTTCTGCACTGCCTTAGTTAAGATCAGATGTCAGGAAAAGATTATTATGCGATACTTGGTGTGAATAAAAATGCTGATGAGAAACAGATCAAATCAGCATATCGTCGTCTTGCTAGAAAATATCATCCTGATGTTAATCCAAATGACAAAACTGCTGCTGAAAAGTTCAAGGAGATTTCGCAAGCTTATGAAGTGTTAAGCGATCCCGAAAAAAGAAAGTTATACGACAAATTTGGCGATAAGTGGGAGGCGGCATCGAAGATGGGTGATCAGTTTGCAGATGCTCCGGGGGGGTACAGAGTTGAGTTTTCTGATGTTCCTTTTGACTTGGGTTCAGTATTTGGAGATTTTTTTAATTTTGGTTCAAGACGAGAGCAATCCAAACAGATTCCTGCAAGAGATGTGGAGCAGGTTTTAGAATTAAGTCTTGAAGAGATTGATAAAGGTACACATCGAACATTTACTTATCGCGTAGAAGATGCTTGTGATGTTTGCAATGGCGCAGGTGCTGTCAGAGGTGCGAGAACGGGTCCTTGTGTCAAGTGCAACGGGTCTGGTGTTGTTAAAGGTATGTTGGGCTTGAATCAGTCATGTCCTGTATGTGGCGGTACTGGTGTCGCGGGTTATGAAATTTGCGGTAAGTGTCATGGTGCGGGCACAGTTACGAATACAAGACGTATGGCAGTGAAAGTTCCTGCGGGAGTTAAAGAAGGAGCAAAGTTAAGAGTTGTTGGGGGGGGTACTGCGGGAAGCGGAGGGCGAAAAGGCGATTTGTTTGTTGTGATAAAACAAAGACCACACACAATGTTTAAGAGGGTAGGAGACGATTTGGAGTACAACGCAACGGTAGATTATACAACAGCAGCACTCGGAGGAAAAATAAAAATTCCAACCTTAAACGGTGCTGTTGAGATGACCGTGCCAAGCGGGAGCCAATCCGGACAAACATTTCGGCTAACGGGAAAAGGACTAAATAAACTATCCGGAGGAAAGGGTCACATGCTTGTGAAACTACGAATAACTGTTCCGAAGAATGTTTCGGAAAAAGAGAAGCGTCTTCTTGAAGAGATTGTGAAATCGAGGAATGGAAAATGAAAAATACCAAGACAAGCCATGAGCCTTTATACCGGATAAGTGTTGCCGCAAAATTATGCGGAGTACACCCACAAACCTTGCGTGCATATGAGAAACTAGGATTTGTCAGCCCAAAGCGTGAGGGAGACAAAAACAGGCTGTATAGTGATTTGGATGTGGAGCGCGTGAAGCGCGTGCAACGATTAACACGCGATTTAGGCGTAAACCTCGCAGGGGTTGAAGTTATATTGAATCTTCTTGATCAAATGGATGAAATTCAATCGCAAATTGAAGAACAGTTTTTAGATTACGTGAAAGATATTGAAAAACGGGTGGAAGAGATGAGAAGAAATCCTCATGCTCCCGTGAGAAGAGGCAGTGATTTTCTGCCCATTCCGAAATTTCAATTTAGACATAAAATAAACCTTTAATTTAAGCGTTCTTTTGATTATTTTCTTTTTCGAAAAAAGGTTTTGTGTAATCTGCTGGTTTTTCACAATAACAAGTTCTTTCTTTCTGACATTCTGATAAACCGATTTGTTCTCCATCCGGTCCAAATTCTGAAAGTGTTTTTCCACACCAATACACTTTAGGCGTCATGGATTCATCGTCATCATTTTTTTCCGGATATGTGACGAAGTCATTTTTCGTTCTTAAAAAGGCACATGATGTTAATCGTAAGTTTTTTGCGTTTTGCATATTATTTTGTAATTTTTCCTACTGCTTTTAATAAAGCAATTTTGATGACGTTTTCCGTGAGTTTGATTTTGTATGCGTTGTGTCGCATCGGATTTGCGGAAACCGTCGCGGCTTTACCTGCTGATTCAGCGGTTTGTTCGTTAACAGGTTTTCCTTTGATTGCATTTTCAGCATCTTGGCTCCGCCATGGAATCGGCGCAACTCCGCCAAGTACGATACGTGCATCTTCAACGTTTTCCCCTGACATTTTCAAACTGACTGCACAGCTTGAGAGTGCCCAGTCGAATGATCGTCGCTCTTTGGCTTTATAATATGCAGATTTTGTGGCTTTTCTGGCTTCGGGGATTTCCACATGAGTGATGATTTCTCCTGGGTTGAGTTTGTTCTCTACATACGGGTTCTCCATAGGAAGTACAAAGAATTCAGAGAGTTTCATTTTTCTTTCGTTCGTCACAACATCTGCCTCATATGCTATCAAAGCAGGCGCCAGGTCACTTGGGTGAACAATAAAACATGGACCTCCTCCAAAAATCGCATGATATTCGCTATGTCCGTTAACCGCATAACACATTCCCCCCCCTTTCTTTAAACAATTAACTTCTGGATCACGAAAATACCAGCATCGCGGTCTTTGGCAAAGATTTCCTCCGACAGTCCCCACATTTTTAATTTGTGGAGATGCGATAACATCTGATGATTCTGCTACTGCACGGAAGTTATCTCGAATATATTTATTCTCTGAAAGTTGATCAATAGTTACAAGTGCTCCAAGCCTTAGTCCGGTTCGAGTTTCGATTGAGTTTAAGCCGGAAATAGTTTTCAAATTGATGACAGCAGGAGGTTCGATTAATCTTTCTTTTAATAAGCAAAGGAGTTCCACCCCCCCTGCATATAGTGCACCGCCGGATTTCATTGCAGACGATGCCTCATTAAGTGTTTTTGGTTCAATCCATTTGAAATTGTTCATCTTCTTGCCTCCAGCGCATCGAACCATCGTTTTGGTGTGATGGGCAGTGTGCGAATTCTTACTCCGGTAGCGTTATAAACCGCATTGCCGAGTGCTGCGGCTGTTGGTATGACCACAGGCTCGCCGATTCCCGCAACTTGTTCGTGAGTTTCGAAAAGTATCGGCTCAATTTCCGGTACCTCCAATGAACCGAGAACTTTGTATGTTTCCATATTGGGGTTAAGCATTCGTCCTGTTGGCTCATCCATTTTTCTGTCTTCAAACAGCGCCATGCTTAAGCCTTGAATTACCCCCCCGATTATCTGGCTTTCCGCAGTAAGTTTATTTAACCAGTATCCACAGTCTTGAACTGCAACAACTTTTATAGGCTGCACATGACCTGTCCATGTGTCCACTTCGACTTCCACAAATTGCGCGCCTGCAACCCCTCCTCGCTGCAAACCAGCAACGAAGCCGCCGGTAACGGATATTCCGTTTGCCGGCAATCGTGCGCAAGCATTTTCGAACGAAAGAGATTTTGATGAATCGGATTTGGAACGAATTTGTCCGTCTTTGAATTCTAAATCATTTGCAGGAACACCTAAAAGAGTTGATGCGGTTTGAAGTAGTTGTTGTGCTGCTTCATATGCGGCAGATTTCACCGCAGGAGAGACGCTCGCGGCAGTTACAGATCCACCCGACCCGCCGGAATTCGGCAGTGAAGACCTTCCGATGTCTGCTTTAACTTTCGAGATGGGGATACTTAATTCTTCTGCGACTATTGCCGCAACTAAGGTACAGGTTCCCGTACCCAAGTCTTGTGTACCGATACCTGCGTAAACACTTCCATCCCTACCGATTCTTACGTTACATTCGGATCCACGTCCTCCACCGCCCCCCCATGTGCTTACCGCACATCCTATACCGCGCTGGAATCTTTCGTTCGATTGTCCGGGAGTTTTGTTTCTTCTGCCCCATCCGATTTTCTCCGCACCTAATCGCAACTGATTCGTTCTCACGCCACTGCCTTGATTTGCGATACGAACTTCCACAGGATCAAGATTGAGTTTTGCGATGAGTTCATCCAATACTGTTTCCATTAAAAAACTTGCGTTTGGATGCATGGGTGCACGTAATGCTCTTGCCCCCCCTGTATTCGTTGGTACGGCAAATATCTTCACGCGTGTATTTGGAACACTATAAATGTATGGGAAAGGAATATTGTATGACCTGCTGTTTCCGCTTGTGCCGTAAATTTCCGCATCCATCGCTATCAATTTGCCATCTGCGTTCATGCCTGCTTTGCATTTCATAAAGCAATCAGGGCCGTTTCCGCTGGCAACTTGCTCTTCATATCGCTCAAGCATCATCTTCACGGGACGATTTGTCATTCGTGCAAGGCGCATGGCATACAACCCTTCTGTGCCTGCGCTAAACTTGCTTCCGAATCCCCCCCCCATATGTTCACAAATAATCGTAATATTTTCAGTTGGAATGCGAAAAGCACCTGATAAATCACCTGCTACACCATGTACTGCTTGCGTACTCACCCAAACCGTTGCTTTATCAGGTCCGTCCCACCTTGCCACAACACCGTGTGTTTCAAGACTGAGATGTTCCCTCACGGGTGCATAATATTCGCCTTCCACGACAGCCGCACATTGCGACCAAAAGTTGTTTGGATCACCGCCTGCGGTTTGACCTCGCTGTTCAGAAACCCTGTCTGGTCTTCTCATTGCGATAAGGGTTTCAACAGAATGAGGCTGAACTTCCCATTCAATTTCTATCGCACTTATGGCGTCTCGCGCAATTTCTTCTGATTCTGCGGCAACTGCGGCGATTTCTTGTCCGGCGAACCTTGCTTGTGTGGCAATATCAGGAATAACTGCATGAACGCCGGGCATGTTTTTTGCTTTGCTAACGTCAATGCTTTTTACTTGTGCATTCGCATAAGGTGAGCGCAAAAACTTCCCGTAAAGCATTCCTGGGAGGATGATGTCATAGGTGTATTTTGCTTGACCGGATACCTTTTCGGGTCCGTCCACACGAGGCACATTTTTTCCGAGATATTTCGAAGTTCTTCTATCGTGCCATCTAAGTTCGTTTTGACTCATGATAAATTCCTTTTATGCCTTTGGTTTTGCTATAGCAAACGCCGCTTCAAAAACTTTGTTAAAGGTTCCGCACCTGCAAATATTTCCACGACAGGCTTGCTTGATTTCTTCCTTTGTAGCATTAGGATTCGCTTTCAAAGCCGCGTGACAAGCCATCACAAATCCGGGTGTGCAGAAACCGCACATGAGTGCATCTTTTTCAACAAACTGTTTTTGAAGTTCCGTTAAGTTTTGCGGGGTGGCTAATCCTTCTATGGTGGTTATCTCTTTGTTTTGCGCGTCAACGGCGAGCATCATACAAGCGTAGATGGGCTTCCCATCAAGAAGCACGGTGCATCCTCCACAATTTCCCCTATCACAAATGCGTTTCGAACCCGTCAAAGACAACCTTTCCCTTAAAGTATCTAAAAGCGTAACGCGTGGTTGAACCCGAAGCGTTTGTGATTTCCCATTGATTTTGAGAGTAACTTCCACGCTTCCTTGAGCATCTGGTGACTGCGATTCTATAGATTCCTTGGGCTTCGAAGCACAAACAGCACCGGAAAGGATTGAGCCGCTTAGGGTGGTCGCTGCGATG
The DNA here is from genome assembly GCA_964608695.1 of uncultured Fimbriimonadales bacterium. Lineage (GTDB taxonomy): Bacteria > Armatimonadota > Fimbriimonadia > Fimbriimonadales > ATM1 > CAZSPF01. The sequence continues at coordinate 33,483 of CAZSPF010000009.1, read as the reverse complement.
GCACTGCCTGCTGTTCCCAAGAACTGTCGTCTCGAAAGCTTCTTTGATTTTGAATCTTTGTTTTTCTCCGACATGTTTTTTCCTTTTGGTTATAGTCTGGTTACGTTTTAGGTTAGTGTAGGGTTCCTACAGGCTCCGAGAGTAGTATAGTGTATCCATCCGGGTCTAATATTAAGAGCGTTTTTTCACCATAAGCTGGTTCTTCTAATTTTCTTAAAACCGGGATGTTCTTAGTTTTCAGCGTACCTGCATAAGAAGCGAGGTTGGGCATGTGGAAGTTGAGGACGATGCCATCTCCTCTATTCGTAAGCGAAAGCTGGTCTTCTGTAGGCTGTTCGACGAACAGCAAATGTAAGCCTTGAGCAGATACATAGGCTATTCGATGACCATCTAATTCTTGAGAGTTCACTAACTCGCAGCCGAGCTCATCTTGATAGAACCGCAAAGAGCGTTCTATGCTTTTCACGTCTAAGATGAGATGAGCAAAAGCACTGATTGACACGAATTTTCACCCTATATGACACTATTCTTTACACGTACGTTAATCTCCTGCTTCACGTTGTATTGGGTATCTGAGTGGCTTTCGGGGATATAATCGGTTGCCCATGCTCAACGAAGCGCTGAAGAAGATTTGGAATGTTCAGAAGGTAGACACGGTTATCCAAGAGTTACAGCGTAAATTTGATTCAATAGATACCGGCGCAAAGATTAAAGCAGTACATGAGCAGTTAAAAGCAAGGCTCGATGAAGCAGATGAAAAACTTCATGCCATCCGGGCTGAGATAAAAGACCTCGAATTGCAATCCAAGCAGATTGAAGAAAAAAGCAAAAAAGAGCAGAGTCGTTTATATGCAGGGGGTATATATAACGCAAAAGATGCAGAGGCTATTGAGAGAGAGCTTAGAAACCTTAAAGAGCGCAGTTCAGCGATAGATGAAAGGATATTAATTTTATGGGAGCAAGTCGAACCGGCTACGGCAGAGGTTAATGAAAGACGTAAAGAGTTTGATGAGATTGATGCAAAGTTAAAAAATCACTTAGAAAAATATGCGCAAGTAAAAGATGAATTTGACAAAAAGATGTCACAGCTAGTTGCAATGAGAAACGCAGCTGCAAAAAATGCTGACCCTGATTTATTGCAAAAATACGATGCTGTACGAGTACGTCATGGCGGAGTAGGCTTGGCAGAAGTAATAAACGATGAGTGCGGTGCTTGCCATGCTCGAATTGCGCGATATAATTTAGAGCGCATTGCATCAGGTGATTCTTTAGAAAAATGCGAGAACTGCGATAGGCTTTTGTTTATCAATAGTGATTCATGAATGAGAGAGAACTTTTTTTATTTCTCGGAAATGAGTTAGGTATCAACCCTACAAGAGTTCTCCTACCAGTTGATTTACCTCCCCTTAAGATTGACATTGGGCCTTATTACAAAGTGCAATATGTTATCGAGTTAGTGGGAAGCGAACTTATATCGGAAGCAACAGCGAAGTCATTTTTAGAACCAAAAACCAGAGCAGGGTATGGTGATCCTGAAATATACGTTATGGTTCCTGGGCAAAAACGATGGCGTGCATTATGGACAGGCGACAACAGCATGGCATACGACTCTTTAGCGTTTACTTGGGACATCTTGACACCGCGAGGCAACCTCACGAGCAAGTCTGCTCAAGAGTTATGGAGTAGAGCAGATAAGGCAGCAAAGGTCATGATGAGACGAGCCATTCCTCTACCCCCCCCAAGCGAAATAGACGAGACAGTACGTAACCTAAAAGAGATTCGCGAATCTTTGGATATAGGCATTGATTTGGCAATTACTGATTCCAAAACAGGTATAGGGTTCCGGTCTTTAATGGAGTTTGTGTATGAGATGGGGTTTCGATATGAAAGCGGCGTGTTGGTTTGGAAGCAACCAGGATGGAACGAGCCGCTTTTAACTATTTTATCATTTTCCGATGATGGTGTTTTTTCGTTTCATAATGAACAAGTGGAAGGAGTTGCAATAGGGTTCTCGGTTCCAACTAATCCCAATCCACTGCAGAGTTTAGAAAGGTTTTTTGTGGTTGCAGATAGGATTTCGGAAAGATTTCAAGCACGTATTTTCGATAACGAAGGGGGCGTGTTCACCGAAAAGCAGAAAGAGGAATGGAGAAACTTGCTTAATCGAGCCCTAGCATCGTTCGGTCAAGTAGGTATTTCGCCCGGAAGCCCTGAGGCGCTTCGATTATTCTCTGGTTAAGTCGTTAATTCTGTTTTGAATATACAGATAATCTTCAGCAGTATCGAAATCCATACATGTAAAAGGATGGCAATCTTTTACAAAAACGATTTCAGATTGCAACGTTTTTGATAAGACTTTTTCTGCTTCATGCATGCATGCTTTTCCTGAAATATATTTTAAAAGATTGAATATTCCCAGTTTTGCGATAATTTTTATGAGGTTTTTTCTGTTTTCCGAAGCGTATTCAAATTTATCAAGTGCGCTATAAAAAGCGTTCCTTGTTGTTGCAGTAAGTGCCGATGTTGCAAACTTGCCTTGTTTGAACTTAATATAGCGAAATTTTGCACCGGGGAGTTTCTTTTCTATATCCTTTTTTTCTGAAAGCCCCGCAAAAATATGCTTCTCTGATATTTGCTTACTCGATATTAATTCAATAAAATCCGAAACATCTTTTTGAGTGATGAGTGGAGCATCTGCAGGTAAGAACAAAAACAAGTTGGCATTCGGAAACAATTCCACTCCATTTTTTGCAGATTGCAAAGGGTTTTTTCCCGGAGGTGCGTATTTTAATGAATGGTATTTCGTTTCAAGTTTTTGTTTTATCTCATCCGGGCCAATTACCACTATTTTATGAACCCCTGCGTGTATGATCGCATTAACCACCCGTTCCACAGATGTTATTCCTCCAATAAGAGCAAGCGCTTTCCACTCCTCTTGACAAACAGACTTGAGTTCGGAAGGAGATTTTCCGCCCGCTGTTATTACTGAGCACCAATTTGATAAGTCCATTTATTGTTGGATTGTAGTCGTTTTCTTGTAAGCTTTTGTTATCAAGTAATCGCCGAGTGATTTCTGGCAAAATAGATTTTATGTTTTAGTGGGTGGTCAACAGCTTGTTGCCCATTATAG
>CAZSPF010000009.1:29784-30343 GCA_964608695.1 uncultured Fimbriimonadales bacterium | reverse complement strand
ATTCATGGCATCTCAAACATCTCTACTTGTTCCCATGCCAGAGAACATTCTTGAGATGTTTCAGTCAGGCGAAGCGGAAATCATCAGCGCGACTAAAAGCGATATAGGGGAGCCTCTTCATGTGTTTGATTTAAAACGAGAAACATTGTGGCGTACTCCCTCCATAAATCCTGCTGAGATTACCATTGCATTTAAAGAGCCAAAACGCGTGGATGCATTCCGTGTGACCGTTCACGACCTGTGCGAAGTACGCATTTTTACTGCCGACAGTTTGCAGGATTTACGAGAGCGTAAAAACAGCATCAATTCTTTTGACTTCAATCCCATGCCAACAACAGACAATGAAGGTGTACTCATTTGTCCCTACGAATTTAAAGCGAAATATTTTCAGTTGCATGTTCAACGCCTTCAAGGTGATGATTACGTGCATGTGTATGAGTGGCAATTTTGTAAATTAGAGAAGCCTGATGGTATAGCGATAGAACGAATCCCTGCAAGACCGGAATGGAAACCATCGAACCGCGTCAGCTCGGGAGGATTAGTACGAGTAAAAGCATGG
>CAZSPF010000009.1:28602-29760 GCA_964608695.1 uncultured Fimbriimonadales bacterium | reverse complement strand
ACCAGCACCGGAACACGTAAGTTGGGGTGGAGAATATTTTAAAAGGGAACCACAATTGACAGGCAATGCGTGGCAGGCAGTTGAAGTTTCAAATGAAGTTAAGGTAGGCAAGATTAAATGCTCATTTGGTGATTTGAAAACAGAGTTTCCAATTGAAATTCATCCCTATGATAAAGGTGTTATCAGGAAAGATGTAAACGTTTTACTCATAGAAAAAACCCCTCATATGAATTATGACAGCGAAGATAAAGGGGGGGGATTGGGATATCCTTCTCCCGGGGAAAGTGTAACGTGGGTAGCACATGTGCGTTCAATGGAAGAGGGCTGCGATAACTTAGAGTATATTTGGCGAGTAAATGACCGAGTCATTTCAAAAGGGACAATTCCTAAAATATCCAAAAATGAAACAGTGACTACTTCCCTCACTCGTAGATGGAATCCTGCAGGCGAAGCATTAGAGTTTGAAATCATTGCGCCTGAATGGGACGCAAATCCGTTCAACAATAAAAGAAAAATCAGAACAAACGCATTAAGCGTAGGGTTTTGGGTGGAACAAAGGCTTGCGGATCATTGGTTAGCAAATCAACACAAACAAAACTATACAAATGAATCCTTTGAAGATTGGGCAAACTACATGATCGAGCTGTGGAATGAAATGATGGAAAACGCGGTTTACCCGATTATAAGTCCAAGCGGGTTATCGGATAGGTTTCGCTTAGATAGAGTTTGGATTGTTCCGACAGGGGCATTGCCCCTGAATGGTGGGCTACCGAGTAACAATCCCGATTCAAGCAACAAATGGTACGACATTATTTGGGGGTTCAATGCTGATGAAGACGGGGGGGTTGGCGAATATTGGACATTAAGAGAGCATGATAATGTTTACGGAAATCCACCTGCGTTCCTTGCAGATTGGGCATTGATTCACGAACTCATGCATGCAAGGTACATAATTGATAGTTACGGATTCGATGTACACGCACCATCTATAAAAATAAACTTAAACAACAAGCCTATAATCGGAACTTTGTTGCCTGAAAACTTTGCAAGGTTTAATAAATATAAAGGTGTAATGGGGGGCGGAATACGTGCGGTAATTGACGAATATGTTGCAGGTGCACTGGAAAGGGTAAAGGGTAAAAGAGCAAGAGGAGGAAA
>CAZSPF010000009.1:13264-28591 GCA_964608695.1 uncultured Fimbriimonadales bacterium | reverse complement strand
CATGAACGCACCTTCAGTCATCGGAGAATACTTGAACGATTTACCGGAAAACAATCTGCTTCGCTTTTTCTTGCCAAATGGAAAACCTGCTAATTTTGCGGAAGTATATATTTACCGCGCAAAGCCGCAACCAGACACATGGTACGGAAAGATTTATGCAGGCGAACCGGATGTAACAATGAAGGCAGATGAAAATGGAATTGTCAATTTAGGGAAAAACCCATTTTCAGAAGGCATGATAGTGCATACTTATGGACACGCGAACAGTGTACTTCTCCTTTTAATAAAACATGATGATAAATATTACATCCATTTCCAAGAGGTTTCAGATTTTAATCTTGCATACTGGAAAGGTCATCGCTATATAGCAGAATATGAAGTGAAATTGGCTGAATTACCTGTGGTTAGCGATTGATGAGATTAAAATAAATGCAAGACGGAAAAAAGGAAACCATAGCTGAGGACTCCGAATCATCGGAATTAAGAGAAGATGTCGAACACGATGCCGGTTTAAAACACCCTCACCTAATAGTTTGGCATCTCGCCTGGCCTGCAATTGCACTGAACTCGATGCAAATTGTGAACAGTTTGTTGGATGCAAAGTTTATTGGTTATTTGGGAAGAGATGCTTTAAGCGCTTCCGGTGCATCGGTTAATCTTGTGTTTTTACTTGTGAGTTTGGCGATAGCACTCGGAACAGCAACAACTGCTCTTGTGAGCAGATTTTACGGAGCAAAAGAACCTCAGAACTTGATAACAGCAAGCAGACAAAGCTTAGTGCTTTCTTTAATTTGTGGATTTGGTCTTATGCTTTTGGGATATCTTTCCACACCTTTTATTGCCGGGTTGTTCTCACAAAATGACGAGAATGTATATCGAAACATTATTTTGTATGTAAATCCGTTGTTATTGGGAATACCTGCATTGTTCTTGTTTAACGCGATTGCATCGGCACTTCGCGGAATTGGCGATACAAAAAAACCGATGTACATTTCAGGATTTCAGATTTTTATTCATATCATTTTAAACTTTCTATTAATTTTTCCTTCTCGTGATGTTATGTTTATGGGTGAAAGTTTCGTCATTCCCGGTGCGGATCTGGGAATCGTGGGAGCAGGCTGGGCATTTTCCATCAGTGCATGGATTGCCGCATTTATCTATCTTCCCGTTACAAAGTTTACACCCTTAGGCGCAATGTGGAGGATCGAATGGATTCGCTTAGATTGGGTATTGAGAATTTTCAAAATTGCTATTCCCGCGGCGGTAAGTTCGATAATACGCGTTACAAGTTTAGGCGCATTTTCGATGGCACTTGCACATACTTCGGAAGGTCCTGCAGCGTTAGGTGCAATGCGTGTGGGGTTTGCAATGGAAGGTTTGGCATTCATGCCGGCATTTGGCTACATGATTGCGGCATCTGCATTGGTGGGACAAAGTTTGGGGATGAAAAAACCGCACCGTGCAGAAAAACTTGCATGGGCTGCGACAAATCAAGCAGTTATTGTCATGTGCGTCATGTCTGTTTTGTTTTTAATTTTCTCTTACGATTTTGCGAGATTTTTTGTAGATGACCCATTACAGATGAAACTTGCTGCGCAATACCTTTTCATCATTGCCTTAACAGAGCCGTTCTTTGGATACGCAATGGTATTAACAGGTGCACATCAAGGTGCAGGTGACACAGTGCGGCCTACATGGGTTGCGTTAATTGCGCTTTGGGGGATTCGTGTTCCATTGGCGTGGATTTTTGCTGTGACGTTAGGTTTCGGTACTATTGCGGCATGGATTGCGATGTCATTTACGCAACTTGTGCAGGGTGTGATGATGATTTGGCATTTCAAAAAAGGAAAGTGGAAAGAGAAGGAGGTTTAAAACTCTAAAGTCTCTCCTTGTTTAATCACAGTATGTTCCGGCTTAAATGAGTACTGGTTTTCTGAAACTTGCCTTAATGTTATTGCTTGATTCGGTTGTGAAAGAGCGTTATATGTGAGTTCGATGAGAAGACGTTCAATTAGTAAATCACCTTGATGTATTTTTAATTTCCCCTTTAACTTGCCTTTTTCATTTTTAATGTTTATGGTTCCAAACGTTTTTCCTGCAAAAAACGGCGCTTTCAATTCTTCCTTTGGCCATGTAATTCTAAACTTGAGAGTTTTTGTTTTTTCTTCATATTGTGTGCCGATAATTGCAAACAGCAAACTCATCGCACTCATGGGTCTTACGTAATGGTCTCCGCATTCAATTTCATTGAATGGATTGCGATTGAAACCTGAATATCTGTCTCTTACAGCTTTTGCAATTTGCAAACCTTGCTCATACATTCCTTCGTACATCATGAGCGATGCTACGCAGTATTCAATACCCGACCACACTTCATCCGAATACAACAATGGAACTTTAGGTCTTTGCCCAAGTTCGTACGTGCAATTTAATAACCCTCTATCGTTTTCAGAAACGAACACTCTAGGGATTTGCTTAAAATCCGAAAAATCATCGCGAAAATTTCTTTTATAAATCGCATTCAAGCAGGATTCGATCTTTTCTTTGGGAAACAGATAGCCTAAATCACAAACATGCGCCCACCATTGCCCTAAAAGCATGTCGGACATGCATCCTTCTCCATACTGATAATCATGCTTATCTTTTTCAATAACTTGAACATAATATTCACCATTCCAGCAAAGTTTCTCGTAATTGATTCTGCCTTGTTCGAATCTTTCTCTACATTTTTTCGAAAGTTCATTATTAAGTTCCTCAAACATTTTTTCGCATGCCACTAATGCAGAAAGGTATTGTGAACCTACAAATGTGTTAGGACCAAATAAACTAATATCATAAGTGTTGGGTTGTTCACCGTAAAGAACACCATCACCTTTTTCATCGCAAACATTGAGTACGTATTCAATAGCAGATTGAACTTTGGGTAACGTTTGAGAAGACCAATCTTCGTCTTGATACGTTTTCCATTGTTGATAGGTTTTCAAAATTCCTGCAAACAATCCATCAATTGCCGGATTTGTCGGACCCCCTATGGGAACATCCCAATATCTTTTCAAATACAAAGGCATAGTCGTGCGGTGTGGCAGATAACCTGATGCATGTTGATTAATCTGCCAATCCGTGTCTCGCATGTCCTTGTGTAACTCCGGAAAAAGTGTAAAAAGAGTCTGATCATAATTCCACACATGTGTGCAGTTTAGGGGACAACATCCACCCGCTGCATACACCCCCCCTGCCGATGCACCGCAAGCACCTTCAAACCCGAAAAACCTTTTATCTTCGGTGCGAATGCATACGTTTGTTCTTAGAGTAGATGAATTCGCGCTAATGGCATCTAATAGAAAGTAGGGCAAATTGGACTCATAAAAATATTCTCTGTATGAATACGTCTGTTTTTTTATTTTATCAAAATCTTTTGTTATATGTTGTGCAACTTCTAAAATGTTTTTATATCTTGAACAATATTCATTGCCTAAATAGAACCTATTTTTTGGGTTATCAGGCACTTCGAAATGCTTCATGAAATCTTGATATCTGTTTGGAAATCTCCACATAAAAATAAACACTGCTTTTTCGGTTTCTTTGGGCTTTAGGTTGTGCTTCGAGCAAATAGCACCGTTCCATGTAACCCCGGTCTCGCTCGGTTTATTGTGATTAGATTCTGAAAGCCATCCCTTTCCTGTGAATTCATTAAACAAGTCGTCAATAAAACTCCATTGAGCTTTAACACTAATATCCCCCCCCTTACATGCCAATCCTAACTCACCATTCCTTCCATCATCTTGTGTTAATTTTGTATTGAACATTTCTACGACTTTCCAATCATTCACACCTGTTTGCCGATTCCAGTTGCCACAAAAGCCATCGAAGTCATTTCCGAGAATGGAAGAAAATCCATCCCACCCGATAAAGTTCTGCAAAGTCCCCATCAAACTTGCCGAGCACATCTGATCAGATATGTTGGTAATTTCAAATTCAAAAACCGCACAAGGTATCCCACTCTTCTCTGAGTCAAACAAATAAAATGGAGACCATGCTGATAACACACACAAAACAGGAATATCTTGAAGCTCATATTTTATTTCCGCAATGGGATATTCAGCCTTCATAATCGTGCTCTTTGCCATTGGCAAGCCCACAAGCTGCGATTTCATCTGCAAAGGAACGATTGCATCAGTTACGTTTGGCGCATGTTCAAACTCGTCATCATCCCAAAATTCTTGTGTTTGTAACACACACGACACAGGCTGACTCCCTGATTGAGAAAATCTTAACGCAAAAAATGAATTCGGTACATACGCAACGTGGCTAAGAGTGTTCAACATCTGCCATTGGCGCAAACTTCCGTCTCCGCAAATACAAAGATGTCCCGTGCCAATCCCACCCAATGGCATCGCCACGCATCTTCTTTCCTTGCCGTGAAACTCCTTTCTGTCACTTCCATCCCAGATGGTATTGAGCCAAGTTGATTGCTTCAGCCTTGTCATAAGCAAGGATACGATACCTTGAGAACGCTTTCATGTAAATTGTTCAGATAGGGTAAGACTACCGTGATGAAAAGATTAATGGGTGCGCACATGCCTACTTCAGGAGGACTGCACAAAGCATTATATTCCGGCAAAGAAATCGGCTGTACTGCTGTTCAGATTTTCACTTCCAGCCCACAACAATGGGGTGCAAAACAGATAACCGATGAAATGGCAAAACAGGTCGAAAAAGCAAAAAAGGAAACCGGAGTCAGTATGCTGATTTCACATGACTCCTACCTGATTAATCTTGCCGCACCTGACCCCACAAACTTAAAACGAAGTATTAGCGCATTAACCGGAGAGTTGCACAGATGCGCTCTATTGGGCATCCCTTTTGCGGTCTCACATATGGGTTCACATTTGGGAGAAGGCGAAGATGTAGGCTTAAAACGTCTGGCTGAATCCGCAAAGATTGTCCTAGACCAGTCACCAAAGGAAGCATCTATTGCAATGGAAACAACCGCAGGACAAGGGACGAACTTGGGCTACAAGTTTGAGCATTTAGCACATGTAATTGAAAAGAATAAAGGAAACAAAAGACTTGTTGTGTGTTTGGATTCATGCCACATTTTTGCATCGGGATACGATATTCGAGACGAAAAAAGTTTTGATAAAACAATAAAGGAATTTGATAAGATTGTGGGATTAGATAGGCTTGTAGCCATTCATGTAAACGACTCAAAGTTTCCTTTAGGCTCCAGAAAAGACAGACACGAACATATTGGCAAAGGAGAAATCGGATTGGAGGCATTTCGATTTTTCGTAAATGACAAAAGATTACAGCATGCTCCGTTAATTTTGGAAACTCCAGATGCGGAAAAAATGCACAAAGTAAACCTTGATATCTTGAAATCTTTAATGAAAAAATAAAGGAGGAAAAATGTCAGAAGAAAAAAAACAAGACCAGACAGAACATCCCCCGATTAGTGTTTATGATCTAATTTTTTTTAGTATTGACCAATTTGCATCCGTTGCTTGGCAAAAAATGGGCTTGCAACCCGATCCTATGAGCGGAAAAATTGTAAAAGACTTAGAACAGGCAAAGAAAGCAATAGATATCGTAGAAAACTTTATTAAAGATATGGATGAAAAATTAAACGAAGACGACAAGAGAAAACTGAATGCTCTTATATCAGATCTTAAATTAAATTATATTCGACAAGCACAAACCAAAGGCGATACTTAGACTAATTGTTACCATGTAACTTCTTATCTAATTCGCTCTGAGGTAACCCTACTATTTGAAACTTCTTTGCTCGTGATTTCGCTCCCGAGATTAACACGATTTTTGATTTGGGATGCTTGAGTTTTTTTGATAACAGTTCTATCACTGATTTATTAGCGTCACCATCTGTGGGAGGAGAAGTTACATAAACTTTCACTTTGTCTCCTTCTATGACGATCCGAGATGATGACGCTTTCGGATAAACCAAAACGGACAAAATGCCATCAACCATTGCTTGAACGAATTTCTATAACCGCATTATCGTTTTCTAACATTGAGAGTTTTTGATAATACGCATCAATGAGAGATTTTACTTGTACAATGAATGCACTTCTTTCTGCCTTTAATTTTTCCAAATCACGCAATATCTCTTTGCGTGTTTGATGCGCTTCATTTATAATCAGCTCTGCTTTTTCTTTGGCATTTAGAATTGTTTCATCGGCAGATTGTTTAGCAAGTATAAGCGTACTTTTCAACAAATCCTCTGACTCTTGCAACTTTTTTATCTCGGATTCTTTCTGTCGTAAAAGTTCTTGCAAAGCACGATTTTCCTTGATAAGCGCTTCCAATTCCGCAGATACTTTTTCGAGATACGCTGTTACTTCATGAGAATTAAATCCGCGAAACGAAATTGAGAAGGACTTCTTCTCTAAATCTAACGGTGTTATATTAATCTTGCTCATATTTGCCCTCCTTGGCTTTTCGAGCGTTGTTTATTATGACTTGTCTATTCCTAAAATTTCTTTGAGTTTCTGAATGTTCCTCTTTGCGGGTTCATCATCGGGGAACTCTTGCAGCCGTGCGTTTTGAACTCGCAACGCTTCCGAGTACATTCCCATATATTCATACGCTCCAGCAAGCAATACGTATGCATTTCTGTTATTTGAAGATATACAAACAGGCTCTAATATAGGGGGGATCTTTGACCAAAGTTTAAGTACCTGATAAAACTGAGCCTCCGTCATTATCGCGCCTAAACTATTAGGATTATCTTTTTTGAAACTGATCGTTAACCAATACGCCTGCTCATAATCATCTACATTGCGCAGCATCCAAACCAGCTCGCCTACCAATTGTTCGTCACTCGGATTCATTCCCATGCGTAACCTTAATATGCTAATCACTTCATGAAATTGTCCATCATGAAAATACCTGTCCGATAAAGTGATTAAATTATTCTCATATTCCTCATATATTTTATTCGCTCTTTCAGGGTCAGACTGAGTCCAGCCGAATGACCCAATGAAAACCAGAAATACCATCAATGCTCTTTTCATTTTGCAAGTTCCTCATCCAAAATCTTGTTCACTAATTGCGGATTGGCACGGCCCTTGGTTTGTTTCATTACTTCTCCGACGAAGAATCCCCTCACATTAGTTTTCCCGTTCTTGTACTTTTCCAGACTTTCGGGGTTGTTGTCTATCACTTCTCGCACAATTTTAACTAAGTCGTCTTCATTTGATATCTGCGTTAATCCCTCTTCTGCTACAATTTGACTTGGCAATTTGCCGCTTTCGAATGATTTCTCAAATACCTCTTTTGCTATTTTTCCGCTGATTTTTCCGGAATCTATGAGGCTCACCAAGTCGACAATGTGACCGGGAGTAATTCGAGACTCATTCACGCTTATTCCTTTTTCATTCAATAATCTTGCAAAATCACTGTTCATCCAGTTACAAAATGATTTCGGTTCCCCCCCCATTTTTACTCCGTCATCGAAAAACTCAGCCCATTGCTTATCTTGTATTAGCAAATTTGCATCGTAACTGTTCAAACCCAATTCAGACATATATCTTCTGCGCCTTTGCATGGGGAGTTCCGGTAACGAATCAAGTATATTCTGTATGTCTTCTTCTGCAAAGACCATCGGAGGGAGATCTGGGTCAGTGAAATACCGATAATCTTCTTCTGATTCTTTTGTCCGCATTACATAACTGCTCTCCAATGATTCATCCCAACCGCGTGTTTCTTGATGTAATTTACCCCCCCCATCTAACACAGCGATCATTCTACTTCTTTCATGCTCGATGCCTAAAGCAACAGCACGAAATGAAGAAAGATTTTTCAATTCGGTTTTTACACCTAATGTATCACTCCCTTCAGGTGTTATTGAAATGTTTGGCTCGCACCTCAAACTGCCCTGCTCCATCTTGCCATCGCACACTCCTAAATAAATTAAGGTTAACCGGAGCATTTGCAAGTATTCACGCGCTTCTTCTGAAGACCTGATATCAGGCGGAAAATCAGTTACAATTTCCATAAGCGGAACACCCGACCTGTTGTAATCCACGCCACTTTTCCCCCCCGGAAGGTGCATTAATTTTCCCGTATCCTCTTCAAGGTGCACCCGTCTAATTCGTATCCTTTTTTCACCATCGCCATGCGGAATATCAAGATAACCGGCATAACCAATCGGATTTGTCTCCTCGTATTGGCTTATCTGATATCCTTTTGGCAAATCCGGATAAAAATAATTCTTCCTGTGAAACAAACTGCGCATCGCAATTTTACAATTCAATGCTATCGCGGTTCTCAAAACATATTCAACTGCTTTTTTATTAATAACCGGCAAAGCACCCGGTAAACCCAAGCAAATCGGGCAAACACGTGTGTTCACCTCACCACCAAATGCATTCTTGCAACGACAAAACATCTTTGTCTCAGTGAGGAGTTCAGCATGTACCTCCATGCCCACACTAAGCACATAGCTCATTATTTAATTTTGACACGCAAACAGCCAAGCCGTGTTCAATAACATAGCTTGGCTGTTTCACACATTAAGGAACAACCTGTATCTGGAAGTTCAATTTCACACCCGCTTTGCTTACTGTAAGAGTAACAATTGTAGGTTGTGAAACCGCTTTTGTTTGAACAGTGAAGTTAACGGTTGTTTGACCTTGTGGAACGACAACTTTCGCAGGCACCGTGGCAACAGATGTCTTGTCGCTGAAAGCATCAAAAGAGTAGTTGGCAGGCGCCGCTGAATTGATAACTACAGTTGCAGTTGCGTTTTGCCCACCTTTGATTGTGCTTGGTACGACAACAAAACTTGTCGGAACCGGAGGTTTTACAATGAGAACGTTACTCACTGTTTCAAACCTCGTCGCAAAGATGGATACTGCCTTTAGCGAGTTAGTTGAAGCTGTTGTGATTATGAAATCCACGGATGAACTTCCTTGAGGAACAACGACTTCATCCGGTACTTGTACAAGCGCAGGAATACCGCTCTTTAGTTTGACAACAGTTCCACCTTCAGGTGCAGGTCCTGATATCACCACTGTACCGGTGCACGTCTCTCCGCTGAACACTTGCTGCGGGTTTAAAATGAGTTGCTTTGCTACAGGAGGAGTTATCTCAAGTGTTGCACGCGCAGTTCCGCCATTAGCAGTTGCGCTAATGCGAACTTTTGTTGTCGCCTTTACTCCGTATGTTGTAATTGTGAATGTTGCTTCGCTTTCACCTTGTGGAACCAAAACAGATGCAACATCAGGCTGTGCAAGTGTCGAATCTGAGGAAGTTATGTCCACTTGCAAGCCGCCTGTTCCTGCCGGGCCGTTTAATTTCAATGTTCCAGTTACACTGTTACCACCAGTAACTGAGGGGGGGGTCAAAATTAATTGAACAGGCATAAGCGGATACACGATAACAGTTTCCGTCACTTGTCCTGAAGATGTTGAAGCAGTGATAGTTATAACTTCAGGCCCATTGGTGGGCGAAACTGTCGTGAAGTTAAATGTAACTTCTCTCTTTCCTGCGGGAATGGTCGTAAACGCAGGTACCTGCAATATGGCAGGATTACTGCTCGAGAGAGCAACATTCACACCGCTTGTTCCGGTCGGTCTATCCACTTCAAGAGTCGCTGAACCTGTTTGGTCGCCAATATAAACCTTTGGATTTGCAACCAATTTATTTAAACCCACATCGTTTAAATCCAGCATCCATATACCGCGTCCCCACGTAGCCGCAAATAATTTGTCTTGTGCAGGCGCAAATCGTAACTCGCTTACATCTACCCTCGGCATGCCCAAAGGCGAAGTTGCGTTTATCCATGTCGTACCGCTGTTGGTTGTGAAAAATAATCCTGCATCATTTGCAACGAAGTAAGTTTCCGAAGGTGCGGATGGGTGTCTAATCACAGAAGTCGTGGGGACATCAGGAAGTGCCCCCCCGCCTGTGCCGCTAATATCTACCCAAAGCCTATCATTCGGTTGAACATCACTACATCTCCAAACATGTCCAACATTTGTGCCTGACAAGGTGACAATAATATCGAAGGCGTTATTGGGATTAACCGCAATACTGGTGATTGTTCTGTTAGGCAAGTTGTTCGCTCCTGAATTGATTTGTGTATAACTTACGCCGGCATTAGTTGTCATGTAAAGCACACCATTAGTAGAGCCGGTATAAATCACATTTGAGTTACTCGGTGCAACCGCTATCGCACGTATCGAACTTCCCAATGATTGGTTCCCCAAACGGCTTTCCCATGAATTTGTGTTGTTGTTCCATCTATACAGATAGTTAGTTCCTGCATACAACAAATGAGGATTACTCGGATCAATTGTTATAGGTGCAATAAATGCAACATTGTCCCCACCATAATTCGGACCAATATAACTGCTGGATGACCAGCTGTTATTCGTTCGATAAACAGCCAAGAACTGAGAAGTTGCGTATTGGTTTGCCGGGTTAGAAGGATTGATAGCACAGAATCCGCCATCTCCCCCCCCTACATTCTTCCAAGTATTCAATGTCCCGTTCGACCACGGCGTGGCATTGTCTTGCGTTCCGCCTAAAACCCGTGTCGAATCGGTGGGATGAATATCAAAGCGATAAAACTGTGTCGAAACTATCTTGTCATTTGCATGAGGGTTAAATGTCCAAGTGTTGCTTTGTGCATTGTAATTGAGTATGTGTATCCCTCCATCGTTTGCAACAAGAGCCTCAACATTGTTGCCAATCGCAGGATTAAACGCAATTCCATGTTGGTCGTTATGAGTAATTGCGTTGTTAGTGTAAGTCAAACCAACAGACTGCCAGCCCGAACCGTTGTTCTGAGACATAACAATATCTATCAATCCAACAAAAACTAAATCTTGCCCATTGGCAGGATTTGCCGTACAGTTAATATGGAAGTCATACCACCATTGGCTCCAGTTATAGAATTGCGAGCCATTTGGAAAACCTGCAGAGATATCAGTCCACGAGCCTGATTGCCCTTGATTGTTACTTCTAAATATCTGACCATAAGCACCAACAAGATAGTAAACTCTATTAGGGTCAGTCGCCGAAGCAGCAATCTCCACTCCATCAACCCAATCGTTTCCAACTGGTGAACTCATTTGAACCCATGTAGCGCCACGATCGTGGGAACGATAAAGTCTGGCAACACCTTCTCCCGATGCGTAATAAATCCTGTTCCCGCTTCCATCAGGAATACTTGCCTCCACATCAGTCCATGCGGCATTAACATTTAATACCAGAGACCAGTTTAAACCACCATCTGTTGAGCGCCATAACCCCGTAGTACCTTGTTGGCCTCTACCTGCAGCAACAACTATGATGTTCGGATTATCAGGGTCTATTAAAATTCTTCGAACAGCACAGCTGCCAAATTGTGACCTACCATAGTTCTGCCATGTATTGCCGCCATCTACGCTTTTCATGATGCCGAATGAATACGGATAACCTCCGTTAAAATCTCCGGTTCCCACATAAATAACATCAGGGTTCATTGGATCAATCGCAACCGCATTTGTTGCCATTGACTCCCAATCATCGCTTAGTGGTGTAGCGTTAAAGTTCGTAGGTCCTAAACGCTCAATTCGCCAAACACCGCCCGTCGCAGTCGCGATATAAAACATATCTGGATTGCCCGGTACTGCTGCTACATCATTTACTCGCCCGGAAAGCGGCGGCTGACCATAATAGATCTGATAAGGAATGTCTAAACCTTTGGGACCTAATGATTCCCACTTGCTCCCTCCTGCAGCACGCACACTTGCTGAAGGGCTCCTCGCAGGCTCCATCTTTTCAACGTGTCTCTGAGCCTTCTCAAAAATACTGAAATCTAACTTACCAAAAGGATAGGCTCTCTCTTCGTACCACCAAAGATAAGCATCTTTAAAACCTGTCGTTTCCCCATAAACATCAAGAATCCTTTTTCCAAAAAGGCTTGGGGGCATGTGCAACTCCCCGTTTACTCTTAAAGGGGTGTGTTTTCTCTTTCCTTTCATTGCCGCTTCTTCGGCTTTTGAGCGAGATTTGTAGTCAAAAGAGTTTTTATTGTCTACGAATGAACTTGAAGCAAATATAAGTGCAGCGAATAACGGCAACACTAAAGAATATAAGCGATTACCCATTTTTTCCTCCGTTTCTATCATGTCGAAAATATAATGACCCTATGAGCCTAAATCATAAGTTTGCCCATTATACGTAATGTCGCATATTTTGTGCTTAAAAGTTCTGGACAACAGGCTTGGTATACTGAGACTGAATTATGACAATGGGGACCCCATTTCTAACTGAAAACAAGACGAACCTCATGTACTCCTCTACGATCCTTGCCAGTTCCGGAGCCGGTACGCTGGTTCGAGATATAGGGTCACCCACGCCACAGGAGAAACAAAAAAACATGTCTAATGGAAAATTCGATGCTGATTTAGTCGTTATCGGCTCAGGTCCCGGAGGGTACGTAGCCGCCATAAAAGCCGCCCAATTAGGCGGAAGCGTTATATGCGTGGAAAAAGGGGCTTTAGGAGGAACATGCCTAAACGTAGGATGCATCCCATCGAAAGTATGGATCGCTCATGCCGAAAGATTTCAACAAATCCACCATGCAAAAGACATGGGCATAACTGTTGATAAAGTTAGTATCGACGTGGAAGCCATGAAAGCACGTGTTCAAAAAATCGTTGGTGTGCAATCCGGCGGTGTAGGGATGTTGTTCAAAAAGAATGGCGTTAAACTTGTCGAAGGTACAGCCTCTTTTATTGACAAAAACACAATTGAAGTCGAAAAGGATGGCAAGAAATCTAAAATAACAGGCAAAAACTTTCTTATTGCTACCGGATCAAGTGTGTTAAATATAAAAATCGAAGGATTAGAAGGGGAAAACATCTGGACAAGCGATGACGCAGTTATGCCGCCATTCTTCCCTGAAAGCATCCTCATAGTCGGGGGGGGAGCAGTAGGCGTAGAGTTTGCCTATGTGTTCAACGCATTAGGATGTAAAACAACTGTCGTGGAAATGATGCCAAACCTCATTCCCATGTTTGATTCTGATTTGGGAGTAGAGTTGGGAAGGTGCCTAAAGAAACAAGGTATTGATGTTATTACAGGAAGCACATTAACAAAAGCAGAAAAAACTAAAAAGGGCTGGAAATGCTCCATCAAAACTCCTTCCGAAACAAAACAAGTCGAAGCACAAGTAGTCCTCATGGCAGTAGGAAGAAAAGCTAACACCGAAGGGCTCAACCTCGAAAAAGTCGGAGTAAAAACACACAAACGAGGAATAGAAGTTGTCAATGAGCAGATGCAAACACACACTTCAAACATATATGCAATAGGAGACGTAATTGGAAAAATTCAGTTAGCACATGTTGCAAGCATGGAAGGTGTTGTCGCTGCACACAACGCAATTTTGAATGACGGTAAACGAATGGATTACAAGTCTGTTCCGAACGTCGTTTACACGATCCCTGAAGTCGCGAGCGTCGGATTAATGGAAAGCGAAGCAAAATCACAAGGACATGATGTAACTGTTGGCAAATATCATTTCCGTCCTAATGGAAAAGCTATGGCAGTAAACGAACAAGATGGATTTGCAAAAGTAGTAGCGGAAAAGAAATATGGTGAAGTATTAGGAGTCCACATCATCGGTGCGCACGCCACAGATTTAATCCACGAAGGTGTTACAGCAATAAAACTTGAGGCGACACTCGACTACATGATAGACACTATTCATGCACATCCCACTCTTGCCGAACCACTTCACGAAGCATTCGAAGCCGCGCACAGCAAAAATATACATGCGTTATAAAAGTTAAGAGCCTTGATTAAATTAATCAAGGCTCTTAACTTACAAAAGAGTTATTTCGAATCGGTTGTCTTGACGTACTTAAACTCCAGTCCTTCCATCTGTTTCTTTTCCTCTTCTGTCATCTCGGGAGTGAGTGTATTTCCATTATCACTTACAACTAAAACCATGGGTTTATCTGCCTGCATTTTGCTGGAAATTTTCAACTTATTCCCTTCAATCTCCCAAGTACCATCTTCCTTAGCAAAGCCTAAATCAATTGTCGCTTTTTTATCTTCATGGATTTCCAACGTCATATTTCCCATGAAGCTTTTCGCCATTTCAGCCATGCCTTTTTGTTCTTCTTTCAAGTTGGTTGTGTCAATCTCCATCTTGTATTTTCCAACGATTTGTTTTGATAGGTCTCCGGAACACCCAAACAACGCGAAGGCTGAAAAGGCGAGAAGAGACGCTAAAATGAATTGTCTCATAAACTTAGAGTACCATAAAAACCTTAATTCGAAGCGCTTCAATTACATATATTGCATCACTGTTCTATAATTCACTGTGCCTAAACAAGTTCAAATAAAGCCCAATATCAGGCACCTTTCTAAACCTCTCTCCCCCTGGGTATTTATTCTCAGGAACCCCTCTAAATCACTACCCATGATGATAGCAATCATGCTGGCTGTGATGCTAATTGCAGGCATCACAGCCATTATGAGTTCCATTCCTTTATCAATTAAAAAAGTTTATGGGTACAGCAGATTCATCACAGGAGCAACAACTCGCGGAGACATGTCTCTTTTCCCCGAACTGCTCAAAAGATTCGAAAATGCCCCGATTCCCATAGAAAAAAAAATCACCTGCCGAACAATGGCATTTAACGTGAAAAGTTTGGTTGGCAACTGGCCCTTTTTCTTGCACGGATTTCATGAAGAAGACATGAAATATATGATTCAAAAAATGGGGTTCACGAACTATGAAGGAAGACTACCGAAAACCGGAGAGCCGGAAGCGTTCATCACCAAACCGGTTGCAAGAAATCTCGACCTGTCATTAGGCGACATTTTATTAAGCCCAAATGACGAACAAAACTATTCTCCAAAAATTGTAAGAGTTATCGGCATCGCAAAATCCGAAGAATGGTTTGCACTTACATCTTATGATTATTTAAAACAAAACCACTTCCCGCCCGTTGATGTGCTCATGGTATTTGCAACAACACAAAATGACCAACGCAAATTAGACCAATGGACTGAAAACGAATTGCAAAACATTCGAGCAAGAGCATATACATATCCGCAACTTGAAAAGGAAACTACAGAAAACTTCAAAACTTTATTTAGAATTTTAAACCTCGTCATTGCAATGCTTGTAATAGTTGTCACGCTCATGATGGGAATGTTTGTAAACATCTACCTTTCACAAAGAACAACAGAGTTTGGTTTATTACAAGCACTAGGATACACAAGAAAATCACTAATATCGCGTGCACTATCTGAAGCAAGCCTAATGGTGATTACAGGATGGATCTTAGGAGTAACTGCAACTTT
>CAZSPF010000009.1:7364-13245 GCA_964608695.1 uncultured Fimbriimonadales bacterium | reverse complement strand
GCAACTTTTACAGTTCTATCAATGATTAAAACCTATCTCATGCAGCCAAGAGGATATTACATTGACCCTCTCGATTTAACCTCATATGGGTACACACTTCCCGTTCCTATCGCAATCTTATTTGTGGCAATCATCACAGTTTGGTTTCATTTTAAAGATTTCGACCCGATTAATGTCGTCGAAAGGAGAATCGTATGATTCGTGCAGAAAACGTCTCATTAATTTATCATGACCATAACAAAAAGATTTACGCATGTAAAAATATAAATCTTACGATAAATCAAAATGAATTCGTAGGCATACTAGGGCCAAGCGGAAGCGGAAAATCATCACTGCTATATCTAATGAGCGGGCTGAAAACACCTACACAGGGAAATGTTCAATTTGATAATCTAAATCTCAATGAACTATCTGAAAACCAACTGGCTCACCTCCGAAAAAACTCTTTTGGATTCGTATTTCAACAACCCTTTTTAATCGGATATCTAACCGCAATAGAAAACGTTATTGTATCAATTTCTAAGCAAAATATTTCAACAGAACATGCAATGCAACTGCTCCAACAACTCGGCTTAGCAGATAAAATAAACAGGTTCCCAGCAGATTTGTCGGGGGGGGAGAAACAAAGAGTCTGTATCGCGCGCGCATTAATTGCCAAACCAAAAGTTCTCTTCGCAGATGAACCAACCGCATCGCTCGACCACGACACAGGACTGCAAATTGTCGAACTCTTGCGTACTCATCGCTCCGGCCCGTTAGTCATGGTCACTCATGATGAAAGCATGCTGAAAAATGCAGACCGCATTCTTTACATCGAAGAAGGCGAATTAAAAGACAACACTTCAGGCTAATCTTTCTTTTGAGGCTTGAGCATTAATCCCAATTCGTCCCATTGCTCCTGCTCGATTTCACTCGGCGCATCCATCAAAGGATCATACCCGCCGCCTATTTTGGGAAACGCCATCACCTCTCGGATATTCTCTTCACCCAATAAAAGCATCACAAGCCTATCAATTCCCGGAGCAATTCCACCATGAGGGGGGGCACCATACCGAAAAGCGTTAATGATATGACCAAACCTCTCTTCCTGCTTCTTCTCGTCAATGCCCAAAAGTTTAAAAACTCGCGACTGAATATCAGGACTGTGAATTCGAATACTACCGCTCGCCCACTCAACACCATTACAAACTATGTCATAACAATCCGCCCTCACTCGACCAGGATCCGATTCCAAAAACTGAAGATCTTCCGCTTTAGGGCCTGTAAACGGATGATGGCTTGCCTGCCATGTTTCTGTCCCTGCATCCCACAACACCAGAGGAAAATCTAACACCCAGCAAAAAACAAGCTTTCGAGCATCCCGTAGCCTGCATTCATCGCCTATTCTGTTTCTCAATCGCGAAAGCGATTCATTCACCACATCCGCACTATCTGCAACAAACAATAGCAAATCACCCTCTTTCGCACGAGATGTTTCATAAATAGATGTCAACTCTTCTTTTTTGAAAAACTTAGCAATACCTTTTGGCTCCGAAGAATCAAAAATAACAGGAAGCTGCGCCAAACCTTTTGCTCCAAAATTCTTCACAAACTCTTCCAAGCCGCCAATTTGCGAGCGAGACAGGGTTGCTCCATCGGGATAAATAATCCCCTTCACAATACCCCCCCCTTCACAAACAGAACGAAACACTCCAAAATCGCTTGTTTTCGCAATCTCGGTAATATCAAACAACTCCAATCCGAACCGCAAATCAGGCTTATCATTCCCAAACCTTCGCATGGATTCATCATAAGTCAACCTGGGAAACTCTTCCACCGGATCTAATTCCAAACCAAACTTTTCAATCACCGAATTACAAACATATCGCGTTAAACCTTCCGCAATGTTGAGCACATCCTCTTGCACTACAAAACTCATCTCTAAATCCAACTGCGTAAATTCCGGCTGTCTATCTGCTCGCTGTGCCTCATCACGAAAACATTTCGCTATCTGATAATAACGCTCTATCCCACCCACCATAAGCAACTGTTTATATTGTTGAGGGCTTTGAGGAAGAGCATAAAACTTCCCCGGCTCTAAACGATAGGGAACCAAATAATCCCGCGCACCTTCCGGTGTGCTTCTTGTAAAAATCGGAGTCTCTATCTCTAAAAATCCACGAGTATCCAAGTACTCGCGTATCAAGCGAACACATTCCGCCCGAACGGCAAGCTTCGCATACATCGTCGGCCTGCGCAAATCAATATACCGATATTTAATCCGCAGCTCCTCCGTAACTCGCTCCATCTGATCCTCATCGGAAATCGGAAATGGAAGAACTTCGCATGAACTCACTATCTCCAAATTCTCAACAACTACCTCAACAGCACCCGTCGGGATTTTAGGGTTAACCGCTTCGGGCAAGCGCTCAATCACTTTGCCCGTAACGCTTAAAACAAACTCACTCCGTAAATTTTTTAATTCGGGAAACCTCTCAACGTCGAAATTTAACTGTGCTATCCCCGTCCGGTCGCGTAAATCTATAAAATACAAGCCGCCAAGATCACGGATACGGTGACACCAGCCGTTCAATGTAACGGTTTCACCTACATGAGACTTGCGTAACTCCCCGCAAAAATGAGTTCGTTTTGAAAAAGTCATGGGACGTGCGAAGTCTACCCGTCTCAGTATGCGGTAATTTCAAAGATATGAAAAGAATTACCCCCGCAAATGGCATGACCATCACGGAAAGTGTCGTATTAGAGCCGGGCACTTACATACTCCCCAACGGCATACAAGTCGCAAAGGAAGGGGTCACCATTGTAGGGCAAGGGGTAACAGTCATCGGCAAAAACCGAGAAGGTATCGGCATGAAGATGCAAGGATTGAAAGGCGTCGAAGTCCATGGATTGTCATTCAGAGACTTCTACCACGGCATTCACATGAAAGATTGCAAAAACTGCAAACTCGAAAACATCCACATCACATCAACAGCCGAAATCCCAGCAAACACTATTTTCCTAGACATCTGGCTAACTGCGGAAAAATCTTACGGGGGGGCTGTGTGTCTGGTGAATTGTGATACATGCAAAATACTCGGTAACAACTTTCAACATCAAATGAACGGCATACTCACTTATGCGTGTAAAAACCTCTCTGTGAAAAACAACTTGTGCAATTACAACAGCGGGTATGGCATTCACCTTTATGAAACTTGCGATAGCGAATTCATCGAAAACTCGTGCGATTACTGCTGTCGTTTCGAACCAAGAGAGGGGGGGATTCATTACGGGCACATGGGGGCAGATGCCACAGGATTTTTGGCGGTATACAATTCGTCTCGAAACAAATTCATAAGAAACACCGCAAGGCTCGGAGGGGACGGCTTCTTTCTCGCAGGTTTGCACCCAAACGGAACTCCATGCGGGTGCAATGAAAACCTCTTCCAAGAAAACGATGCATCGCTAAGCCCAAACATCGCATTCGAATCTACATTCTGCGAAAATAATGTCTTTAAAAATAATTTTGCAGACAGGTGCAATTTCGGGTTTTGGTGCGGATACTCAAAAGATTTCCTCATCGAAAACAACAGGATTTTATATAATCGTCAAGCAGGAATCGCAGTCGAAAACGGAGTCGGATTCAAAGTTGCGCGAAACACTTTCCAATCATGCGGCAACGGCATCCTAATGTGGAGCAGACAAGAAAAAATCTTCCAAGAAGCTTACCCAGACAGAGACACTTGTAAATTCTGGGAGATTACAGAAAATAAATTTTTTAATAACCACACAGGAATACGCATCGCATCAGACCAAAACCATGGCATAACAGATTTGCCGCAAGAATTATGGGGCGGAAAACAATGGCACCCACACAATAATAAAATAACAAAAAACGACATCCAAAACAATCGCATCGGAATAGAACTCGTACGAGCAAATAAAAACGAAATTAAAGAAAATATACTAAATAAAAACGTGGAAGCAAATCTGCGGCTCAACGACTCGGAAGATAACAGTATCGTCAATAACCTCGGCTCCGCAGGAGCATATCTATAACGAAGGAGCGCATCTATAATTTACAATAAAATTATTCGGCCTATGCTTTTTCGCATGGATGCGGAAAAAGCCCACAACCTTGCACTTTGGGCTGTTTCAACCGAAATACTTAAAGTCCAAATTCCTGAAAACAAAAGATTGCAAACAAAAGCTTTCGGAAAAAAACTGCTACACCCCGTGGGGCTGGCGGCGGGGTTTGATAAAAACGCCTGCGCCATAAACGGCTTTGCCCAATTAGGTTTTTCATTCGTCGAAGTCGGCACAGTTACACCGCTCGCGCAAGAGGGAAACCCAAAACCACGCATCTTTCGATTACCCCATGCACAAGCCATTGTAAACCGCCTGGGGTTCAACAACGAAGGCATCGAAAACCTCATGAACAACATCGAAGCATCCCTGCCCCTTGTCCCGCTCGGCATCAACATTGGCAAAAACAAAAACACGCCAAACGAAAAAGCATTAAATGATTACGCAAAATGCTTGAACAAAGCTAAAAAAATCGCGGATTATGTCGTTGTAAACGTGAGCTCCCCTAACACACCAGGACTCCGAAACCTCCAAGACAGAAGCCCATTAAAATATCTCTTAACTGCACTAAGAGAAATCGCCAACAACACAAAACTGTTCGTAAAAATCGCCCCAGATCTAAATGATGAAAATCTGCGGGCAATAGTCGAAACAACTATCGAATGTAAATTCGATGGCATCGTGGCAACAAACACCACCATCCAAAGACCAGATGTCGAACAAACTTTCGAAAGAGAAGCAGGAGGGCTTTCAGGTGCACCATTAAAAGAGTTGGCTCTCCAAATCACACGAAAAACGCGTGAAATCTCCGGAAACACACTCGAAATTATAGGAGTCGGGGGAATCTTCACAGGGAAAGACGTCTTCGAAAGACTCAAAGCAGGCGCAAACGTCTGCCAAATCTACACCGCCTTGATCTACCGCGGACCCTTCGCACTAAAAACAATCCTCCAAGAACTCCTCCAAGTAATGGATGAAACTCAAACCCAAAACATAACGGAACTATGAAACACCCCACACCACTCAAAAACTAAAAAAACATAGCCCTGACCACCCAAAACCATCGCCGCAAAAGCAAGAACCCTCAGACTGCCGGCACTCAAAAAAACCAAACCAACGAAAAAACTTACTCACTCCCTATATAGGACACGAAAACACCCAATCGTCAACCACCTTCCAAAAAAAACTGAAATAAGCCTCAATAAAATTCTGGTAGCCCGGACGGGATTCGAACCCGCGACCTTCGCCGTGAAAGGGCGATGTCCTAACCGCTAGACGACCGGGCCACGTACAACTGAGTATAAACCAATGCTCGATACACAGTCAAACGCTCCTCCGAACGAGGAGCGTTGATATCTTGCTAAACACCGAAACCGTTATCCGACGTTCCCATCGTCTCCCGATTTTTGACTCGTCCCGTCACCCTCTTTCGCAGGAGGAGCCGCATCGGTTTCCGGTTTCACTTCTGCCGGCTTTTCAGTCGGAGCGCTTTGCGTTTCCGACGCTTTCGTTTGCGGTGCAGACGGCTTCGCGGCAGGAGCGGAAGCCGAAGAGTTTCCTTTCGACACCCTTCTCGCTGTCACGTACCTGTCGTTGTAGTAACCCGTTCGCAAACTGTCAATGCGCACACGGCCCTTCGCACTGCTGGAGTGAATAAACTTTCCGTCTCCAATGTAAATCCCAGAGTGGTTGACAGCGGAACTGCGGCCCGTTCGGAAAAACACCAGATCGCCAGGTTTCAAATCGCTCTTGCTGATTGCCGTACCAGCTGTGGCTTGATCACGCGAACGTCGCGGAAGTGTGACTCCGCGCTGTG
>CAZSPF010000009.1:0-7354 GCA_964608695.1 uncultured Fimbriimonadales bacterium | reverse complement strand
TTTTATAAACATACGAAACAAAACCGGAACAATCGAATCCTCGTGTTGTCATTCCACCATAAACGTATCGCGTTCCAATTAATTCTTTCGCTCTCGAAATGAGTGCATTAGACGATGCCGGATCGTGAGGCACATTCTTCGATGCCACATAATTGCTTTGTGGTGTCGCCACGCGCCCCCCCGAGGTGCGAGGAGCATAAGCATTCAAAAAGTCTCCGCGAATGTAACCCGTCTTTCCGTTCGAGAGCTTCACTTTGTACCATGCACCATCTCGTGAAAGAATCGTTGCAACCGAACCCATGCTCACCGTCGCAATTCTACTCCCGTTCGTGTTCGGCTTTGACCGAACGTTCACCGCATCAGAATTAACTTTGGCAACTCGAGTATCAATGTAATTAATTTTTTCACCGGTCGGTGCATAAAGCGGTCTTCCCCCATCGTTCAAAGGAACCGTAAGCGTTTGACCGATTTGCAACCGTGTCCACACAACCTTCGGGTTTGCACGGTGCAGTGCCGTTAACGAAACACCCATCTTCTGCGAAATCTTGTGATCGTTATCACCCGCTTTCACGATGTACGTTTTTGTGCGCGCCGAACCGGAAAGCGTATTAGTTAGCAAATCTCTGCGAACGTAGCCTTCCGTACCACCTGAAAATCGCAATTTCGCCCACTCGCCTTCTCTTGTGAGAACCGCTGCCGACGCGCCTCTCTGCACCATTGTGACGCGTGGCTTGCTTGTGGACGGACCCTGCCGAACAATCACATTGTCGCCTTTGATGTACACGGTGTTGTTCGTGCTCGATCCGGTTGTTGCTGGTTTTGTGTTTGTGAGCAAATCTCTTCTCACATAACCCACTGTTCCGGCAGGAAACTTCAGCTTTGCCCATTCACCTTTTCGTTCCAATACCGTTGCTGAAACTCCTTTGGAAACTAGCGTGATCCTGTTGGATGAGGTGGACGGGCCTTGTCGAACAGAAACGTTATCCGACTTCACATAAACCGTCTCCGCTCTTTGCTGAGAAACTTGCTGTACAGTTGCAGGCTTTTTGTCGCTAAGCAGGTCGCGGCGCACATATCCCTGTGTGCCGTTAGCAAACTTTAATTTCGCCCAACCACCCTCAACCTGAACAAGTTTGGCTGATTGTCCTTGCTGAACGACCGTAATTTTTGCGGACTCTGTTTTGGGCTTCGCCCTGACAACAACATCCGGCTTTCTGATAAAAACCTCTTTTTGTGCTGACTTGCTCGACTGGGAGACTTGTGTGGTGGTGTTCTTAGTGTTAACCTGATTCTTCGTCGTTTTCGGCGGGTTTGCCGTGCACGCACCTAAAAGGCACACAGCGGCAAGTACCGCATATAATTTCTGTGTTTGCACCAGTATTACCCTCCTATAAGGTCTCTGCCTGCCGCTACAGACAAAGGAGTATTCCACAAGGTCATCGCTGATGTCAAGGGGTTAAGGATTATCAGAAGGAGGGTTTTGAGCCTGATTTTTTGGTTTTAAGAACAAACTGCCGGCAATTCCGGCAAAAAGGAGGGCAGGCAGGAAGTCCGCCGTGGGCAGGGCTCTGAGTTCTAATAAGCCCAAGCCAATCATGATGAGAATGAGCCCACCAGAGCCTGTGATTTCAGAGAGGATATGCTCACTTTCAGCGATTTTTCGCATGGAACGCACACCGAGGGTCAGGGCACCTTGAACTAAAAGAACCGTTCCTGCAGAGAGGAGAACGCCAATTCCCAAAGAAGCAGCGAAAAACACCGAAGACACCCCATCCAAAATTGACTTTAGCCCCAACAACCTGATTTTCCCTTGTAAGCCGTCTTCCAAACACCCAAGCACAGTCATGGGTCCTACGCAGAAAAGGATGCTTGTGGTTACAAAAGCCTCTTGAAATTTTCCGGAGGTATCACCAAACTGCTCCTGCGCCCACATGCCAAGTGCATTTATGCCGTCCTGAAAACCAA
Source organism: uncultured Fimbriimonadales bacterium (assembly GCA_964608695.1). Classification (GTDB taxonomy): domain Bacteria; phylum Armatimonadota; class Fimbriimonadia; order Fimbriimonadales; family ATM1; genus CAZSPF01. The sequence continues at coordinate 5,389 of CAZSPF010000009.1, read as the reverse complement.
GAAGGTGCCCAATCATTCCCCCTAAAATGAGCGCACCGATAGGAACGAGAATGTTTTTTGACTCTAAAAAAAGTTTTATGCCCATTGCGAGGGTTCCCACGCCAATGGCGGATTGTGCTAAACCTTGATAATCCTGAGGGAGTGCTTTTCCAATGGCAAGCCCTGCCAAGCCCCCCGCCAATACCGCTCCTGTGTTTAAGTATGTCCCTCGAATGTCGAGAATTTTACACCTTAAATTAGGTTAGAATTCCGAATATGAACAGATTATTGTTGGTCGGTTTGGTTTCTCTGTTGTTTACACAAGTTTTTGGAAATGACTTAGAAATTTATCGTGAAAGTACAAAAGTGGGGAGTGCAAAAACTTATTATAAGTATAGAGACAACGGGACGCTTTATGTCCAGATAAAGATGGAAGTTACTTTAGGGGGGGCAACGGTTGTTGTTACTCATGAATCGAACTATGACAAAGATGGCAACCCCACACGAAAATATTTCCGCATGACAGGAAGCAATGTATCAAAAATGATACAAGTGACTTTTCAAAACAGAGTTGCAAATGTGATTGTGGAAGAGGGGACCGGAAGAAAAACATTTCAAATTCCTGCACCGGAAAAATCAGAGATACGAATGAAATCCGAGTTTTGGTTTGTTAACACCACTCCGAAAGTAAATGAAGAATGGAAATGTTATCGTTTTTCCATAGATGATTTGAAATGGGTGGAGACGAAGGCTGTATATTTGGGGAAAGAAAACATTAGCATCAGAGACAAAAAGTTTGATGCTCATAAGGTTCAGCAAGACAACGCCATTGTTTGGGTAGATGAAAAGAAAGATATTATTAGAATGGTGCAAGACAGTTTACGTTTCGAGAGGAAAATTTGATGATACGTGTTGGCATTTCCGGTGCATGCGGGCGCATGGGTCGCGAAGTATGCAAAACAGTTGCAAACGCCCCTGACACTCAACTTGTTTTTGCAGTAGACCCGAAGTGTGAAGAGGTTGAGGGGTTAGTTGCTGAGAGTGATTTGGAGAAAGCCTTTTCTGAAAATCCCGTAGATGCGTTAGTTGATTTCACTGCGCCGGAACACGCGCTTAAAAATGCGCTTATCACATTGGAAAACAGGGCGGTGCCGATAATCGGTACCAGCGGGTTAGACAAGAAGGATTTAGATAAACTGAAACAGGTTTCAGAAGAAAGCGGCATTGCTGTGTTTTACGTACCCAATTTCGCTATAGGTGCAGTTTTAATGATGAAATATGCACGCGAAACGGCAAAGTATTTCCCGAACGTGGAAATTATCGAACTGCATCATAACAAAAAAGCGGATGCGCCCAGCGGAACAGCGATGCAAACAGTTGAGGAGATATTAAAAAACCGCACAGCCTCCCCTGACAAAGATCCCACTGAATTTCAAAAAATGTCCGGCGCAAGGGGGGGGGAGAAAGAAGGTGTGCATGTGCATTCCGTGCGACTGCCTGGATTGTTGGCACATCAAGAGGTAATTTTTGGCGGACCGGGAGAGGTGCTCACTATAAGACATGACAGCCTGTCACGAGAATCTTTTATGGAGGGAGTTTTATTTGCATTAAGGAATTACAAAAAGTTCAGCGGTTTGGTGGTGGGACTGGAAAGCATGCTCGATTAAATCAGCTCAAGCACCACAGTGTTACAAAATAATTTTCCTTTTCTTGTTAATTTAATTCTTCCATTATCTCTTTGAATAAAACCGTCCCGAGTGAGTTGTTCGAGTTTTTGTTCATTGGGTTTTGCAGATGAGATGCTGATACCTTCGTCTAATCGCAAGCCGAGCATTATCTCTTCTATTCTTTTTTCTTTTTCTGTTAGGAATTCCTTTTCACAATTTAAATCGAGATGATTTTCCACTGCTTCGCAATAGTGAGTGGGGTGTTTTATGTTCGTACTCCGGATGTTGTTGACTTGTTCGACAGCGCCGGGTCCGTATCCCGCATATTCTTCACCATGCCAATAACACAAATTGTGTCTGCACTCGTATCCCGGTTTTGCAAAGTTGCTGATTTCGTAATGATGAAAACCGTTTTCCTGCATTGTGTCCAACGTTTTTTCGTACATTTTTGCCTGCAATGATTCGGGGGGGAGTTGCAATTGACCCCGAAGGTGCAATTTGTAAAATTTTGTGTTCGGCTCGATAGTGAGGTTATACAAACTCAAGTGAGTAGTTTTTAGTTCTATTGCTTCTTTTAAGTTCGACTCCCATGCGTTCATGGACTGATGAGGAAGACCAAACATCAGGTCAAGATTGATATTTTCAAATCCCGCATCATTCGCCCCCCCTACAGCCCGAGAAATGTCGTCGCTTTCATGAATACGCTCCAATCGAATCAAATCGTTTTTATCGAAACTTTGACCACCTATGCTTATCCTGTTAAATCCTACTTTACGCATTTCCGAAAACTTTTCTCTATCCACTGTTCCCGGATTCGCTTCGCTTGTGATTTCACAACTTTTGTGGGGGGGGTGAGTTTTTACAACTTCATCAAAAATGCTAAGCAGCTGCTTTATGGGAATAAACGTCGGTGTACCGCCGCCAAAGAAAATGGTTTTTGCGGGTCTGCCTTTATGCGGGCTGTTGCGGATTTCGGACACAATTGCGCGCGATGTTCTTTCGATAATTTCTCCGTTCATCGCATACGAATTAAAATCGCAATACCCGCACTTTGAAGGGCAGAACGGAACGTGAACGTAAACAGCTAAGGGTTTCAACGCTTTAAGAAATAATTGTATACTGTTTTCATTATGGTTATACAACTCTCCGACGAGGAGTTAGCGCCATCGTTACCGAGAAACCCCAGTTACGGCATTGGGATTATCGGGTGCGGGGAGATTGTAAACATTGCGCATTTGGTGGCTTATAAAGCGGCAAACCTTAATGTAGTTGCTTGCTACGATATTAACGAAAGCGCGGCAAAAGCAACAGCGGAGAAATTTGATATCCCACATGTGTGCTCATCGCTGGATGAGCTGCTTTCTGATGAGCGTGTTCAGATTGTTGACATTGCCATACATGTGGAAGGTCGCTTAGATACGATTAAGAAAGCTGCACAAGCAAATAAACACATGCTTGTGCAGAAACCGTTAGCACACAACTACAACGAAGCGGAAGAGATGGTGAAATGTGCGGAAGAAAACAACGTAAAGATGCAGGTAAATCAGCAAGCGCGTTGGGCAGGGACGCATGTGTTAATGAAGAGATGGCTTGAGATGGGCGCAATCGGTAGTCCCAATACGATACATTTGCATGTGCGCGGTTGGCAGGACGATCCAAAGACTTGGTATGTAAAACAAGAGAACTTTACGATATTAGATCATGGGATACATTATTTTGATTTACTACGTTTCTTTGCACAAAGCGAACATGCAAGCGTTCAAGCCATTCAAAAATCCATTTCCGGGCAAGTTGCGATTGCGCCAACTGTTTATGCATGTTTTATAGAGTTTGAAAACGACATGACGGCATTCCATTCGTTTCATAACAAAGTAGAAACCGAGAATCCTTGGGAGTTATCTTTGATTATTGACGGAGATGAAGGCATGTTATCGTGCGACTTCAAAAAAGTTGCATTGGAAAGAAAGGATGGAGTAATGATGTCGCATGAGCCACTGAGTAAATGGTTCCCCGATGCATTTTTGGGCACGATGTCCGATTTAATGGATGCCATAGAAGAAAACCGCGAGCCGGCTTGTTCGGGGGGAGAGAATTTGAAAACATTGAAATTGGTTTTGGATACGGTGGAAAGTGCCGAGAGAAACGTTTATGTGTGAGAAATCAATATCATTAGGCATCATCATAAAAGACAGAATAGTCGTTATTAATTTTCCATAATTTGTTTTTGATACTCCACTTGAAGCATTAATAACTACATTTTCTTCGGAATCTACCGTAAAGTTATAAGCATCTAAATTTGATTCAATTGAATGCCGTATAACTTCTCCGTTACGTGAAAATTTTGCTAAAAAATTGATTCGCTAGAATATTTGCTTGCAACGATAAAGCCGCCGCTTGGCAATCGAACCGCATTTAATAATGTTTCCTGAATATCCTGTCACACTGTTAATGATGGGTCTATCCGATGGATTTGTATTATCGAGTGCCGGCGGAACAAAAAACTGCACAGAGGGGTAGCCATCTCCACCTCCTGTGATGAATTCGCCTCATTTTATGCTGTTATACGTATTGTACATATTTTTAATGAAAGCACAATAAAAAAATTACGAATTTGAAGCGAATTCTTGAGTTCAATTTCCCCCGAAAAAGGTATTCTTATACTAAGCCATGTGGGAAAATCTTCGTGAAATCGAGGCGCGATACGAGCAAGTTCAAGCGGATCTTCAAAACCCCGACATCGTTTCCAACCTCACCAAATTGAAAGAACTCGGGCGGATGCAATCCGAACTCGAGCCGATTGTTGACGCCTATCGAAAATGGAAAAAGAAAAGCGAAGAGTTGAAAGGTGCGCAAGAACTTTTGAATGATCCCGATATGCGTGAAATTGCAGAGAGCGAGATAACAGAAATAAAATTGCAGATAGAAAATCTCGAGCATGAACTGCGCATGCTTCTGCTTCCCAAAGATCCCAACGACGAAAAGAATGCCATTATCGAAATCAAACAAGGTACGGGGGGGGAAGAAGCCTCGCTGTTTGCTGGTGATTTGCTGCGCATGTACCTTCGATTTGCAGAGAGAAAACATTGGAAGGTGGATGTGATGCATGTGGAAGAGTCATCATTAGGGGGCATCTCGAACGCCACAATCGCCATCAATGCAAGAGGCGCGTTCGGATTATTAAAAAACGAAACGGGAGTGCATCGCGTTCAGCGCGTTCCGAAGACAGAGGCATCGGGAAGGATTCACACAAGTGCGGCGTCGGTTGTTGTTATGCCCGAAGCGGAAGAGTTTGATGTTGAGATTCGAGCGGACGATTTGGAGGTAGACACTTACCGCTCAAGCGGTGCGGGGGGGCAGCATGTGAATAAAACGGAATCAGCCGTTCGCATAAAACACAAGCCTACAGGTGTGATCGTAGCGTGTCAAGACGAGCGCAGTCAGATTCAAAATCGTGAACGTGCTATGCGAATGCTTCGCGCAAAACTTTATGATTTAAAACTGGAAGAGCAGCAAAAAGAGCAAACTGCCACATGCAGAATGGCAGGTTCAGGTGACAGGAGCGAAAAAATACGTACTTATAACTTTCCGCAAAGCAGAATTACTGATCACCGCATGGGTTTAACGGTTCATAACTTGCAGGAAGTATTGGATGGGAATTTGGATGAGATTCTTGAAGCTTTACGAAGCCACGTGCAGGCGCAGAAACTGGCTACTGCAGGCACGGGGGGGTGATGGTCTCTAAG
>CAZSPF010000008.1:26514-59121 GCA_964608695.1 uncultured Fimbriimonadales bacterium | reverse complement strand
GAGGAATACCACCGGAAGCGGCGGCAAGTGCAAACTCTCCGCTATCGCGGTATGTTACTGATGGTGCGGCGTTCCACCAAAAAACGGTGAATGAAAAAATGAAAGCAAAGAATGAGAGCAAAAAAACGGGATTACGGAGTGTGTTTATGAAGTTGTTTTTTTGCAGGGACATTTTTTGTTAACCTTCGGTGTATTTTGCATGATTGAAGGCGAAAGATGGTGAAATTGGGAACTGTTTTCATGTCGAAACTCGTAGGGTTTTTAAGAATACAGGAGCAGAAGAGATGAAAATGATTATGAGTTTTGTGCTTGCAGGGATGAGTGTTGTCGGGATTTCACAGGAAGTTCAGACAGTTGACCATGCTGAGAAAGCGCTTATTTTAGTAAGAGTTTCTGAGGGCGGATTTACGGAGAATCAGATTGCGCAATTGTATGCGGCTGCTAAGAATGTTGTTGGGATTAGGCAGGAGCATGAAAGAAGAATTAGCGAATTGAAAAGAGCGGGTGCGCAGTTAGAGCAGATTGTTGCGATACTTGCAACGGGAAGGCAGATCAGCGATGAGCAAAAGGGTTTGTTGGAGCGAGCGGTGAGAGATCGTGAGCAAGCAAACACGCAGTTGAGAGAAAGAATCGAAGCAGAAGTGCGGAGTGTGTTTGGAACATTGAACGATGCGCAGAAAGTGCGGATGGGTGCATCGGATGAGACGAAGAGGCGTGTGGAAGAGATGATGAACTCTTTGCGCAACACATCTCCGCAGGAATGGAATAGGGTGCGAGATAACATTGCAGGGACATTGATTCGATCGCAGATGCGCAATTACCGAAGGACACAGGAGACGGCGCTGCGACAGATGAGACAATCGGGTGCGTCACAAGAGCAGATTCGCAGGCAGGAACGAGCTAATCAGGACGAGGAGCGACAGATGCGCAGTTCTGCGGTTGCTTACGTTGACAGAATGCGAAACGGAAATCAGCGACAGTTGCAAGAGTTTGAGCAGAGATTAATGATCGAGGTGCAGGGTCAGGAAGCGTTGACCCGTCGAGTTTTTGATTACATTCGCAGTATCATCACTGCAGATTCTGCTGTGGAAGCGCTCGCATCGAGATTGCAAAACAGCGGAAGATAGATTCGTTGTTAAGTTAAGCATCCGATTGAAAACCCGAATTGGTGCGATTCGGGTTTTCCCATTTTTTTGAGTTTTTTTGGAGAGTGGTTGACGTTTTTGGCAGAAGTGTCTTATTAGGGTGGAATGAAAAATTTTAAGGAGGTATTCATGCTAAAAGCGAATGATGCGGAATGGGCGGAGTTTCTTCGATTATTCGAGGACGAGAGTGTTGATGAGCGTTCATTGAGGATGGCGGCGGCGATGCTCGGTCCCGGCTACAAGGGTAAACGAGTTCGCATACCGCTCGATGAGAAGCGGAAGGTTGCGCAGACGATTCTCGAGCAATGGGCGACGCACGGCTTGGAAGATCCGCCGGCATTTCTTTTCTCGATTGTAGAGGGAGATGATGCGGAGTATTTGGAGCGTAAGGCGAAACTTTTCGAAATCGGCGCATACGAGGACAAAGATTTGCGGGTATCGCAAGAAGACTTGGTGCGGCTGGAAAAAGGTTTCGAGTTTCCCGTTCCGATTTTTGTGGAGCACAGGGAGACGCCTTTGAGGTTGGGATATTTGACTGATGTGCAAGCCTTGGGGGGGGAACTTTTCGGGACTCTTGCGTTGACGAAATCGGGAAATGAAATCATCGAGGACTCACAGGCGAAGAGTTTGTCTTTGGGAGTGAGTAAAGATTTTTCCCGGATTTTTGAGGTGAGCATTGTGTCTAATCCGCGAGTGGAGTCTGCTCGATTGTTTTGCGAAAACTTTCACGAAAGCGAAACGGATGCAAAGCGTGATGAATGGAGAAATCAGGTTTTGCATTTGCAAGCGGAGCTGAATCGAAAAAACATCGAAGAGCAGATTGAAAGGTTTTCTCGCGCGGGGAAGATAACTCCTGCATCGAGGACATCTGCGACTGAACTTTTGGAAAGTGCTGAGAGATTCGGTTTCGGTGAGAAGGTGACGGAGTTTTTCGCATCACTTCCCGAGCGAGTAGTGTTTCGCGAATTGGCGAAATCAGTTGAACGAGTTTCGCACGAATTAACACCGGAAGAGAGTGATTTTTATTCGAAACATTTTTCCGGATTGGATTTAGATGAAATTGCAAAAAGGAGGGTGAGATAAAAAATGGCAGCATTGACAAAAGCATACGAAGTGTTAGAGAAACCTGTTGAGATAGTGTCGCATCCGGTTGCGGGAAGCACGACGATTTACAAAGGTGCACTGGTTGGATTTAATTCATCGGGATTTTTGGTGCCTATGGACCATTCGGTTGGTTCGTTGACGTTTGCGGGTATTGCACAGGAGACTGTTGTGAATTCCGGTGCGAACGGTGCGAAGAATGCGAAGGTGATTAAAAACGGAAGCGGAGTTTTTACAGATGCAGGAAGCGCGACACAAGCGAGTTCGGGCAAAGAGGTTTATGCAAAGACCGACAACGAAGTGCAAGTTACGACGGGGGGTTTAATCAACCAATACAAAGTCGGGACGATTGTATCTTTAGAAAAGACTTCTTTAGGCGCGAACGGTTTGAGGGTTCGCATTAACAAACATTCTAATTAAGAAAGGAGGAAAGAAGAATGCCAATTGCAAAAAGTGATATACCGAGCTTATTACTGCCGGGATTAAAAACTGAGTTTGACGCTGCATACAGACAGCGTTTGGAGATGGGAGTGGTGAATCGCATTGCGACTATTATCAACACGACACTTCCGACGCAAAAGTATGCGTTTTTGGGAAGCACGCCGGCGATGCGTGAATTTGTTGACGAAAGACAGCCGATTGGATTTAACGAATATTCGTACACCATCGAAGATAAAACTTTCGAAGCGAGCATTGCTGTGGAGAGGAAGGCGATAGAAGATGATCAGTATGATTTGATTCGATTGCGGGTTCGTGATTTAGCGGAGCGAGTTGTGGAGCATCAGCACAAGATGATTGTGGAATCTCTTGCGAAGGGATTTACGGAATTGGGATATGACGGTGTTTCGTTTTTCAACACTGCACATCCCACATCACCGGGGAACACGTACAGCAACAGAGCGGATGTTGTTTTGAATGCAGACAATCTGGCGAGTGCGATTTCTTCGATGATGCTGGTACCGGATGAACGCGGTGAGCCATTGGGGATTATTCCGGACACTCTTGTTGTGGGTCCGAAGCTGCAATGGAGTGCCATCGAATTGGTGGAAAGTCCTGTGGTGGTTTACAAAGGAAATGCCACAGATAATGCAGGCAGCACACCATACAAAAATGTGTTCGAAGGCAAATTGCGGTTAATCGTGTCTCCGTATTTGCGTGGAGATTTCGATGATTACTGGTTTTTGCTGGATACGAATCGCGCATTGCGTCCTATGCTGTTGCAGCAGAGAAGCGATGTTCCGGTGGAATTTTCCGCTCTGGATAACACGAGTGGAAGTTCATCGTCATGGTGGAGCGACAGATTTTTCTATGGCGTTCGCGCGAGATACAACGCAGGATACGGTTTATGGCAAACCGCATACGGTTCGATTGTTTAAGGAGGTGAAAATGGAATTATATGAAATCGCCATTTTGGTATTGTCTTTATGGCTGGGGGGGGGGTCTGGGTGCAGTTTTGTCCAGTTATGCTGCTTCGGTTCGAGTGAAGCGCTCATTCGAAGTTTTTGCGTTTGCTTTTCAACATTATTTCGACAAGAAGCAGGATGAAAAGAGTCGCGAGCTTTACGAGCGATTCGAGGATCTTGTCGAGAGCATTTCATCGGCGGAGAGCGCTTTTTCGAAGTTGCGCGACTCTTTGAAGCGGAGAAATAAACGCTGATGGAGCCTTTGGCAGCTGCGGGATTTTTTCTCGCTACATCAGCTTGGATGATGCGCTACAGCATGACGCACCAGCGTTCGATGTCTGAGCGCTTCATCCGGCATTTGGAGAATCTTTTGCAAACACAGCAGGAGGAGTATCGTTTGCATCGCACCGCGATTCGCGATTTGACGAGCGCGGTGCGTCGCAATACGCGACTATTGGAGACGGTGATAAAGGAGCAAAATGGGACTGAGCGTAACGAAAGATCAGGTGAAGCAAAAGTGTCGAATAGGGGTAACTGATTTCGATGACGAGATTACTGACTTGATTGATGAGCAGATTCCGGTTTTGGAATTTGCGATATTGGAAGCGCATTTGGATGATGTTTCGAATGCGGGATTGCAGGCGACTCTGAATTTGGGTGCTCTGGAGGTGATATCGGGCGAGTTTTTGGCACAGGCGCACAGGGAGCCTGGAGCGAGCGAATCGTTTTGGTTTGCTGATGTTACGGTTTCTTCTCGCCCCCCCGAACAGTTTCGTGTGAGTATATCGGATCCTTTCGGTTTGAAGGCGCAGGGTTGGGGGAGGCTGTCACCATATTTGAAACCTGCGGTGCGTAGTTTTATGGGCACGGGGACTGATATTCGTTTTAAGGATGCGGCTTTGCCCGAGGATGAGGTGGTTCGATGGTAGAGGTTCAGTATCGTTTTCGCCGCTCGATACTGCGGACGGGTGAGTCTTTTACGGTGAACAGCGAATCGCGGCGGGGTTTGGTGGGGATATTATCACCCCCCCGCGCTCGGATGTATTTATCGGATTCGGTGATTGGTTCGTTGGGTCGTCCGATTTATGCTTTTATCGTTCCTGATGATGACTCGACGACGGATTCGGATGTGATCGAGTGGCAGGGGAGGAATTTCGATGTGCTGAAGGTTGTGGAGCGTGTTTGGAGAGGCGTGATTTTGTTTCGGGTGCTTGTGGGGGTGGAGGTGTGAGGGGATTAAAATTCATAAAAAAATAACAGGTATCAGAACAAATTTTTCATGTTTTCCATCGTATCTCTCGTATGGTTATGAAATTATGATACTGTAATTTGTGTTAGTTTGTTGCCGGAAAAAAGAATTAAGAGTTTTTCACGAACAGAGAACTTATCTGAGAAATTGTGTATACAATATATATGTGTTGACTAGAGAGCAGGTTAGGTTTTACAACGAGAACGGGTATTTGATATTGCCGGTGTTTTCGGGTGAGGAATGTGATGCTTTGACTGAGCATTACATGGAGTTGAGGAAGGAGGCGAGGCCGGGAGATTTTTCAGGAGTGGATCTTGCGAGTAATGACCCTTTGCTGAAGTATCCGCGCATGATTCATATGCACAGATGGGATGATGTGAGCTTGCGTTGGGCGATTGATGACCGGCTGAATGCGGTGATGACGGAGCTTACCGGCGTGGAGCCTTTTATGGTGCAGACGATGCTGTATTTTAAGCCTGCGGGAGCGCGTGGGCAGGCTTTGCACCAGGATAATTATTATTTGAGAGCGCAGCCTGGGACGTGTTTGGCGGCGTGGCTGGCGTTGGACGATTGTGATGAAGAGAATGGGTGTATGCAAGTGGTGCCGGGTTCTCATAGTTTGCCGATACTTTGTGCGGAGAAGGCAGACACGAGCGTGAGTTTTACTGATGTTACTGTGCCATTGCCGCGCGGGATGGAGGTGGTGTCTGCAGTTATGAAGCGGGGCGAGGTTTTGTTTTTCAATGGTTCGCTGATACATGGAAGTTATCCGAACACAAGCACTGTGCGATTTCGCAGAGCGTTGATTGGGCATTACTTGACGGGAGATGCGAAAACTGTGAGCGAATGGTATCACCCTGTTTACAAGATGGATGGAAGCATTATTGATTTTGGAAGTACGAAGTCGGGTGGCCCGTGCGGGGTGGCTGTTGACAGGGACGGCGAAGTGATTATTGAAATGGTAGAGAGATAATTTTTATTTTTCTGATAAGATAAGCGTTGATGATTATTGCTTTGTGTTTGTTATCGGTGCTTGGCACCGATCAGGGTTTAGTTGAACGTCCCCTTGAACGCCCTCGAGACATTTGGGTATTTCGCTCAGTTTTAGACAATCGTGCGCGGATGGTTACGATTGCATTAAACGATTCGTTGTGGGTTGCTTACGATGCGACGAATTGTGGAATGTATAAGGCATGGAAGGGGGGGGTAAGATTTGACGGTGCAGTTTATACCACAGTGCACGGTCCTCAACCCACTACACGGGGGGATGCTTATTGGGACGGACTTGTGGATGCAGATGTTTGGGAATTGGAGAGCAACGGAAAGGTTGTAAAGGTAAAGCCGACTTTTCGAGGTTATCGTTTTTATGGGAAGGAGGTTACGCTGAATTACGAGTTTAAGTTAGGTGGGCGTGTTGTTAAGGTAAGTGAGACACCGGAGTATTTTCGCGTGAACCATTTTGTGGGTTTAGAAAGAAAGTTTGAGACCTCTGGATTATTGGGGGGGGAGAGATTGAGATTGTTTGTGAACAAGCCTGCTGATGAGAGTGCTGAGATTCGTTCGGATATTCCGTTGGAGTGGGAGGGCGATATCGGAAGGCTTGGGCTGCGCTCGAATGCGGTTACTCGGAGTTATGTTTTATTTAGGGAGTTTCCCGTTACCGAGATGAAGGTGATTAAGCCGATTACTGATACTTTGGGGTTAGTGCCACATGTTCAGTCCCCCCCTCGCGAGCCTGGAGTTTCGATGCGATTATATTACATCGGTGAGAATATGAGTGTAGTCCCGATTTTGATGCCATCTCAGACGCCGAATTATTCTGTTGTGATTTCAAAGATTGATTTACGGGGACCGGGTGATTTTGGCGGTTTTGAGAGTCAATTTTATGTTCAGATTACGGGATTTTTGAATATCAAGACTGGAGGTGAGTACGAGTTTAAGTTGACATCGGACGACGGTTCTCGGATGTTTTTGGGTGATAAAAAGATTATTGACAATGACGGATTGCATTCGGAGGAATCTAAGACTGGGAAGGTACGGCTGGATCCCGGAGAGCACGGGTTTATGATTGAATATTTTGAGAATACGGGTGATGAGGTGTTGCGATTGGAGTGGAAGACTCCTTACGGGGGGGGTAATTTTGAGGTAGTGCCTGTTGAGGTTTTGACGACTCAAGCGGGCGAGGTGCGTGTGACCTCTCCGGGGAAGAAGAATATCATTGATCCTCTGCGCAAGAGGAGACCGGGAGATATTCTTCCTTTGACGAGTGTTCATCCTTCGTATGATTTGCGCACGATAAGGCCTGAAGATTTTAAGCCACGTGTGGGGGGTATGGATTTTCTTCCTGACGGCAGATTAGTGATTTGCACTTGGGATCCTGATGGTGCGGTGTATATTTTGGAAGGCGTTACGGGGGGGCGAGAGAAACCGATACGTGTGAAGCGGATCGCTGCAGGCTTGGCAGAGCCGTTGGGTTTGAAAGTGGTTGGGAAGGAGATATATGTATTGCAAAAGCAGGAGTTGACGAAACTGATTGATCATACGGGTGATGAGGTAGTAGACGAGTATTACGCGGTTGCGAATGGATGGGGAGTGACAGCGAACTTTCATGAGTTTGCATTTGGCTTAGTTCATTATCGCGGGTATTTTTATGCGACGTTGGCGATTGCAATTGATCCGGGGGGGAAAAGCACACAGCCTCAAAATCCGGACAGAGGGTCGGTTATTAAGATTTCACCGAATGGAAGTTATTCTTTTGTGGGGCGCGGTTTACGTACACCTAACGGGATTGGTATCGGTTATAACGGAGAGGTTTTTATTACTGATAACCAGGGCGATTGGCTTCCTTCTTCAAAGGTATTGCCTATGCGAGAGGGGGCTTTTTATGGTTCGCAGGCTGTGAACCCTGCACATGATAAGCATTTGGAAGTTACCCCCCCCGTGGTGTGGCTTCCTCAGGGTGAGATTGGTAATTCTCCGAGTCAACCAGCGCGATTAACTCACGGTTTGTATAAAAATCAGATGATTCATGGTGATGTTACACATGGAGGATTGAAGCGTGTTTTTGTGGAAGAGGTGAACGGTGTTTTACAAGGTGCTGTGTTTAGATTTACCCAGGGATTAGAAGCGGGGATTAATCGTGTGATTATAGGTCCTGATGATGCGATATATGTTGGTGGGATTGGCTCGACGGGGAACTGGGGTCAAGAAGGCAAGGAGCGATTTGGATTGCAGAGGTTAGAGTTTAACGGAACGATTGCGTTTGAGCCTCTTGCGATTCGTGCATATTCAAACGGGTTTGAAGTTGAGTTAACGAAGCCTTTGATGAGAGGTATGGGTCATTCGCCTGCTGATTATCATGTGGAACGATGGAGATATGTTCCCACTGTGGAATATGGCGGTCCGAAAATTGATCAAGAGGATTTGCGGGTGAAAAGCGTTACGGTTTCCGGCGACAGAAGAAGGATTTTTTTGGAATTGGATGATTTGAAAGAGGATCATGTTGTTTACATTCGATTGCATAGAGGATTGTCGAGTGATGACGATGATATTTTGTGGACGACAGAGAGTTGGTACACATTAAACAGGATTCCGACAAGGCAGTATGCGGTTAATCCCCATGTGCATGCAGATAATGTTTTGCTTGCGGGTGAGCAGAGAGAGGGGTTTCAATTGTTATTTGACGGAAAAAGTTTAGATGGTTGGAAGGGTTGGAGGCGAGACACGATTCCGAATTCTTGGGCGATAGAGGACGGGTTGCTGGTTGTTGCCCCGCGGGGGGGGAGCAGAGGGGATATTGTTACTGTAGAGGAGTATGGAGATTTTGATTTGCGATTGGAGTGGCGTGTGGAGGCGGGTGGAAACAGCGGTATATTTTTCCGAGCTGGCGAGGATAAAGGCGGAGTGTGGGAAACCGCACCCGAGATGCAGATATTGGATGATATGCGACACCCGGACGGAAGGAGTGATTTGACATCTGCGGGAGCTGATTACGCAATGCATGCACCGAAGCGCGATGTGGTGCGTGATGCGGGGGAATGGAACGAGGTGAGGATTGTTGCTAAGGGGGGGGATATAGAGTATTGGCTGAACGGATATAAGATAGTTTCTTATACGATTGGTTCGGCTGATTGGTTAAGGCGTAAAGCGGAAAGTAAGTTTGCTAGCTTGCCGGATTTTGGTATGCGAAAAAGAGGGAAGATTGTTTTGCAAGATCACGGGTATAAGGTTTGGTTTAGGAATATAAGGATTAAGCGGTTATAATGAAGAAGGTCTTACAGATTTTTGCAAGACCTTCTTGTTTTTTATTTTTTAGTCGTTGTTGGTTGTTCTTTTCCACGAGATACGGTCATACAGCCCTGTCGTAGGGAAATATGGTGGCGGGTTATTTGCTAATCTTGGGTCGTACCAATAGTTTTTTGCGTAGCCTGTTACGATTTGTCCGGTTGACGAGTTAAAGGTTCCTACAGGGCCTCTTGCTTTTTGTATAATTCCTCCCACGAGTTTCAGGACTCCGGTAGGTTTTTTTGTGTTATAGTTTTGGACATAGAAGCTTCCGTCGGTAGTTGTTGAACTTCCTGCGAGAACGACCGCATTAATTTCCAAATCTTTTGGTGCGGTATTAGAGATAATGACGTTTCTTCCAATTAAGCCTAGAGTTCCTGGCGTTAGATTTACTGGGTCGTTTAATGGTTTGGTTGGGTCAGGTGCAGATTTATATTTAATATCCGAAGTAATGGTAATATTTTTCCCGTTATTGACATCTGCAGCAATAGTAAATTCCGAGCGATGTTTTACTTGAGGTGGGTTGTCTGAAGTGAGAATATTATCTGCAACGACACCTGATAAAGAGGTGATGTTGTCAGCGCAAAAGACGACGCCAGTCCCTGCGCCTGGAACATAGTATGGTGGTCCGTCATTGTTAACTACCATTCTGTAGTTTGCTTCGCGGTCTATTGTTACTTGAATGACTGACCCCCCTTGTTGTATACGGAATCTCTGTCTTCCAACTGCATCTGCTTGAAGTGTGATTGAGGCATTTCCTTTTATGTAAATGCCTCCGTTATCAGGGACGTATACTCCAGTAGCAGATGGGAACCCCCCGCTTGCTCCCCATGCGGCTTCTTGCTGAAGAGTTGTGGAGTTAGGTAGTTCTATGGGGTCAACCCCGAGTTGATATCCTCTGCTTCCGGTTTTATAAATTTTCAAATATTCATCTTCTGTGCTTGGTTCTCTTGGCGAGTACGTGATGCTTGAGCTGGCTGATGTAAGGATATCTTCGAATATTGCTTGATTACTTCCCTGCCAGTTTATTTGGAAATCGCTTCCATCTTTGCTATTGCTATGCGCAGGTCCTCTGATTTTATCTCCACTGAAGAACCAGATTTTTCCTCCTGTTACGGATGAGACTTCTTTGTCTGTGAAGTAAGCATATTTTCCGAAAGATTGTTGTCTTACTATTTGTTCTATGGATTCTTCATGTCCATAGATGGCTCCTTTGGCAACAATTTTAAAGGTTTTCAGAGCGGAGTTCCAGTTGTTTGGGTCAGGGATAATAGTGATGAGATATTTTCCTTCACTTAACGAAACGTCTCCATTAAATGGGTCGAATGGGTTATCATTTGTGGGGGGGTAAGGCTGCTCTTTGAGCCATCTGAGTGCTTTTTCTGCGCCTGATTCTGCCAAGTTAAATGCCAAGATTTCATTTTTATTGTGTTTTGTTTGATTTAATGCGAGTGTGGACACAAATACGAGCGCTGTTCCTAAGAGCATTAAAATGAAGACACAATAAATTGCCATAAACAGTGCAAACCCTTTTTTATTTTTGTGTATCTTTTTAAATGATGTATTCACAAGATTCCTCCTTATTTAATAGTTTCTTAGAAGGATTGCGCGATGAACGATATCGCATACAACGTCCGTTTTATTTGTGTGATTAAGAGTTTTAAGCGTTACGATAACGCTTGATGGGTCGTTGCTGTTAAATGCGAGTTGAACAACGTTTCGGCAGACAATTCTGGGGTCGCTATCCGGCGTTTTTCTGTAAAGAATAGTTCCTGCCTCATCGTGTATTCCGTTGTTATCTCCTAAGTAGTATTCGATTGTGTTATTGGTGTCTAAGACGAGTCTGTTGTAAGAGCCATCATCTTCAATTTGTGGGTAAAAGATTTTAAGGTGTGTATCCGATAAAATTTCAATTTGTTTTGCTTCCTGCAAATCACGTGTCATTTTTTCGATAGCGACTCCGGCATATTGATCAATTTCGAGTTGTGAAGTATTTAGGGAGAAACTTCTGCTGGTGTGTGCAAAGAGTTGCGTTGCGACAATTATCACGATCGATGTTATGACCACTACGATCAGCATTTCTATAAGTGAGTATGCTTTTTGGCGCTTCATTTTCACCCTCTTGAAATTAGTATTTCAATTGCTAGGTCTCCATTAGCTTGATGTTGTGCACTGCCTGTCCATGTAAGGCTAATGGTAACTTTCTTTGTGTTTGCGTCCCAGTCTTCTATATTAATAGTTCCGTTCGGATTTACAAAGAGCTCTCCCAAGCCATCAACTTGTGTGAAATGGAAGGGGTGTTCTGAAGGTTCTGGGTCTATAATACTTGCGTTTTTTAATTCGAGATAGTTTAGCCGCCCATATCCGACCGCGCGTAGCTGGTCTACTTTGTGTTGGATAATGCTGCAAGCTTGACTGTAATTTCCGACCATTTTGCTGGTTTTTGCGGCAGTGGGTATGAGCGCAGTAAACATTACTCCTGCCATAGCTACAAGGATGATAGCTACCATCACTTCGAGGAGTGAGAACGCTGCATAGCGGCTTAACCGAGCCCTTTTCATATTATTTCTTTTCCTGAATATTCATGAAAAGAGTTATTCATATTTACGGGGCTTTATTAAGGTTCGTATTGATTGCAGTTAGAAGTTAAAATGTTTTATTCGTGAATTATTATTTTTAGTTCGGTGTTTGTTTGTTGCTAAGGTGGTCAGGTGATTTTTGCAGGTATTTCATTTTGCGAATCTGGGGATACGGTCTTCGGGTTTCGGGAGTTTGGGAAATGGCGCGTGCGGTTCGGTTTGATACCAGTATGCGACCGAAGAGTAATCGTTTTGTTGAAGATTTGCGTGTCCATGTTCGATGCTCATGCGAATACTTTTTTGAAAAACGATGGGATCGAGGATGTGCATTCTGTAGCTAGTGAGCGCTTTTCGGTTAGGATATTTTTTATCGTGTTCGTGAATGCTTGTTCCGGCATATAAATATGTTCTGTCGTGCATTCCCCATGCTTGTGTGAGATAGTCTTCGCTTCCTGTTCCGTGCATGGAGGGTGGCCATGTGTCGTCATCTATAAAGATCATGTCGTCTCCTTCGCCCCACCATGTGAGTTCGGGAACTCTATATTCCAAATCTCCGAATTTCTTTTTTGGGAGCATAGGGTCTATGTTTTCTACTGAAAGATTGCACCCTACGAAATGTCCTGCGCCTGCTGCTTCGAGGATGAGATAGTTTTCTTTATCAGAAAGATTAGGATCATTCATGTGATCCCAGTAATGTTCTCCTTTTGATGCGAGAGTTCCTCCCGTGACAGTTGTGGGATATTCTTGTCGGTATTGTGCGTGGAAGCGCAGGACGTTTTCATCAAGTGAAGGGAGTTCGTCGTAATCTACATAGTAATAAAAACTGTCGCATTTTTCTTCGCTTTGGTTTTCGATTTCTATTCTCATTCCGTTTGCAAATGGCATAGCGAAGTAACAGTTCAGAGCGATTCCCCCCCCGAGACTGCTTTCGTTGTCGTCGTGAGTAACGGTATTGAAGACAGCGTTTTGGAAGCTTTTTGCGATTCCATGCCCGAGACAGAAGAAATCTCCGACCGGGACTTCGATGCTGGGAGTTTGTTCTCCATCCCACCAAGCGCGGAGCACCATATTTCTGAGATAGAGTTTGTCGCGGTGGTTGATGGTGAACCAGATGTGACGGATACATCCGGAACCGGAGACTTCTGCGAGGGGTTTTGTTTCATGAGGTTCGAAGGAGATCCAGTCATGATTGCCACCGGTTGTGTCCCAACTTGACACACGTTTAGATTTTCCTGAACGACGGAATACGAGGTCACCGACCCACGGGGAATTCGCGGATTGCATAGTTTTACAAGAATACTTTAAGAAGTGTAGTAAAATTTTGATATGGGTTGAAAGCCCATAAGTTTTGCAGGTATTGTCTTCATTACGAGGAAGGATCATGCCAAAGAACAAAGTCATCTACATTGGAATTTTGGTGATAGTAGCATCAGCACTTTTGTATATTGCGGCTGAATTTACGGCACTTGTAAAGCCGATTCTGCCGTGGACGGGAGGGGCAGGTGTTCTCACATTATTAGCTGGGGTTTTCATGGAGTTGAGAAAAAATTCTATGGCGAAGCAGGAAGAAAAGGATTCTACCTCGAAGACTGAGTATTAATTAGGAGGATACTAAAATGGATGTTTTGTCCGGATTTCTGGCTTGTTCTGTTGCGCTGTCTTTGATACATGGAAGTGTGAATGTGGAAGAGACGACGACAAGTAATGCAGCGACTGCAAATGCGGGTATGGCTGTAAATGGCAGAAGCGGCTCGATGAATACAATTTATGGCCCGACCGGGTTGATTGTTGTTCCGACTGCATACGTGACTGCCGATAACCATGTGAACTTCAGTGCATCATTTGCAAATGAATTGCGCGGACCTGCCGTGAACTGGGCAGTGATTCCGGGGGTTGAAGTAGGTGGTGCATTCATTGATAGAGAAGGTGCAGACAACAAACTTATCGGGAATGCGAAGATCAACATCATTCCCAAGAACTTTGACTTTTTTGAAGTTGGGATTGGTGTGATTGATGCGGCAGATGCAATAAATCAGACTTTCTATTTCGTGGGTTCCGCTGAGTTGAACGTTCCTCGTGTTGCTGAAGAGAGAGCGATTGGATTCCGAGTTCATGCAGGAGCAGGGACAGGCCTTTTCAAGGAGAAACTCTTTGGCGGGGCGGAGCTTGTGTTTGATGAGCGTTTTTCAGTGGTTGGCGAATGGGATACTAAGAACTTCAATGCGGCATTGAAATATGTTCACGATAGCGGGTTCAGGATACAGTTAGGATTTCACCACACAAATCTTTACCTTGGAGCAACGTACGGCTTAAGGTTTTAAGGTTAATTAGGAGATTTATTCCCAAAGGAAGGGGCGCAGGCTTGGGAGTGCGTCCCTTTTTTGCTTTTTTGAGGTCAAAAACCGGTTACTTTTTTCTTGAAAAGGGTTAAGTGAGTGTCCGTTTAAGCCGAAAATATAAGAGCGAAGGATGTTCCATTTGAACTCAAACGGGGTTTTCCCCGATTGAGGCTTGTATTTTGTTGAGCCTCTTTCAATAAAGGCATTTTTGATGAGCCTAAGATTTAGAAGCGCGCTTATAGTTGCTATATCAACTTCTTTATTATTGGCAGGAATTTATTTTCTTGCGAGTAATGTTATATTGAGCGGCCATAACCATTTGGAAGAGACTCGTGCCACGATTAATTTAGAACGAGTTGTAGAAGCATTAAAATCGAGGTTAGATGCAATTGATGTGACGGCTCGTGACTGGAGTGCATGGGATGACATGTATAACTACACCATCACGAAAGATGAGGAGTTTAGGGAAGGGAATTTGATGCCTCCGCAATTATTGAACACTTCCAGGGACGTGTTGATTGTTTTGGGGAAAGAGAAAGAGGTGTTGTGCGCATTGAAACTTTCTAATGAGTTGTCTCAAGTTGTTACCATAAAGCCATCAACATTAGAGACGCTCGAAGAGAGCGGTGTGTTTGATCATCATCATGAAGACAGCGTTCATAAAGGGATTATTGAAATTGAAGAAGACATTCTGTTGTTTGCTTCGCGTCCCATTATCCCATCAAGCGCGAAAGGCGAAATCCGCGGGACATTAATTTTTGGAAACTTTTTAAATGATGAATTTATCAGTTCACTTGGCGCCTCAACAAGATCAGAGTTAAGTTTTATTCCTTCAGGCAAGATTAGTAAAGAAAAGAAGATGAACTCTTTATCTGAATTGTTTAGTGAGAATCGAGTTAGTACCACGAAGGTTATGAATGAAGATGAGATAGCGACTTATAATTTGCTAACCGACGTTAACGGTAACCCAGTAGGTGTTCTAAAAGCAGTTTATCCACGAAGTATATATCATCAAGCAAAGAAGACGATGTCTTTAATTTTAGGCTCGTTAATTTTATGCGGGTTTGCCTTTGTTGGTATTGTTGGTTTGATGATTGAAAAAACCGTTCTTATGCGTTTGTTCAGACTTCAACGTGCAGTTAGCGAAATTGGGAAGAGGGGGAATTTTGATGAACGCCTTCCTGTTATCGGAAATGATGAACTTTCGAGACTGACGGAAGAAGTAAATACGATGCTTCAAGAATTGGAAGCGAGGCAGCAGGATATCGAGAAGCAGAAGAGAGCATTAGAAGAGGCGCAGATTGTATTACAAAGTAAGAATGCAGAATTAGTTGCAAGCTATGCAGACTTGGATAATGCACATCGGACAATGCAGATTACTTCATATAGATTTAAGCAGTTATTTGACGGTCTACCGATAGCTTGTTTTACATTTGATGAAAATGGATTGCTATATGAATGGAATAAAGAGTTTGAGAGTTTATACCACATAGGTTCTAAGAATATGTTGATGAAGCCGTTGTGGGAAAGTATTTATTCACATGAAGATAAAGATAGATTAATGAACCTTGTTTCGCATGTGTTTTCCGGTCATGCAATTCGTGATGAGGAGTTTGTAACGTTCGATAGCGATGGCAATGAGATTCACAGTTTGTCAAATATTTTCCCGATGTTCGGATTGGACGGGAGTGTATCTGGTGCGATTTGTGCTAACATTGACATCACAGACAGAAAGAAATCGGAGCAAGAAATTCTGTTATTAGCAGAGCAGTTAAAGCATGCACACGAGGTTGCGAATATTGGGGTATGGACATTAAATGTAAACACATTGGAGATCTCGTTATCAAGTGAGGCACTTCAATTACTGGGTGAAAAAGGGACGAGTTCTAATGGGTTAACAATGCATTATTCTGATTTTGTTTCATCTTATGTTTGTTTAGAGGATTCGCAACTATTTAGAAGAAAGATTGACAATGCGTTGATGCATTCAACTGATAAGGAATACATCGTTGATTTTGATTTTAGTATTACTAAGCCGGACGGGAATATCGGTGTAATGCATGCGCGTTTGTTATCTCATAACAATTCGATGCTGTTTGGCATTTTACAAGACGTAACAGAGCGCAAGCAAATGGAATCTGCATTACGTGAAAGTGAGACAAGGATGCGCTCAATTGTAGATACTGCCGCAGATGCCATTATCGTCATTAATTCACAGGGAATTATCGAATCATTTAATCCTGCGGGATTACAGATGTTTGGTTATGAGCCAGAAGAAGTTATTGGGAAAAATGTGAGTATGTTGATGCCTGAGCCATATAAGTTTCAACATGATTCGTACATAAACAGATATAAAGAGGCCGGTGAGGCGAAGATTATTGGTATAGGACGTGAGGCATTTGCGATTACGAAAGACGGGAGACTATTTCCTGTTGAATTAGCGGTTAGTGAAATGAAAATGGGTAATACCGTACGATATGCAGGAATCGTTCGTGACATTACTGAAAGACGAAGACTGCAAGACGAAGTTCAGAAGCAAGTAGAGAAATTAAAACAGACGAACGCAGTTTTAAAGCAACAAAGATTGCGATTAAAAGAAGCGAATACTGTTTTGGAAACGATGGCGACTACGGATGGATTGACTCGTTTGAAAAATCACAGAGCTTTTCAAGAGTTTATCAACCAGGAGTTTATTCGTGCGCGGGAAACGGGAGATGCCTTGTCTGCAATGCTTTTAGACATTGATTACTTTAAGCAATACAATGATACATTTGGGCATCTTGGAGGTGATGATGTATTGAAAAAAGTCGCAAAGATCTTAATGCAGAATGCACGCGGCACTGATTTCGTAGCGCGATATGGTGGTGAAGAATTTGTAGTTATTTTACCTTATACGAACTCAGAATTGGCGAAGAAGGCGGCTGAACGATTTAGAAAAGCGATAGAAAAAGCGAAATGGACAAACCGTACGATAACTGTAAGTATAGGTGTAAGCACGTTAACTGAAGAGATGCAGAATGCTGCTACTTTAATTCATGCGGCTGACCAAGCATTGTACCATTCCAAACAGAACGGTAGAAACAGGGTTACACATTGTTCGGAGATTGAGATACAAAGCATAGAGAATGATCCGAACAGTAATTATTATTTGATTGATTCAGGCAAAGAGCGAATCAGGTTAGAAGCGACTGTGGTGATATTAAAGCAGTTACTTTCTGCATTTTCATTGGTTCGCGAGAAATTACATGCTTCCGAAGAAGTGCAAGACGTATATGATGCAGTTTTGGCTTTAGATTCTGAAAATTACAATTTGAATAAATGGTTGAAATCCAAAGCGTATGATGATTTTGTTTCTATGAACGAACTTAAGAGGTTAAAGGAGCTTAATAAAAAGTTACAGAAGCTGATGCATGCATATCAAGATGCTTCTGCAAATATGAATCGTGAGAGTTTTGGAAAAGTTAAAGACGAGTTAGAGAAAATGGTTCTTGGTGTTTTGGAGTGTTTGAGTGTATTGCAAACAAACTGTGAAAAGAGGAGAGACGCGCTTAATAAAGCGGCATAAGTTTTTATTGAAGGGAAGAATTTAAGGCTTGTTCCCACTCTTTAATAATTCTTTGAATGACTTCATCGGGAGTGAGGAAGTCAGTTTCTATGATAATTGCATCCGGTGCGATGCGTAAAGGGCTGTCTTCGCGGTTCGCGTCTCTTGCGTCTCTTTGTGCAATTTGTGCTTGTATTTCTTCTATTTTTGGTGAGTCGTTGTTTTTGTTTTGCAGTTCGAGCCATCGTCTGCGAGCACGTTCGTGCAAAGTTGCTGTGAGATAGATTTTCAATAGCGCATCCGGGCACACAACAGTTGTGGTGTCTCTTCCTTCGAGCACAGCGTTTCCTTTTTCCAAGATTTGTTTTTGTTTTTTCACAAGTTCTCTACGTACTTCTGGAATTGCGCTGATTGCGCTTGCTTTTTCTGCGATTTCCATTGTGCGAATGGCTTCGGTGATGTCTTCGTTGTTCAGGAACACTTTTTGAGGTGTACCGGGTTCGAATCGGAAATCTGCTTGTTGTGCGAGTTTTGCACTTGAAGAGATGTCTTCGTTTGAGATGTTGTTTCTTAGAGATAAAAGCGCGACACCGCGATACATTGCTCCGGTATCGAGGTAAAAAAAGTCGAGTTTAGATGCGACTGATTTTGCAACAGTGCTTTTTCCTGAACCTGCGGGTCCGTCTATTGCGATAACTTTTTTATACATGACTTAATCTGATAAGTTCTTGTTCGAAATTTGGAAAACTTGTTTGTATGGAATCAGCGTTTTTAATAATAGTTTCACCATCTGCAATTAAACCTGCTATTGCAAACGCCATACCGATTCTGTGGTCACCTTTTGAATCTATGATGGCTGATTTTAAAGGTGTAGGTCCGAAGATGCGGAAGCCGTCTTCTGTTGCTTCAATTTGTGCTCCCATTTCACGTAAGCCGTGAGCGATTTTTTCGATTCTGTCACTTTCTTTTACTCGTAACTCTTGTGCGTCTTTGACGACTGATTCGCCATTGCATTGCGTTGCCAAAACTGCGAGAACAGGTATTTCATCAATAAGTCTAGGTACGAGGGGTCCGGAAATTTTGAAAGGGTGTAAATTGTTTTTATTCATTCCGAAGTAAATATCAGCAACGGGTTCGCCGCATTCATCTCGGATGTTTTCGAGTTCGTATTCCACACCGACACTAGTGAGAACATCGAGAATGCCGGTCCTTGTGGGATTTATTCCGCACTCTCGTATTGTAAGTGGTCCTCCCAACAATGATGCGGCGATCATAAAAAATGCACTTGATGAGATGTCTCCTGGGACTTTCATGTTCAATTGTTTTGGCATTCCGGGTTCCAGAGTTACTTTTAATCCGCTGACTTTTACGCTGCACCCGACAGAAGCGAGCATCCTTTCCGTATGATCTCGTGTTTTCATGGGTTCGGTTATGCTTGTTGTTCCGTTTGCAAACAACCCTGCGAGCATGATAGCAGTTTTTACTTGTGCGCTGGCGAGTGGTGATTCGTAATCTATTCCGTGTAAATCCGCCGGTTTTATTTTTAAGGGGGGGGTATCTCCGGATATGTTTGCACCCATTTGAGTGAGAGGGTCAATGATGCGCTTCATTGGTCTTCGAGAAAGCGATTCGTCTCCCACGAGAGTGGCAGGAATTTTAAGTCCACAAAGCAGGCCTGCCATTAAGCGCATAGTGGTGCCGGAGTTGCCGCACCAAAGAGGTTTATTCGATGCGTGCAATTGGGAAGGTTCTATAGTGACAGAGATGTCGTGTTTTTTGATTTTTACTCCGATGGCCTGCAGGATGTTTAATGTATTTTCACAGTCTTGCCCTCGTAATGGAGTTATAATATTTGCCCCCCCTTCACAGATTGCGCCAATTATGTACGCCCTGTGAGTAAGGCTTTTATCGCTTGGAGCACGAAATTCGCCCCAAAAGCGATTTGTTTTTTTTACTCTTATTTCTCCCAAACCGATTTCGCCTTTCCGGATGATTCGAAGAATTCTTTTATTTCTTCGATTTGTTCACGATCCACTGCGGATTTTAATTGTTGAAGCATGTAAATTAAATCTTCTACAGCAGAGACGACTTGTTCGCGGTTGTTGCTGAAAATGTTCGTCCAAAGTTCCGGATTAGATCCAGCGACTCTTGTGAGGTCTTTCCAACTTGGTCCTGCGATTTCGGGATGTGTGAGATTCGCAGCCATGAGTGAGAGGCTTCCTGCGAGCGCATGCGGGAGATGCGAAAGGATTGCGGCATGCCTGTCGTGTTCTTCCGGACTAAGGAGGATGGGATGTGAGCCGAGCGTGATGACGAGAGATTTTATGGCTTCGAGTGCGCCTTTGTCGGTTGCTTCAGTTGGTGTGAGAATCCAGTACTTGCCTTCGAACATGTCGGCTTTTGCGTGTTCGGGTCCTGTGTGTTCCGTTCCAGCCATAGGGTGTCCGCCGACGAAACGAGGTGAAAAGCGCAGAGGGTATGAATCAATCCATCTGATGACTTGGGTTTTTACACTGCTTGTGTCGGTTACGATGCAGTTGACTTTGCAGAAAACATCTGCTTCGACCAGACACGAAATGACTTGATTGGGCGGGACGGCTAAAATGAGAATGTCTGCGTCGCCAAGACGATTGAGGGTTTCGTAAATGTTATCTATTGCTCCTCGCTCAAGAGCGATTTTTCGAACTTCGGGTGAGATGTCGAAGCCGATGACTTTTTTTGCCGCTCCTATTTCTTTTAACCGCAATCCGATGGAAGCTCCCATTAATCCGAGTCCCACGATACCAACCGTTCCGTAATTTACTCTTCTCATTTGTACTTCTCTTTTTTCACGGATGCGTTGCACTAAAGACGTTTGAAAACAGAGTTATGAGTTTCGAGCACGTGTTCTGACGCATGGATACGTGAGAACACTGTCGAATTCTTCGCTTGACAACTAAATTTAGTTATTGTTATCTTTTGATGCGCCGTTCGACTTGTTCTTTGCGTAGTCCGCACTCTTTCTCAACCATTTTTTGAATGCGTTGTCATCGTTAAGCACATTTGCAGGCAGGACAACATATTCGGACATTTCGGGTGCGTCAGGCGAGGGTCGAAAAGTATGCGCTCCTTCTATTGCGAGCGCATCATTGCGGTCTTCAGGTGAGAGTTTGAAACTGACGACATCATCGAGAAGAATTGCGAACATTTTTTCGCCAGTGTAAACACCCATACCGCCAAACATCTTCCGTGCCCGCACGTCGAGTCCGTCTGATGCTTGCATGACTTGTTCGTATCGGGATGGTCGGTATGACATAGTTCCTTCTTTATCCATTGAAACTGATGCCAGAGCATTTGACTGTTTTAATACTTGCCTTTTTCAGATAAGGATATTTATTCAGGCATTTTAGCAAACCACGTTATTAGCGGCTTGCTATACGTGGTTTTCAACCAGTCTACTCTGTTTCAGCCCGCCGGTTGTGGATGTATTTTACCCGAGTGTATGTAAAAAATGCACGCAGGGAACTGGCGGGAGCGTGTGGGAATCGAACCCACCCAACCCGGCAAGCGAGTCGCACCGGTTTTGAAGACCGGAAGGCACACCAGCACCCATCCGCTCCCCTGCGTGTGAGGATTATTACTTAATATGCTATTTCCGGTTTTCGTTTAATTCTTTCATCCGTAAAGATGTCGTGCTCGTCTGTGTTTTTTGTGGAGAATTCAGCAACTACTGCGCCTTCACTTCCTGCTTGAAACCAGTGCAAGGTGTTCGGAGGGATAGTGTACTGTTCGCCTTTTTCGAGTTTGATTTCGTGAAAAACTGTGTATTTCCCTTTTGGGGGCTGCACAGTCGGGTTTTGTGTTGGTTCTCCTGCCACAAAAAGGTAAACCGTTCCCCATTTGCAACGAAAAGTTTCCTCTTTTCCCGGGTCGTCGCCCACGGGGGGGTGGCGATGTTCTGGGCATGTTTGGTGAGGGAATAATGCAAGTTCTTTTGCGCAACATCTTTCTGTGCTAACGTAGGTAAAGAGCTGTAGCCCTGTGGTTTCCAATTCGTTTAATCCGAGGTCTGCCACTTCGATGCGTTCGTGTTCTTCGGGCGTTAGATACACACCTGCTTTTTCAAACATAAGCAATGTTTTTTGTTTTGCTTTTTCGTATTGTTGTTTGGTTATCATTTTTATTTCGAGTGAAAAAGACTGTTTGGTGAAACTTCTTGCAATTGTCCGCCAAGTTGTGTCCACGCAAGTTTTAAATCGGCGACTCCTGCTTTATTAAACCAGTCAATCGTGATTTTGTGCATGCCTTTTTCGAGCGCGATGAAGCCATTCTTTGTAACCGCAACGTGAAGCCCGTCGTTGTTTACGACGAGTTTATCGTTGATATATAATCTTGCGCCGTCATCGGAAGTGAGAGCGAATTCATAGACGTCATCTTCATGAACGAAAATATATCCTGTGTATCTTCTTCCTTCGTATTCTTTTTTTTCATGTTCGGGGACGAAGATTTTTTCCGTAAGTGTTTCGCGTACGGGCGTGAGGCTTGAGAAATCAGGCAGCGCATTCCAATCACCTTCGTAGATTTTGCAGATTAATCGCGGATATGCATCGGAGATTTTTGTTGCGGGATGCAGTTCGGCTTTTGTCAGGGTGATGGTTTCGTCTGGAGATACGGGTTTGCCGTTTTTGTAACACCTTGCCTTTATGACGGTGGTTTCCGTGATGGTGATGGGTTGTTTGAATATGGGTGAGGCTTCGTTCGGTTCGGTTCCGTCGAAGGTGTAGCGGATTTCTGAATCGTGTTGTGAGTTTATGTTTACTGTGATAGGTTTGTAAAATGTGTACGAAGGAGTCTGAATTGAAGGGGGGGTGTAGACAACAGGTTCGCCTTCGATTTCCAAAGCGATGACTTCACAGTTTTCATCAAATTGTGTGTCATGGAGTGCTATTACGATGGCATCTTCCGCCCTTTCAAAGATTAATTTGTTTTGTTTATCTTTCAAGCGATATGCGGTTTTTGGTATGTTCGATAAACCGGGGATGTGCAGCTTTCCGTTTTGTGGAATATCGAAAACGTGTAGATACAAAACAGTTGTTCCGTTTCTTTTACCGACTGTACACCTTCCCCATTCGAGTTTTTTGAATGGTGACTGTGTGGTTTTGTAAATCGCATCTCCGTTGATGTGCATCCATTCGCCGATTTCTTTTAGTCTTTTGATGGATTCTTCGGGAAATCTGCCGTCGGCAGTTGGTCCTACATTCAGTAAAAAGTTCCCCCCCTTGGAAACCACATCTACTAAGATTCTAATGAGTTGTTTTGTGGATTTGTAATTATTGTCAAACTTGTTATATCCCCAATGGTTGTTCATTGTCATGCAGGTTTCCCAATCCGTTCCGGGCAAGCCTGTTGCAGGGACTTCTTGTTCGGGAGTTCCAAAATCACCTGCGAGTGTAGGATCTTTTGTCAGCCCCCCCATTCCTTCTCTACCCACATCCACGCGGTTGTTGACTATGACATTGGGTTGTAGATTTCTACATAGTTCGTATAACTGTTTTCCGTACGTATGATTCCATGTTTGTTCCCATTCGCCATCGAACCACATCACTCCAATATCTCCGTAATTCGTGAGAAGTTCCGTAACTTGTGCGCGAAGAAATGAAACAAAACGATTAAAATCTGCACCTTCCGCCGAGCGTTCTTCCCAACTTCTTCGCGGAAGATAGTCGGGATGATTCCAATCCATTATCGAGTGATACCAGCAGATTTTTAGTCCCTGTTTGCGTGTTTCTTCTGCGAGTTCTTTCATGATATCGCGTTGGAACGGAGTGGACATGACGTCGAAATCGCTCGCCTTTGAATCGAAAAGCGCAAAACCATCGTGGTGTTTTGAAGTGATGACGATATATTTCATGCCTGCTTGCTTTGCAATGCTCACCCATTCTTCTGCATTAAAGTTTATGGGATTAAATTGATGCAATAATTGTTTGTATTCATCGAGTGGGATGCGTGCAGTTTCGCGTATCCATTCTCCATGATAGGTTTCGTCTTTCCACTGCCCCCCCGGAATGGCGTACAACCCCCAATGAATAAACAGTCCAAAGCGCGCTTCACGCCACCACTGCATTCGCACATTTTTCTGTTCGGGAGTTTCTTGTTGTGTATTATTCATCACTTCTCCCTGCGTTGCAGTTAGCATAAAAAACATAGGGAGGATGTTCAACATTACTTTATGATTCCGAGCGGCGACATCGAGCGCCAATGCCCTCGCGTGAAATCCGGAACATCGAGTGTTTTTCCACGATTGGCGACAGAGATTTCACTAAGCGGCCCAACGACTGTCCACGCGGCGGCATCGTAAACATCTTGGTCAAGAGGTTTCCCGTTGCGCAAACAGTAGACAATTCTCCAGAGCATGATGAAGTCCATACCGCCATGCCCCCCCATACGTTTGGCTTCTTCTCCCATTTTTGTCCAGAGCGGGTGTTCATATTTTTCGAACCATTTGTTGAGGTTATTTCCTTGCTCCCATCTTTCAACTGATGGCGATTTTCCTTCGACAACTATTCGGTTCGGGAAGCCCCCCCATGCGCCACGAGTACCTTGAATGAAGTTGTGCCGCGTGTATGGGCGCGGAAGTTGTTCATCCCATTGGAGCATGATAGTTTTTCCTAATGCGGTTTTGATGATGCTTGTGTTTATGTCTCCGCAAACGAAGCGATGTTGTCTTCTAATATGTCCTTCTGGAAACTTTTCTTTTGCGTAGATTGCACGTGTGAGCGCGGGAGAACTAACGGAACTCATGTACTCGAATTTGTCTCCGCGATTGATGTTCATGTACTGACAAACCGGACCGAGCCCATGAGTAGGATATAGGTTCCCATTCCGTTTTGTGTAATGTAATGTTCTCCATGAACCGGTTCCGCGTTCGACCTCATGCATCTGCCATCTTAGGTCATGAATGTATGCGGCTTCGCCATGCAACAGTTCTCCGAACAATCCAAGGCGACACATGTTCAAAACTAGCAACTCTTCACGACCGTAACAAACGTTTTCAAGCATCATGCAGTTTTTTTGATTTTTTTCTGCGGCGTCTACTAACTCCCAACAACCTTCGACAGTAATTGCGGCTGGAACTTCAATGAAGGCGTGTTTTCCTGCATTCATTGTGTCAACGCTTTGTCGCACGTGGTCTTCCCATGGTGTTGAGATGATGACAATATCAATATCATCACGCTCTAACATTCTTTTGTAATCATCGGGACCGTTTGTATACGCGGTGGGGGCTGGGTGACCTTTGTCGGTACATCTTTTTACGCTTGCAAGTGCCGTGGGTTCATGAATATCGCAAATGGCTTTTATTTCCACGCCTTCTATGCTGAGCATGTGCGCGACGTGTCCTGAACCTCGTGCACCTACACCGATAAACGCGGTGCGTACAGTTTCCATTTTAGGAACAGTTAACCCGAACACATTTTTCCCCTTTTGCGGGGGGGATTGTAGGATGGGGCTTGCTTCGGATTTTGTGGTAAGCAAGCTTGCCGCACCCAAACCCAACAATCCGGCTGATTTTAAGAAATCTCTTCTTGAAAGTTTATCGTTCATTTGTCTTCCTTTATCTTGATTATTTTTTTTCACATACCCATTTAATGGCTTCTGCAAGCATTTTTTGGAACTCGGGTTCTTTGTAGGATTCTTTTGTATGTCCCATTGCGGTGTACCAGCTTCGCCCCCCCTCAAATTCATGACACCACGTTATGGGATGGTCGTTTCCCATTTTTCCTCCTTGATAGGTTTTTTCGTCAACTGTCATGAGAACGTGCACTTTACTACGCGGGTTTTGCTTGAAGTCGTACCATTCATCTTTTCTTGTCCATGGATGAGGAAGGTGTTTGGTGGTGGGATGGCTGGGGTCCTCGATGTGTACCACACCATCTTGGATGGCGGGATGACTGAGAAAATATGCACCTACGAGTTTTCCATACCATTCCCAATCGTATTCTGTATCTGATGCGGCGTGTACTCCCACAAATCCCCCCCCATTTCGCACAAAACTTTGAAATGCTTTTTCCTGTTCTTCATTTAGGACATCGCCTGTTGTCAATAAAAACATTACGGCATCGTATTGTTTTAAGCGCTCTACCGTAAACCATTCAGAATTTTCGGTGAAAGAGACGGAGAAACCTTCTCTTTCACATATCTCCAGCATTGCTCTTTTGGCATCGGGTATGGAGTCATGGCGAAAGCCTTTTGTTTTTGTGAACACCAAAAGGTTTACGGATTGTTTTTGCTCTCCCTGAGAGTTATTTATTGCAGATATTAATGCTATGCATGAAAAGAGCATCAACATGAAAACAGAAAACTTTCTTGCATTTAATTGAATGAGACAGAATTTCATTGTTTTTTCTCCTTTTCCATTTGCGTGAAAATCGCTTTGGCATTATATTTCGACAAGAGTAGATTGGAATCCTGCTCCCCCATGATACAAAGTGCGGTGGCAAGAGCGTCGCTTATCATTCCGTTTTGTGATATTACGGTTACTTGAATGCGTGATGTCAATCCGATCCCTGTTCGCGGGTCTAAAATGTGAGAGTATCTTTTTCCATTGATTTCAATATACTGCTCCGCATCACCTGAAGTAGAAATGGCGCAATTATCAAGAACCAGAGGTTGGCTATTTGATCCAAATATTGATATTTTCCATCCTTTTTCATTAGGGGGGGGATTTGAAACGACGATGTCTCCGCCTGCTTGAATCATTGCACTTTTAATGTTGTTTTTTTTCAATTCTTGCATGGCTTGCTCACATGCGTAGCCTTTGGCAATTCCCCCTAAATCTATTTGCATATTTCGTAATTTTAGTTTTGCAGATTTTGATTTATCATCTAAAATGAGATTTTGATATCCTGATGTAGTTTTTGCAATTTTGATCTGTTTTTCGTTAGGTAATGAGTTTTTATTTCGTGCTTCTCGCCAAAGTTTAACAAAGTTTCCACAGGTGATATCAAATGCTCCGTTTGTTTCCATTGCCAGTGTTTGGGAGAAGTTTAAAACAGTGAATAAATCTTCGGAGAGTTTTATGAAATTGTCGTATCCTGATAAGCAAAACTTTTTGAGTTCGCTATCGACGCGATAATCGCTCATGGTAGCGTCTAATTCGTCAAAGCGTGCGAAAGCGGATTTTGCTGCGTTGATTGCCTGCTGTTCGCTTTCT
The DNA here is from genome assembly GCA_964608695.1 of uncultured Fimbriimonadales bacterium. Taxonomy (GTDB): domain Bacteria; phylum Armatimonadota; class Fimbriimonadia; order Fimbriimonadales; family ATM1; genus CAZSPF01. The sequence continues at coordinate 32,287 of CAZSPF010000008.1, read as the reverse complement.
GCGTAAAGTGTGATATCTACTCGCACACCCATGTGAATTTGGCTATAATGAAAGCGTGAAAGGTTTTGCGCAGGTTTCTGCGCGAAAATTTTTGCGGAAGATTCAGTATTCATCATTCCGTGTGAGATTATGATAACTAATGCAATAATCTTTTTATACACTTTAACAGGGCTCTATTCCGTGACGTCTTCATCGGATTCTCAAAAAATTGGTCAATCTTTTGTCGAAAGGATACCTAACACTCTTATCGAGTTTAAGATGGTTTGGGTTCCAGAGGGCATTCTGAAAATGAACGATGAAGAGATAAAAGTGAAAGGGTTTTGGATGGGCGAGACTGAGATTACTTGGGATTTATATGATCTTTGGGCATTTCGTTTGGATTTAAGCGAGGAGGAGCAAGAGCGCGGTGTGGATGCAGAATCTCGACCTACAAGGCCTTACGGGGCTCCTGATAAGGGTTTCGGACATTCGGGCTATCCTGCAATCGGCATGACTTATTTTTCCGCAGAGGAGTTTTGTCGGTGGCTTTCCAAGAAGACTGGCAAACGATATCGTTTGCCAACCGAGATCGAGTGGGAACATGCAGGGAGAGGCGTTGAAAAGGGAGAGTTTAAACTCGATGAATACGCGTGGTTTTGGGATAACTCATTAGATAAAACCCATCCGGTGAAGAAGAAAAAGCCGAACGGTTTCGGGTTATACGATATGTTAGGCAACGTGATGGAGTGGTGTAAAGGAACGGATGGGAAGCCGGTAGCGTGTGGGGGGTCTTTTATTGACAAAAAAGAAGAGGTGCATTATAGTGCACGGAAAAGACAGACCCCAGACTGGAATCGTACCGACCCGCAATTTCCGAAGAGCATTTGGTGGCTTTCGGATGCTCCTTTTGTGGGTTTTCGGGTTGTTTGTGATCCATAAATAGGTTATTCTGTATTTATGGCGAAACAGAAGATTTCAAGGCGAGAACTCTTAGCAGGAGCGGCGGCAACTGCGGCAACAATGGTGATCCCCAAAGGTGTGTTTGCTCATGCATCTAACGAGATACGAATTGGTCTAATAGGAAGCGGAGGACGCGGAACAGGTGCGGCAATTGATGCTTGTATGGCTCACCCTGAAGCAGTGATATGGGCGATGGGAGACTTGTTTGCCAACAGAAACGCATCATTGCTCAAGCACTTAAAAGAGCAGTTAAAAGAAAGGTGTAAAGTTACAGATGATAGGGTCTTTACCGGTTTTGAAAATTACAAGCACGTGATTGACAGCGGGGTGGATGTTGTTATTTTGACTGCCCCCCCCCGGTTTTGTTCCCTACACCTTGATGAGGGCAAGCATGTTTTTATGGAAAAACCGGTTGCGGTGGATGCCCCAGGTTATAGGAGTGTCATCCAAGCATCAGTGGAAGCAAGGAGAAAGAAACTGACGATAGTTGCAGGGACGCAAAGAAGGCATGATATTGCGTATCAGCAAGCGATTGAAAAAATTCGTGGCGGGGATTTAGGTGATGTAGTTGCGATGTATGCTTATTGGAATCAGGGGGGGCTTTGGGCTGTACAAAAAACTTCCGAGATGAGTGATATGGAATGGCAGATTAGAAACTGGTTATATTTCACTTGGTTATCCGGAGACATGATTGTGGAGCAGCATGTTCACAATATAGATGTGTGTAACTGGGTTATGGGTAAGCATCCGGTTAAAGCAATATCTTTGGCAGGAAGACAAGTGAGAACAGGGGAAATATACGGACATATCTACGATCATTTTGCAACGGAATTTGAGTACGAGAACGGCGTGAAAATGATTAGCATGTGTAGACAAATTGATGGCACTGCAAGCAGAGTGAGTGAACATATTGTTGGAACGAAAGGGACATCGAATGCTTGCACATATATTCGCGGTGATAATAATTGGCGATATGATGGAGAGCGGCCGAATCCATACGTGGTAGAGCACAAGCGTTTGTTTGATAGCATATTGAAAAACGAAGGGTTTAATGAAGGCGTGCAAGTTGCGGAAAGCACAATGACTGCAATTTTAGGGAGAATGGCAGGGTATACGGGACAAGAAATTACATGGGAGCAAGCAGTGAACTCTCAAGAAAATTTATTTCCAGAGAAACTTGAAATGACAGCAATGGAAATCCCCCCCGTAGCAGTGCCGGGAAAAACAAAACTAACATAAAAAACATGAAAGGAGTGAGCGATGTCCGGATTATCGAGAAGAGAACTTATCAAGGCAGGATTGGCATCTGCGGCGGTGATTGCCACACAAAAAACATTTGCATCCGAAAACAGAGAGCAGGAAATGAGTTCAAAAGTTTTTAAACTGAAGTACGCTCCTCATTTCGGTATGTTTAGACATCATGCGGGGGATGATTTGGTTGATCAATTAAAGTTTGCAGCGGACGAAGGATTTCGCGCATGGGAGGACAACGGCATGATGGGACGCTCGACTCAAGACCAAGAGCGAGTTGCAAAAGCTATGAGTGATTTGGGCATGGATATGGGTGTGTTTGTGGCACATGCGGAATGGGGTCAACCGATTTATGCAAGGGGGGGTGCAGAAACAAGAAGAAATTTACAGGAGCAGATGAAAAAAGCGTTGGACACAGCCAAACGCGTCAATGCAAAATGGGCGACGGTTGTGCCGGGTCCTTATGATACAAGATTAGAATGGGATTATCAAACCGCGAATGTTATAGATTGTTTGAAAGCGATGTGTGAAATTTTGGAACCTGCGGGGTTAGTGATGGTTTTAGAGCCATTAAATCACAGGAGAGATCACCCGGGAATGTTTCTTTCAAAAATCCCTCAAGCGTATATGATTTGTAAAGCGGTAAATTCGCCATCGTGCAAGATTCTGGATGATTTATATCATCAACAAATTCAAGAAGGGAATTTGATTCCGAACATGGATATGGCTTGGAGTGAAATCGCATATTTTCAGGTGGGGGATAATCCCGGCAGGGCTGAACCTACAACGGGAGAGATAAATTATAAAAACATTTTTCGCCACATTCATTCAAAAGGCTTTTCCGGGATTGTGGGAATGGAACATGGCAACAGCAAGTCCGGAAAAGATGGTGAGCGGGCGGTAATTGATGCATACAGAGAGTGTGATTCGTTTTAGATTAAAACATCATGCCCCGACTCGAAGCGCTGAACATCACAATGGATTTTCCGAGTGTGCGTGCACTCGATGATGTTTCATTGAGTTTCGACGAGGGAGTTGTGCATGGGATTATTGGTGAAAATGGGGCAGGAAAAAGCACGCTTATGCGCATTTTGAGCGGACTGCAAATACTCACAAAGGGTGAAATTTATTCCACGCAAAACAATAAACGAGAGAAGGTAGTTTTTCACAATGTGCGCGATGCATTGAAGCATGGTATTGCTATGATTCATCAAGAATTAAACTTGATTGATGAATTAACTGTTGCTGAGAATATTTATTTAGGACGTGAACCTGTAAGGGGGGGGGTTATTGATAAAAGAAAGATGTTTGAGCTATCAGAAAAGTATCTTAACTTTGTTCATGCAGATATATCGCCGGATATTTTATTGGGAGATCTTTCGCTTGCAAAGAAACAGATGGTAGAGATTGCAAAGGCGTTATCGTATGAGACTTCGGTTCTTATTATGGATGAGCCGACATCTGTGTTAAGTGAAAAAGAAGCTAAGACGCTTTTTGAACTTATAAAAAAACTAAAAGCGCAAGGTGTAGCGGTGATTTATATTTCTCATCGTTTGGCGGAAGTTGAAGAGATTTGCGACGTGGTATCCGTTTTGCGAGACGGGAAACTTGTAGGTACGGTTGCGAAAGGAGAAGCATCACAAACCGAATTAGCAAATATGATGGTAGGCAGACCATTAGGAGATATGTTTCCAAAGAAACTACCCCCCCCTTCAGAAGAAAGACTATTGGAAGTTAAAGAACTCAGTGACGGGAAGTCTATTTTTAATGTGAGCTTTCATGTTCTTAAAGGGGAAATTATCGGACTTGCTGGCTTAATAGGTTCCGGGAGAACAGAACTTGCTGAAACCCTTGTAGGAATCAGAAAAAAAACGAAGGGTGAGATTCAGATTTCAGGACAAAAAACAGAAATCAGAAATCCGTTTGATAGCAAAAATTCAGGAATAGTATATGTATCAGAAGACAGAACAGCAACGGGTTTACACCTTGCATTAAACTCGGTACATAACACGACTTTAGCGAACCTTTCGTTGTATGCAAAACCTTTTCTGAATGAAAAAAAACAACGCGAGTCATGCATGAATTGGATGAAATTATTGGATATTCGTGCACCAAATCCTTTTTCGCCGATCATGTTTTTGAGTGGGGGAAATCAACAGAAAGTTTCCATTGCAAAATGGCTGGAAACACAACCGAAGATTATAATTTTGGATGAGCCGACTCGCGGAGTAGATGTCGGAGCGAAAAAAGAGATTTACTCATTAATTCAAAATCTTTCGCAAAAAGGGATGTCGTGTATTGTGATTTCGTCCGAGATGACAGAGCTCATCGGCTTGTGTCATCGTGTTTATGTGATGAGAGAGGGAAGAATAGCAGGAGAGTTAATCGGAGATAGTTTAACAGAGGAAAACATTGTGGCTCTTGCAGCGGGAGTGAGTGCGGCATGAAAGGTTGGGGTGTTTTTTTACAAAGGTACGGTGTTCTTGTTGCATTTATTGTTTTATTTGTTTTCAATGCGATATGGCAGTCGGATGTATTTTTAAAGCCAGAAAATTTAAGGAACTTACTTAATCAGAACGCTGCGATCGGGATTATTGCGGTAGGGATGACCATAGTGATTATTTCGGGTGGAATAGATTTATCAGTCGGAAGTATGGTTGCGTTATCTGCGGCATTGGGAATCGTTGCTTTGAATAAAATCATGGGAGGGGGAGGGAGTGAATTAAACGCAACAGTTGTTGCAGGAGCAGTTTGTGTGGGATCTGCGACTTTGTTAGGATTATTTAACGGTTTCCTGATAGCTTATGCGCGTATTGCTCCATTTATTGCGACACTAATTGGTTTAGTGGCGTTTCGTTCCCTGTGTTTGGCTTTAGCTTCGGGGGGGGAGATTCGTTCCGCAAGTACAGAGTTATTTCCTTCTATAGGCAGAGGAGGGTTGCTCGTTCCCTTCGTAGAAGTTGCTCCTGATAGACCGCTTGTTTTTACATGGGCGATTATTTTGTTTTTTTTATGTGCACTTGTTGCGGGTTTTCTTTTGAACAAAACTAAATTCGGCAGATACACCATCGCAGTAGGAGCAAACGAAAAGGCAGCAGTTTATTCTGCCATCAATACGAAAGCCACAAAAATGTATGCTTATATGCTGCTCGGTTTGTTTACCGGAATAGCAGCATTCACTTTGGCAACAAGAATGAACGCGATTGCTTCTTCGTCAATTGGGATGTATTACGAACTCGATGCCATAGCCGCGGTTGTTATTGGTGGTACGAGTTTACGCGGAGGGTATGGAAGGATATGGGGAACGGTTGTTGGAGTGCTTTTATTGGGAGTGATTACAAACATGCTTATAGTGGCGGAGGTTTCGGTTTATTGGCAGGGAGTTGTGAAAGGAGCGATAATTCTTGTAGCGGTTTTGCTTCAGCAAGAACGCAGAGATTGAAGTTTATTCATGCATAATAGTTTAGTGAAATAAGGAGGATGCCATGAGGTTATCAATTCAAAGATTTCAGAACCTGTTGCTATTGTTTTTTGGCTTAGTTTTTTTTGCAGGTTGCTCAAGTGACAGCGGAGGTGGAACAAC
>CAZSPF010000008.1:25655-26504 GCA_964608695.1 uncultured Fimbriimonadales bacterium | reverse complement strand
AGTCACTTCCACTACTGGAAAAAAGCTAAAAATCGGTATTTCCGTACCTGCGGCAGATCACGGTTGGACAGCAGGCGTAATCTGGTGGGCAGAGCAAGCGATGGCGCTCTATCCTGATGTGGAATGGACTTTAGCTACAGCAGAGAATCCCGACAAGCAGATAAAAGACCTCGAAACGATGATGGTTAAAGGTGTGGATGCAGTTGTTGTGCTTGCGACAGAAAGTGCACCTATAACGCCCATTGCAAAAGAGATACACGAGAGAGGCATTTTGCTGATAAACGTGGACAGGGGTTTCCTTGAGCCTGTTGCAGATGTTTTTATCGAAGGTGATAATAAAGCGTTCGGAAGAAAATCCGCAGAGTTTATGGTGCAGAGACTCGGCGGCAAAGGGAAAATCGTGATTCTTGAAGGTATTCCCAGTACCGTGAATACCGACCGCGTGGAAGCGGCACTTGAAGTGTTTGCGCAGTATCCAGAAATTCAGATTTTAGATAGACAAACGGGAATGTGGAATCGCCAAAAATCGCTTGACGTGATGCAAGTGTTTCTCACAAAACACAGACAGATTGATGCGGTTTGGGCATCTGATGACGATATGGCGTTAGGTGTTGAGCAAGCGATACGTGAAGCAGGTCGTGAACGTGAAATGTGGATATTAGGCGGAGCAGGCATGAAAGAGATCGTGAAGAAAGTGATGGACAGAGACCCGATGTATCCAGCTAACATCACTTACCCCCCCTCGATGATTGCTGTGGGAGTTCATAAAGCAGTAAGCATATTACGTGATGGAAAACGAGATGAGATCATGAAGTTTATGCCGAAGCATTTGATGATCGATTGTGAGTT
>CAZSPF010000008.1:0-25601 GCA_964608695.1 uncultured Fimbriimonadales bacterium | reverse complement strand
AAAAAACAAAAAATATAAGGAGAAACGAAAATGCTCAAAGAGTTTCGTGAATTTGCCATGCGCGGGAACGTCATGGATATGGCGATCGGAATTATTATAGGGGGTGCATTCGGAACTATTGTAAAATCGCTTGTGGACGACGTCCTCATGCCTCCGATCGGGCTGCTATTGGGAAGGGCAGATTTTTCACAATTGTATTTGGTGATCTCTGAGGGCAGTACTCCGGGGCCGTATGCTTCTTTGAGTGCGGCTCAGGAGGCAGGTGCGGTCACTCTCAACTATGGGCTGTTTTTAAACTCGGTGATAACGTTTGTGATCGTTGCTTTTGCGGTCTTCATGACGGTGAAGTCCATAAACCGCATGCGACGTGAAGAACCTGCACCTTCGCCGTCTACGATGAACTGCCCCATGTGTGCTGAGGTTATCTCAATTCATGCTAAGCGATGCCCGCATTGCACATCGGAAATCGTGGTGGCTTAGCCTTCCTGTCAGTAAGCAGTTTTATTCCAGTATTGAGCGGATGTGCTAAAACTTAGGCGTGGAACCGTTCTTAGGAGATCCCCCGCTTAATTGGTCTGATATCATAGACACTGCCCTGCAGGAGGACACTTCGATGGGTGATGTCACCCGTTTTGCCGTCCCGGAAAACTCTGTTTCTGATTTTTACATCGAGGCTCAAGCAGAGGGGATAGTTTGTGGTATGGGGTTTGCTGAGGATTTGCTCGCACCGATTGACGAAGGCTCGAAAGAGTATGCAGAATACAAAGTGATAGATGGTGACAAAGTGAAGCCGGGACAGGTTGTGTTCCAAGGAAGAATGAATTCTCGTGAACTTTTGCAAAACGAACGCACAGCACTTAATTTTTTGATGCACTTATCCGGAGTTGCCACTCTTACCCGTGCGTTTGTGGATGCTACAAAAGGAACAAAAGCGAAAATCTTGGATACACGTAAGACTCTCCCGGGGTTAAGGAGCATTCAAAAATACGCAGTAAGAGTAGGGGGGGGATTTAATCATAGAATGAGCCTTTCCGATGGCATCCTGATAAAAGATAATCATATTCGTATTGCAGGGGGGGTAAAGGAAGCGATACAACGAGTGAAACAATTAGCACCACATAATTTTAAGATAGAAGTTGAATGTGAAACGGTAGCACAAGTTGACAAAGCATTGAGAGCAGGAGCAGATATTATTTTGCTAGATAACATGCCGGTGGGTGAAATTAAAGATGCGGTAAGTATCTGTGAAGGTCAGGCAATTATGATTGTGAGCGGAGGAGTTACATTGGATAACGTGAAAGAGATTGCCAAAACAGGTGTGGATTATATTTCAGTGGGGATGATTACTCATTCCGCACGGGCACTTCCGTTTCATCTTGAAGTGAAGTAATGCGAGTTTTTTCCGAGAAAAGAAAAATCGTTTTTTACGACAGCCTTGAATCAACACAAAAAGAAGCGCAGAAGTACATCAAATACGATGATGTTTCCGTATGTGCGGTGGTTTCAAGTGAACAAACATTGGGTAGAGGGCGGTTTGGGAGGGGTTGGTACAGCCCTCATGGAGAGTGTCTAGCGGTTTCTTTTTTGCTGTGGGAGTACGCGGATTGGGAGAGAATGGAGTTGCTTGCCATGGCGATTGGGTTGGGTACTTCAATTGCGTTTGATACACAAATCGCATGGCCTAATGATTTGGTTTTAAACGGGAAAAAGGTGGGTGGAGTGTTGGGCGAGGTATTTCATAATAACACAGGTAGAGCGATTCCAGTTATAGGGTTAGGGGTAAACCTGAAAATGAAGAGTTTTCCTGAGGAGATAAGAGAGATAGCCACTTCCTTGGCACTTGAAGGAAGAGAAATAGTAGAGGTTGAGGGTGGTTTGAACCTTCTTAAGCAGTCATTACTGGAAATGCCTGAGCCCCATAATTGGTCTGACTTGGCTTCATTGTGGGCGAAAAGAGATGCTACAGCCAGTAAAAAATACAGGCTACAAGACGGAAGAATGGGGATTGCAATAGGAATCAATAAAGATGGATGGCTAATTGTTGAGGTAGAGGGCAGGCAGATTGAAGTGCCGTCTGCTGAGGCTTTTTTTGGCTGATTTGGTCTTTTAGAAGGTAAAATTAATTCGAGAAATAGATGACTTTTCTTAAAACAGAACACGTCTAACTAAGAGGACCGTCTGGTCCGAGGTGTAGCTTATGATTATCTGCCGTTCCTGTCAAACGAAAAATACTACTGATAGCCGATTTTGCAATATGTGCGGTGCGCAATTAGAGGATGCGATACCAGATGTAAAGCCTGAGCAAATCTCGACTTTGCTGTCTCAGGGGTATGAGTTAATACACGAAGAAAAAGGCACGGAAGCGTTATTTCTTGCGGATGCGATTTTAAAGATAGACCCTGAAAACAGTTCGGCACTAGCATTGAAAGCCATGAGTCATGAACAACGTGGAGAATTGGATAAGGCTGTTGAGGTTTATGAACAGATTGTGATACTTAATCCTGATTCCACTCTTGATAGAATAAAACTCACTCAGATAAGGAAAATGTTGGAGACACAACCGATCAAGGACGAGTTAGAATACAGAAGCAGAAAGACCGTGGCGATTTTAAGCGGTATTGCAGTTGTGTTGTTATTTGCATCAACTGGAATTGTTCTCGCACTGACTTCACAAAGAGCCGATAAAGTGGTTCAGAAAGAAGAGCCTAAAGAGATTGTTAAAGGATTTGAACAGCCGAATATCGTCTCATATAATAATCCTCCTGTTGTTTCTCCGGAACAGCAAGATACTTATTCACAACAGCCGAGCAATTCCAATAATTCATCTTTTTCAAGACAAAGTCCGTTACCGGGTGGTGTGTGGAATCCCGGGAACGTGTATATTGCAAGGGATCCAAATGATCCGAATCGTTTACCCAACCCTGATTGGGGGGGCTTTAGATATGATTTTGGAGCAGGAACTGGCACAAGCACGAACAACGATCCCCCCCCTTATACTCCAACAGCAGATAATGAAATTCTTGATCCACCCAAACAGGAAAAGAAAGGGCGAGTTGAGATTCGAGTGCATGAAGGCACACAAGGACAAGATGGCAAGGATGATATTAGTGCAGTAAGCGATAACATTTATCGCGTTGCACAAAATAAAATGAAAGCAGGGGATTATCGCGGAGCGGTTAAAGATTTCTTGGCTTCACTTCCGGGCTCCACAAGGCCGGCACTTACGCATCAACTCATAGCGCGATGCTACAAATCAATAAGCGATAATGCAAGTGCAAGAAGGCATTTTGAAATTGCGAAGAATTTATATGAGCAAGCGGGAGCGATTAATGACGCGAGGGCATGCGAAAGAGAGTTACAGTTATTGTCCGGATGAAATCTTTACGTCTACTAAGTTTATTATTTTGTCTTAGCGTATTCGCAAATATTTTTGCAAAACCTCTTGTATTAATTTATCAAGAAATTTTTGAGGAATACACGGAGTATGATCCCAATCTCGATATTATGCGTGCGTTGTCCTCAACTTTAGAAGAGGAGGGGCGAGTCAGCACAGCGATCTTTAGCAATTCTGATCCGCTTGTGATTGCGGCGATACAATCAGGTGAATTTAAATGGAACGTTAAGCATACGCGGGATGATGCTTTCCGGTTGAGCAGAGTCTTGGGTGCGGATTTCGTGGCAATTACGCAAGCAAAAACTGTGGGCGGTCAATTAAACGGCAAGTTGGAGCTTTATTACAGAGGGAGGAGGGTTTATCAGGACGAGTCGAAAACTTCCATCATACGTGATGGTGTTTTAGACAGAGAGAGCTCTGCCATGTCGTTGGCACGATCATGGACAATGCGTCTTGCAACCGGTGCTTTTAAAGATTTTCCCGCAAAGGTTGATATTACGAATCCCCCCCCCGGTGATGCTCCTGTAAAGCCAACAAGAATACTCGCTCCGGATACGCGCCCTTATGAAAACGGAATGGATGCATTGAAAAATGGAAAGGTGATGGAAGCAATTGACCTTTTGCGCGATGCGGTGGACGTAAACCCACTTCACGTGGAGGCACGTTTGGGATTGATTGAAGCGTTAAAAAGAGCAGACAAACCTTTTTTAGCGGCAGACGAAGCATTAAGGGGATACGAAATTGCCGGCAAAGACTCAAGGCTTTTGCTAACGGCAGCGGAATGTTTCCTTAGCGGAGGAAAGCCCGAGTTAGCAAAGGAGTATGTGCTGCGTATCATTAAGGAATACCCTACAGACGCTACAGCATTAAGTCTTATGGGTGATTTACTGCTAAGTGAAATGCGGTATGAGGATGCGCTTGATTCTTATACGAAATCACTAAGGTCACTGCCAAACGCTGAAACATATTATAAGCGCTCGCAGGTTTACGCGTTGTTAGAGGAGTTTGAGAAAAGTTTTGCAGACATGGAGAGTGCAAAAGTTGCAGGCTTGTCCTTTGAACCTGAGCAAGTGATGCACAGATATCGCAATAGCGTGAGGACGTTGGATGTTCTGTTTCAGAACCTTGCTTTGAGTTTGAGCAACATCATTCGTGAATCAAAAGCTTTTCCGGATACAAAAGATTTAGGTCAAAGGGCGATGGTAATTGTACGAAAATGCAGAGCATATGCAGACTACTTAGATCGGATCATGTCTGGTAAAAATCATGAAAAATCTCATGCGAGACGCGCTTTGGCAGGAAATTTGCTGATTCAATCAGCGCAGGGACTGCAGCAATTCTTGGAGACACACGACGACGACATACATAGCGATGCAAGTCTTTTACAGGTCGAGGCTATGCGTGAATTCGCTGCAGCCCAGCAAGAATACCTAAAAGAGTTTACAAAGCCTAACGAATGAGTTGGATAACAAACGCATTAATTTATTCAACCGTATGCCTGTCATTATTTTTTGTTTCCATGTTTGTGGCAGGCAGTTTTTCACGCTTGCGAACAAGAAAAGTCTCCCTTCCTCGAGAGGGAGCGAAAATAAGATTGAAGCAGTACGGTGCGGTTTACGAATGCAGCTTTGAAGGGATTGAAAGAGGGGGGTGGAAAGTTTCACCACCTATTTTAAAAACAAACGTTGTGCCCTTAAGACCCGGCGAGCACATGTTTGCTGAAGTTACGGTAGAAAACGGTGTGGTAATTTTTCCGACAAATGTCATTAAAAGAAATGTTGAGAACGGCAAGAACGAGTCTTTAATTTTGGAATCACCAAAAACATGGAGAGTAAACGAAAGGAGAAACTCTCGCAGAAGAACTTGTAATGTTCCGGTTCAATTTGAGTTTACAGAAGAACTTCATGGGGAGATGAAAGATGTTTCATACGGGGGGGCAAAGATTTTTCTGGACAAGAAATTCACTCCCGGCGAGGTATTAATCGTGAGGTTTGCCGACGGCATTGTCGAAAGAAAAGCGTGGGTTTTGGATAGCAAAGAATCTCTAAATGGGAAACAATGTTTTGATACACGTATCTGTTTTGCCGAACAAATTGATGAAGGCATCATAAAAAATATTAAAGCCCCGGTCATTTTGATCGAGGCTTAACGGCTCTTGGGAACCGTTCCCTTCCGTAGCAATTGGAAAGGAGGACATGCATTGAAATCAACGATTGGGGTACTTATTGAGTTCCCAATCCGGTTCAAACCCCGGTCTTTAGTCCCTACCGGCGTACGAAGGTTGAACAATTTGAGCGAAGGGCGTATATTCTTTATAGTCGAAAAAACATTATGAAAAAACTTGCGATCAATCGAACGGTAATAGCCCTTGGTGCTTTGTGCGTGTCCTTTGTTCTGTTGGCGGTTCACTCGAGCGTCCCCGAAGAAGGCAATGAAGACACAAAAGGCAAAGTCTGGATTTTTCTTAGCACAGATTGTCCGGTTGCCCTGAAATACTCGCCGCGGATTGCAAGGCTTTATGAATCGTATTCTGAAAAGGGTTTTGAGTTTGTCGCATATTTCCCGAATGAGTTGGAAACACGGTCGGGTATCGACACATACATGTATGAGCGAAATTTGCAGTTTTCATGGAAATTTGATTTAGGAGGTCTTTTAGCGAAATCGCACGGTATCACAAAAATTCCGTGTGTGATCGTTTTTGATAAAAACGGAAAAAAGGTTTATCAAGGTGCGATTGACGATAACCCAAATGATATCAATATCCGAAACAAATACGTGGAAAATGTTTTGGAACAGTTACAATCAGGTAAAGCAGTAGAGTTTTTGAAAACTGACGTTCAAGGTTGTTTTCTCATGCCTGGTGAGCCCCCCCTTGATTCAAAGAGCATTACTTTTGCGGAGCACGTGGCGCCGATAGTGTATCGTAGTTGTGCGCCATGTCATAGACCGGGAGAAGTTGCACCGTTTTCTTTGACAAGTTATGACGAAGTGAAAAAATGGGCAAAGATGATTGCGTTCGTTTCTGAATCGGGAAGAATGCCGCCATGGAAAGCAGTTGATGATTACAATAATTTTAAAGATGCAAATGTGCTTTCTCCATATGAAATAGAGACTTTAAAGCGTTGGGCGGAAGCGGGTGCGCCGCGAGGAGATAAAAACAAAGAGCCCAAAGCGCCTGAGTTTTCTTCCGAATGGCCTTATGGTGAACCTGATCTCATTATCTCTGCTGATAAGCCGTTTGAGTTGGAAGCAGAAGGGAGAGATGTGTATCGTAACTTTGTGATTAAAACTGATTTTAAAGAAACAAAATATGTAAAAGGGATTGCAGTCAAACCCGGTAATCCGAAAGTAGTGCATCATGTCATCGCATTTTTAGATGAACAAGGTCGAGCACTAAAATTACAAGAGCAGACAAAAGATGGTCAACCCGGATATCCTACCTTTGGAGGTTTAGGTTTTATCCCCGAAGGCTCGCTTGGGGGATGGGCACCGGGATACAACAGCCGACTTGCAGAGGAGGGTCACGCATTCGAATTAAAACCCGGAACATCTATCGTTTTGCAAACACATTACAACAAAACTGGTAAACCAGAAAAAGACCTCACAAAAGTGGGAATCTATTTTGCAAAAGAACCAATTAAAAAAACACTGCATCTTGCTTGGATTGCAAATGTGGGATTGCGTATTCCACCCAACGTTTCAAATCATAAAGTTACGTTTCGATTTCCAGTTCCTTTGGATGTAACCGCTCATAGCGCAATGCCGCACATGCATTTATTGGGTAAGGAAATGAAAGCATGGGTGGAGTTGCCTGACAAAACTGTTAAGCCGATGATCTGGGTTCGGGATTGGGATTTCAACTGGCAAATGAACTACACATTTGAAGAACCGATGAAGATTCCACGCGGTTCGACCATTATTGTGGAAGCGGTTTATGATAATTCAGAAGATAACCCGTTCCAACCTAACACCCCCCCCAAACTTGTACGATGGGGAGAGCAAACATCCGATGAGATGATGCTGTTAGTCGTGGCGTATACATTTGATAATCCGATTTTTGATACGTTTCAACCTCGAAATCTTAGAGGGTTGTTACAAAATAGAATTGGCAGATAGAGTTTTAACTTCTTGTGAGGTTTCTTGAGAAATGAAACCTATAGAAGTTTCACTGGAAAAAAATCCTTCTGGTGCCGCTATGGCTTGGGCTTTTGCAATCCCCGGTGCATCCGGGCAGGGGAAAACTCAACATGAGGCAATTGAGGATTTGATTCGAGTTGCGGATTGGTCTTATGATTGGTTCGATAAAAAAGAAATTCTCATTGATAAATTTAGTGATGAAGTAAAAATCATCGAGGAATTAGAAATAGAAGGCTATTTTGAAACAGGCGATAGTGTTGGTTTATTTGAATATGATAAAACATCGCTAACAGACCATGAGATTACGTTCACATACGATATTTTACGATTGACAAGAAAAGATATAATCGAATGTGCCAACGCAGTTTTCGAACATTGCGAGGACAAAATAAAAGAGTATACAAAATGGATTCTTATGCACCTTGCAAAAGCAGAATGGTATTATGCGTCCCGCATCATTAATTCTCCCGCATACTTGGCACGACCGACTTATCCTGATGAACCGTTCCAAGCGATGGAGGAAGCCCGAGAGATGTTTTTACACTCGCATCTTCCCTTTGTAAAGCGTATGAACCCGCGGGAACAAACCTTTGAAATTGATGATGAGAAGTGGACGGCAAAAAAAACCTTAAGGCGTGCGATGTGGCACGACTTTTATCATTTGCGTCAACTGCAAGGGTTTCTTTTGGAAACTGAGTAATATCACCTTATGAGGGGCAAAGCTTCGCTGATAAAAAACCTGCATTGCTTTTTCAAGTTTGAAATCGAAGGTGTGATTTTATGAGCCTTCCCAACCGCTTTGTCCTGTGGCAGTTTGGTTTATCCGCCTATTGGTTTGCGGTTTCTTTGAAATGGTTCGTATTGCTAACTGCCATACTGCCTGCTCAAGTTCGAGAAATGATACCGGGGGGGGAGGAAGGTACGTATTGGGGACGAGTTGTGATGCTCGGTGCGATATGGGCAATGTTCGGTCCCGCACTGTTCGGTTATATCAGTGATAGAACAAGAGCAAGGTTTGGAAAGTGGAAGCCTTATGTTGCTTTAGGAAGTGCGTTAACTGTCGTTGCTTTGATGGTGCTTTCAAATCCTGAGAATTATCTCGTGATTGTTTTGGGGTATCTGCTTTTGCAAGTTTCGGATGATATTGGTCAAGGTCCTTATAGTGCGTTGATACCGTCACTTGTATCGGAAGAGCAAAGAGGGCGGGCAAGCGGAATAATGGCTTTTCTGCAAATGAGTGCGCAGTTTGCAGGGGGGGCATTAGCTATACAATTCTTAGTCTTAGAAAGAATTGATTTACTTTATGTTTCATTAGCATTGATTAACATATTATGTGCTCTCATCACGATAATCGTAGTTCGAGAGAAGTTATTGGTAACTGAGAAAAAACAAGAAAAGTTTTGGACTGCATGGATAAAGCCTTGGAAAGATAGGGATTTCAGATGGTTATGGTTTACACGCTTCTTAAATGCTTTAGGATTTTATTTTATTTACACATACCTTCTTTATTATTTAATAGATGTGGTGCAGGTGTTTTCGGTGTTTGGTGTCTTTGAGGTATCTCCCAAAGACAGTTCTCCTGAAGCGTTAAAAACCGCCGCACAAAAAACCGCCTTCATTCTCATTTTGTTTATTTCCACTATTGCGGCGATAGGCGCTTTTGTGGGTGGCAAACTTTCGGATGAGTACGGAAGGAAAAAAGTTATCTTTTGGTCAAGTTGTGCGATGGCGTCGGCAGTCATTCCCATAGCGTTGATTGCAAATTTCAGTCTCCTCGTTATCATGGCGTTGATTTTTGGTTTGGCGTACGGGATTTTTCAGTCTGCCGGTTGGGCTATTGCGTCTGATGTAATTCATGACAGCGAAAACGTAGCGACAGATATGGGGTTGTGGCAATCGAGCATCGCTTCCACACAGATTCTCTCAGGAATGTCGGGTATGTTGCTGGATTTCATGAACCGTGTGAGCATGGGATACGGCTACAGTATGATATTTATTTTCGCTTCGATTGCATTTTTCTTTTCGGCGGTGTTTATTAAAAAAGTTGTTCGTTCACATTAATACGTAAAATAAATGAAGTGAAAGAGTTTTTCGATACGATTGTCGCACCAATAACGGGAGTGTATCGTGCTCCTGTGGCGATATTGCGCGTGTCGGGCTCGAACTCATGGGAAATTGCAAAAAAGATATTCAGGACAAAAGAAAAAACCGATTTTGCAGCAAAGTATTGTTATTTCGGAGAGATCTTTTATGGAGATGAAATTATTGATGAAGGCTTTTTGGTTTTGTTCGAAGAAGGGAAAAGCTATACAGGCGAACAGTGTTTCGAATTGAGTTGTCACGGAAGCCCCGTCATAGTGCGTCGTGTTCTCACTCTGATACAAGATTTAGGCGCACGACAAGCAAGACCGGGAGAGTTTACGGAGCGCGCGTTTTTGAACGGCAGAATTGATCTCACTCAAGCGGAAGCGGTTTCAGAAATTATACAATCCTCAACGGAAATCCAGCAAAAACGTGCACGGCTTTTACAGCAAGGAAAACTCTCAGAAAAAATTCACGGTATCGAAGAACGCATCGCAAGACAGCTCGCGTTGGTGGAAGCAACCGTGGATTTTTCCGAAGAGATCGGAGAGCTCGATAAAGAATCTTGTCATAACGAATTAAACCAGATCATTGAAGACATACAAAAAATTCTTGAAGGCTACTATGCATCGCGGCTCATACGTGAAGGATTAAAAGTTGCCATAGTGGGCAGGCCGAATGTGGGGAAATCATCTTTATTTAATGCACTGTTGGGAACCGACCGCGCGATAGTAACGGAGATACCGGGAACAACGCGCGACACCATCGAAGAAACAATCGCCATAAAAGGATATCCGGTTGTTTTTACCGATACTGCGGGTATCCGAGAAACGCAAGACGTGGTGGAAAGTCTTGGAGTGGAGCGATCTCGCAGTGCAATTGAGAATGCGGATATTGTCTGCTTTGTTTATGAAGCCCCCCCTGGATGGCTCAACGAAGATGAAAAACTTTTAAGCCTTTTGAATAAACCACCGGATGTTTTCATAGCGAATAAATCGGATATGGGTATTTCAAGCGGAATTGATGAATCGCATATCGTCGTGAGTGCATTAACCGGTGCGGGAGTGGAGCGATTTGCGGACAGGCTGGTGTTATCCTTCGAAGAAGCGCCGGAAATTCCGCTTATCAACGATAGGCACAAACAGGATTTGGAGCAGGCGATTGAGTATCTGAAACACTCCTGTGAGACACTGCAAACGGACTTGCCGGTTGACCTTGCGTGCGTGGATATTCGCGGAGCGCTGGAATCTGCGGGGCGGATAACGGGCAGAACAGCATCGGAGGAGATAATCGAGAGAGTGTTTAGCGAGTTTTGTATTGGGAAGTGAAAAAGCAAAGATTTTTTACGATTTTTTGTTTCTCCTCCTTGTCAAAAACAGCAACCCCAGGCCTATAGCAGCAAATGTTGCCGGTTCGGGGACGACATCGTTTACAGTAATGTAATCTACATGCAAGGAGGAGAATTTCGGGTTTCGGTAACCATATGGACCTCTGAAATCGAACATAACACCATATACTTGTTCTTGGTATCCTTGAGTAGTTTCATTTGCCTGCAGCACTAATTGATCGTTAAAAAAGGCAGATAAAATCTTACCTTCCCTCGTTAATCTGAATTTGTGTTCACCTGATAGCGGTGCTTCTATTTTTACTGTTTCGCTGTCCCATGCCCAATTTTTAAAGTGTGCAAGAATGACAGGCGGTTTCCCTTCATTTTTTTCACCTTTTTTATTTTAATTAATAATCGGTCCCACCACTTTCACATATTTGCTGATCGAAGGAACTAATTGAACGTCGCTTGGATTCTGTTCGTTTGTGCCGTGTCTTAAAACAAAAAGCATATAGCAGCCCGAAGGTGCGTGAAATGCAAGATATGACCAAGCGAGAATTTGACTCCACGAACCCATAGTTTAATCTCTTATATTTTATAATTATTCATAAAATAGTCGTTTTTGTAAAACTTTATTTGGAAAAGTAGTCTGCTTTTTGTTAACATTCCGAAAACATTGCTGCGCCTAATGCCCCAACTTCATTCGGTAACATTAAGGTTCAAAACAAGGCTAAAAGGAGGCAAAATAGCATGAAATTCAAGTTTTTGCCGCTCTTGGTTCTCCCCATGATTTTCACAGGTTGCGGGGGCGGAACAAGTACGACCGCTACAGAAGGCGGAGCGGAATTTTCAGGCACTATTAACATTGACGGCTCGAGCACAGTCCAGCCGGTAACTTCGGCTATTGCTGAAGAGTTTCAAGAATTACACCCTCGCGTGAACGTTGTCGTCCGAACAAGCGGAACGGGCGGAGGATTTAAACGATTTACGATAGGAGAAACCGATATCTCGAACGCTTCGCGCCCTATTCTTAGTGAAGAACTTGAGACTGCGGAGAAAAACGGCGTTGAATTTATCGAATTGCCGATTTGTTACGATGGTTTGTCTGTGGTTGTAAGTAAGAACAACACATTCGTGGATTACCTGACTGTTGAAGAACTGAAAAAGATTTGGGAAAAAGACAGCAAGGTGCAAAATTGGAGCGATATCCGACCTGAATGGCCTAACAAAAAGATTCAACTCTTCGGTCCGGGTTTGGATTCAGGAACGTTCGATTATTTCTGTGAAGCGGTTTTGCACACGAAGAAAGAAAGTCGAATGGACTACCAAGCCAGCGAAGACGATAACTTTCTTGTGACAGGAGTTGGGGGAAGCGAGTTTGCATTGGGCTATTTCGGTTATGCATACTATGAAGAAAACAGGGATAAATTAAGAGTTGTGCCGATTGATAACGGTGATGGACCGATTACGCCTTCCGATGCAACAATTGCAGATGGTACGTATCAACCTTTAAGCCGTCCGTTGTTTATTTATATCAATACAAAAGCGGCAGAACGACCGGAGGTAAAAGCCTTCGTGGAGTTTTATTTGAGCGATAAAGCACCGGCTATCATCCGCGAAACCGGCTACTTCCCTTTGCCACAACGCATGTACCCGCTGGTTTATGAGCGATTCACCAACAAAATCAAAGGCTCGATTTTCAAAGGCACCCCTGATGTCGGGGTAAAAATAGAAGACCTTCTGAAAATGGAGTCAGGAAAGTAAGCACAAACGAGTTTAATAGGAATCTTGTTATTCGGTTATGGCGCGACCGAATCGCTCGCGCCATAACATTTGTTTTTGCATCTCTGAGTATTTTCATAACTCTCGGAATCATTTACGTTTTGGTAAGTGAATCTATGGGTTTTTTTAAAGAAGTCTCAGTAATTGATCTATTTACCGGAACGAGATGGGAACCTCCACGACATTATGGAATCCTCCCGCTTTTTGCAGGAACGATGCAGATTGCTTTAGGCGCGGGGTTGCTTGCGATTCCCATCGGTCTGATGGTAGGAGTTTATCTGAGCGAATACGCATCTCAAAGAGTGCGTAACATTTTCAAACCTATTCTCGAATTGCTTGCAGGAGTTCCCACAATCGTTTACGGATTCTTTGCGGTGACATTCATTACTCCGCTTTTGCAAAAACATGTTTTTCCGGAACTACCGATTTACAACGCTTTAAGCGGTGCGATTGTTGTGGGCATAATGATTCTTCCCATGGTTTCATCGCTTTCGGAAGAGGCACTAAATGCCGTTCCCAAAGAACTTCGTGAGGGGGGGATGGCATTAGGTGCGACTCGTGGAGAAGTCATTCGAGGAATAGTCATTCCCGGTGCGTTTTCAGGAATCATTGCATCATTTCTATTAGCCATTGGTCGTGCTGTGGGTGAGACCATGGCGGTAACACTTGCGGCAGGAAACATGCCCAACCTAACAATTGACCCTCGCGAGAGCATACAGACCATGTCTGCGTACATCGTAACGGTCGCCCAAGGGGAAGCACCGCATGGCTCAATAGAATATCAAACAATCTTCGTTGTAGGTTTGACTTTGTTTGTGATTACGTTTTCCATTAACATTTTTGCTACTCAACTTGTGAGGAAATACAGAAAGAAATATGAGTAAAGTGCAAACAATAAACGATTTAAAACGACCTCTTTCTGTTTGGAGGTTATTAAAAGAGCGTTCTTTTATCATCATTTGTTTTACTTCCACAACTTTTGGTTTGTTTGCGTTAGCTGCATTGCTATACGATGTCGGTACCTTAGGTGCGCAAACGGTTAACTGGGACTTCATCACCAGCCCCCCCTCACGCAGACCGGAGCAAGCAGGCATCTACCCTGCGCTCATCGGAACGATATGGCTGATGCTGTTAACTGCAGGTATAACGGTACCGCTTGGTGTGGGTGCGGCAATGTATTTAGAAGAGTTTGCTCCCAAAAGCAGATTAACACGATTGATACAGTTAAACATAACCAACCTTGCAGGCATCCCCAGCATCGTTTATGGTCTGCTAGGTTTAGCGGTTTTTGTGAGAATGTTCCAACTGGGTCAGAGTGTTTTGGCAGGTGCTCTCACGTTAAGTCTATTGGTACTTCCCGTTGTGATAACCGCATCACAAGAAGCCATACGCGCAGTACCCAACAGTTTTCGTGAAGGTGCTTTGGCTTTGGGCGCAACAAGATGGGAGGCGTTAAGAACAGCCATTCTTCCTAATGCTGTTTCGGGAATCCTCACCGGAGTGATCTTGTCGCTCTCGCGTGCAATCGGTGAGGCGGCTCCGCTTATCGTGGTTGGTGCGGCTACCTATATTCGATTCGCCCCACAAAACCCCATGGATGCGTACACAGCCATGCCCATACAAATCTATAACTGGGCACAAATGCCTCAGATAGGTTTTAGGACGAACTCCGCAGGAGCGATAGTCGTATTGATGGTGGTACTTATCTTGTTCAACTCCACTGCGCTATATCTCCGCTACTGGTCAAGGAAAAACAAGCATTAAGCAAGTTCAACAAGAGACTTGTTAAACTACGTTTTATGCGCATTCTTGGGGTGGATTACGGCTTAAAGCGCATTGGTATTGCTACCGGAGAAACAGATGTAAAAATGGCTTTTGCAAGAGAAGCCATTTCGGCACATGGGACCCCTGCAAAGGACGCAAAAACCGTTTCGGAATATGCTCGAAAAGAGCTCTGCCAAATGATAGTGGTGGGCTTGCCATTACATTTATCTGGTGGAGATAGTAAGCAAGCGAAAATCACAAAAGAGTTTGGTAATGAGCTGGAAAAAACAGGAATGAAAATATCATATTGGGATGAGAGATATACTACTTCTCAAGCAGAACAAAACCTAGAGTATATGAATAAGGATAAAAGAAAAAAGTTTGCGGATAGTGAAGCCGCAAGAATTATTTTACAAGAATTTTTAGACAACTACAATGAAGAAACGAACATTTAAGATTATTGTATTGATGATTTCTGTAGGTTTTTTTGCGGGAGGGTCCTACGGTTGGTTTCGGTATGCTCTTGCAAGTATTGCAAATCATGCCCCCCCGAAATACGTAAGAGTGGAAAAAGGGGATACTTTAAAATCTGTGTTGCAAAATCTTGAAAAGCAAGGAGTGATTCGAAGCGCATTTGCATGCGAGTTATATGCGAGATTTACGGGAGAAAGTTCTAACATGAGATCCGGAACATATCAGATTGCTGCAAGTTACAGCGGGAGGAAAATTGTTGACATATTGCTATCAGGTGAACCTATAAAACGAGATGTCTTAATCCGGGAAGGCCTTTGGCTGGAACGTACTGCTGATATGTTAGAAAAGAACGAAGTTGCAACAAAAGAGGAAGCGCTTGAAATATTCCAGAACACTAACTTTGCAACAGAGATACTGGGATTTAAAATTCCAGCCGAAACTTTAGAAGGGTATCTGTTTCCCGATACGTATGATATGCCCCCGCTTTTAGGAGCAAAAAGGGCGACAGAAAAAATGCTCACAACATTTCGAACAAAGGTCTACGAAAAACTTGACAAACCATCTCCGGAGGAGATGCACAAATTGCTTATAATCGCTTCCATGATTGAGTTGGAAGCAGTCTTGGATGAGGAACGACCGCGTATCGCAGGGGTTATTTATAACAGATTGGAACAAGGAATGAGATTGCAAATTGATGCAACTGTTGCATACGCCAAAGGAGAATGGGCTCCGGTGTTAATTAAGGATTATCAGATTGATCACCCTTATAACACATACCGTATTGACGGGCTGCCGCCGGGACCGATTTGTTCACCGGGTCTTGCTTCTATCAAGGCGGCGAAAGAGCCGGAAAAACATGATTGGCTTTTTTATGTCGCAATGCCGGATAGATCTCACATTTTCTCAAAAACTTATAAAGAACATTTAGAAAACATCAAGGTAAGCAGAGAGGCTTTTCGAAAAGCGAGCGGGAGCGGACAATGAACAAACCCGTGCGGTACCACAGGAAAAAAACTCCCGGAGTTCTGCGAAGATTTTGCCCCGATTGGCACGTCCCCAGCGTCCGTCATATTGATCCGGAATCTCTGAAAAAAGACGGATACGAAGCCATTCTTCTGGATTTGGATAACACGTTGATTCCATGGAAGGGAATGCACATCCCGGATGAGACACATAAATGGATTGAATCTGTTAAAAATGCAGGATTGAAAATGTGCCTTGTGAGCAATACACGAAACGTGAAGCGCCTTAAATTGTTAAGTGAGAAACTTGATATTCCTCATGTTCGCGGAAGATACAAGCCTGCAAAAAGCGGATTTGAAAAAGCTTTGAAACTCATTGGTGCGACACCAGAAAAAACCGTGATGATTGGCGATCAGATTTTTACGGACGTTTGGGGAGGGAACAGAATGGGGATGAAAACTATTTGGGTACGTCCTATGCACCATCGCGAGTTTATAGGAACAAAATTTAGCAGAATGGCTGAAAAAATTATCACGAGATTTTTCCCAAAGCATGAGGAACCTTCATAAATGAAATATTTCCTCTTCTCCATGCGCCCGAGACAATGGACGAAAAATCTTCTTGTATTTGCAGGATTAATTTTTTCCGGGCGGTTTACGGAACCGCATGCCATACAATTATCTGCATTAACATTTTTAGCATTTTGTTTCGCATCCAGCGCAGGTTATATTCTTAATGACATTTTAGACAGAGAAACAGACAAACTTCACCCCAAGAAAAAATTGCGTCCTATTGCATCAGGAAAAATTAACGTATCTCACGCCACGATTTTTGCAATCGTATTGTTGGGTATAGGGCTAGTGATTGCACTCTTCACACATATTAACGCTGTTGTTGCTTTAGCGGCTTACATTGTCAATCAGTTTTTTTATGCAGTGGTTGCGCGCGGTGTTGCAATTCTGGATGTATTCTTAATTGCGTTAGGATTTCTTATTCGTGCGGTAGCAGGTGCAATTGTCTTGGAGATAACAATCAGCAAGTGGCTTCTGCTTTGTACATTGCTGCTGGCGTTGTTTTTAGGTTTTGCAAAACGAAGACACGAATTGGAGTTTGCCGCAGAATCAAGAAGTGCTTTAAGCGGGTACACCATGCTTCTTCTTGATCAACTCATAGCCATAACTGCCGCATGCTCTGTGATTGCGTATAGTCTATATGCGATTCAATCGAACACAGCAAGCCAACACCCCTTGCTTGTTTTCACCATACCATTCCCTCTTTTTGGGGTGTTTAGATACCTTGCAATTACATACAGAGACAAAGAAAGCGGAAGCCCGGATGTTGCACTTATCAGGGACCCGTGGATGTATGGAACAGTTTTGTTGTTTATGCTTGTGAGCATTTATGCAATGTCTCAACAAGGATGGGGACATCTTTCATCATGGATAGAGTGGGCAAAGTGAATAATTGGAAACAAAACACACATCTAAGACAATTCGCAAAGTTTTGTATTGTTGGAGTTATGAGCACCGCTATAGACTGGGGTGTACATGCGATTTTATACAAAGGTTTTCATGAATCGCTGGCAATTCCATTGCGTGATTGGGTAGCGCAAATGCTGCCTGCACTTGCCGCTCATCCGGATTTCGACGGAGCGTTTACAATTTTCAAAGCAGTTTCTTTTGCTATTGCAACATTGAATGGCTTCTTTTGGAATCGAAGATGGACGTTCCGAATTAAGGGCAAAGAAAAGCGAAATACACAACTTGTGAAGTTTTATGTTGTCAACGTCATCGGTTTGTTGATTAACACAATTGTTGCCAGCCAAATACATAAACCTCATGGAGACACAATGAATTATCTCATGGCGCTTGCTGCGGCAACGTTTGTCGCGATGTTTTGGAACTTTAGCGGTCATAAGTTTTGGACATTCCGTCAGCCAAAAAACAAAGAAGAGCAAAATGTCGTGGCGTGACATAGTTAAAGAACCTGATTTAGAATTTCGGTTTTGTGTTTTGGGTGACCCGGTTTCGCATTCACTTTCACCTTTGATGCACAACAAGGCGTTAGAGCATTTGAGAATCAACGGAAGATACGAAGCCATACGTGTATCTTCAGATGAGTTTCATGAGTGCGTACAACGTTTAATTCGATGCGGTTTCTCAGGAGCAAACGTGACACTGCCGCATAAGTCTCTTGCTGCAGGTATTTCTGAAATAAAACACGAGGATGTTGAAGTATTAGGTGCTGCTAACTGCCTTTTGTTTGATGACAAAATTCATGCAAAAAACACGGATATAGAAGGCTTTTACAAACCGATATCTCATCTAAAACCAGATTCTGCGATAGTATTAGGAGCAGGGGGGGCTTCGGTTGCTGTGTGTTATGCATTGTTAAAAAAACATTGGCAAGTCAAAATTTATAATCGCACCATTGAAAAAGCAGAGCAGATAAGACAAAGATTAAATGAATATGGTCAAATTGAAGTTTTACAGAAACCAAACCCGTTCGGCTGCACTCTTGTTGTAAATGCTACATCATTGGGTTTAAATGAGGATGAGATTCCCGAATTAATGTGGGATGGCATACATCCCAATACAATAGTGTATGACTTAGTGTATCGTGAGTCAGATACATTGTTTTTACAGAAGGCAAAAAGCCAAGGATTAAGCGCAATTGATGGGAGAGAAATGCTCGCAGAGCAAGGAGCACTATCGTTAGAATGGTGGACGGGTAAACATGCCCCAAGAGAAATAATGCGAAAGGCAGTTGGATTATGAAATGGGTTCGGTTAAACGAATTTGTATCGCACGATGAAGTTATTAATAAAGTTATCTCTCTGCTTATGGGAGGGAAACTTATCGTCATGCCTACCGAAACCGTGTACGGTTTAATTTGTGACGCAACGAATGAAGAAGCCATCTTAAAACTTATAACCGCCAAAAAAAGAAAGCCAGACAGCCCAATCGCAATATTTGTGTCTTCAAGCGAAAAAGCAAAATATTTAACACGAGAATGGAACGAAGATGCACAAACTTTGTTTAATCATTTCTCTCCAGGGCCAATAACCATCATTTTAAAAAAGAAACCCATTATTTCTGATGTATTAACACAAGGAAAGCAAACAATCGGCATAAGAATCCCGGATGAACAGACTCTCTTGAAATTATTAGAGCAATACCCGAACCCTTTAGCGGCGACAAGTGCGAACATCTCTGGCAACCCCCCCTCAGTTACTGCAGAACAAGCGGTTGAGCAATTGGGGATGAGTGTAGACTATGTCTTAGATAAAGGTGTGTGCAAAATCGGTAAAGCATCTACTGTAATTGATTTATCTGTCAGTCCATATAGAATTATAAGAGAGGGCAGCATTACAAAACAACAGATAGAATCCCTTCTAAAAAAAGAGACTCTTTAACGCTACGACCCGCTTCCCAATTGGATAGTGACATTGTATTTGATCGGAATAAAATCTTGAATCTGTCTCTCGTCTTCACATTTTATGAGCCAACCAGTTTCTTTTGATATCCAGATTTTTGATGGCTTAGTATTTTTTACGTTGTCGCTTTCTATAATTTCAGATTCTATGAGAAGAGTGTCAATTTCATTTATTTTTTCTTCACCGACTAAAGTATAGCGGTATTTTAAAGTTTTTATTCCGTCGTTAATTTCCCCTTCCCATGATTCGCCCTTTTTTACTCTTCCTTTTGGAAACACAACGTAAGCTATTCCGGGCAGTCGTGCACCGGGCAGGAAGCTAAGAATCTCAAAGTTTTCAGAAGAGAGCACAACATTCTGCTCATCAGTTTTAATCAAAGGGAAAGTTCTTTTAATTTCCATGTCATCCGGTGCAGGTAATGTGGGAACATCGGTTTCGAACTCTATGTTTCCATAAGACACTTCCCACTCATGAATACCCCCCCCTGATTTAATATTTCTTAAAAAATAGGGGATCTTAAAAGTGTATGTTCCTATTTCAGGCGTCAAACCTGTGCCTTCGGCAGCCTCTAAACTGGATAAATCCATTTCTGCTTTAATAGTCATGTTGTATGGAGGCTCTGTACCGGTACCTGCTTTGAGGCGGAGTAAAAATCCGTCACCAGTAGGCTGATGCTTGTCGGTAACTTCGGAATCTTTACTTCCGTTACATCCTGCTAAACTCAACAGCAGAAAACCTGCGCACAATCCAATAAGGCTTTTGTTCATTTCAACCGAAACATACCCTAAACTCAGCAGTAAACACTTCTTGATGCAACTCCTTCATTCCTTGCTCGTCTTAAAAAAGTATGGCTCAATATAAAACAATAGTTTTTTTCATTTTATTGATGATGTTTTCCGCTTCACATGCACAAACAATTATTCCCGAAACGATTATTCGAGAGAACACAACATGGGGCAGAGACAAAAGTCCATATATCGTGGAAGGGATTGTGAAAATTGAAAATGGCGCAGTTTTACGCATAGTGGGTGGGGTTCGTGTGGAATTCAAAGAACGCGGAGGAATTTATGTTGGCACGAGAACTCATGGAGTATTGGAAGCAATAACCGATGACCCGATAAGGTATCCCATTGTGTTTACATCGCATGACGGAAAATCTTTTTGGTATGGCATTGAATCGTATGGAGAGAACAGTCGTATAAGTTTCGATGGTGTGTTGATGGAATTTGCCGGTGATACAAAACGAGGTGAGCGTGACGAATTAGCAGGATTACGCGTTGGAGATGAATCGAGCGCGAGAATTAGAAACAGTACGTTTGCAAAAGGTGCGTATATTGGAGTAGAGATAAATACTGATGCTCTAGTGATTTTCCAAAGAAACAAAATTACGGGCATGAAATCAGCGGCAATCTCCGTTTCTGCAAATTCTGCTTCAGCAATCGGAAATGACAACGTTTTTGCAAACAATGGACTGGATGCAATTGTCGTGGGGGAAACAGGAATTCCTATGCTCACGAAGCCTTCCACTTGGTCATGCACAAATTACCCTTATGTGATTCCTGTTGATTTACAAGTTGAAAACCCGGGGGGGACTACACGATTAACTTTGGAAGCAGGTGTGAGGATAAAGTTTGCATCAGGGGGGGCACTAACAATTGGCTGGAACGGAAAAGCAGATTTAATTGCGTTGGGTAGCAGTGCGCGGCCGATCGTGTTCGAGTCTTTGGATAAATCTTGGGATGGTGTGTATTTAGGAGAGACAACCTCCGCAACCATTTTGCAATACTGTATCTTTTCATCCGGCGGAGAGATAGAGGGAATGCTAAATATATCGGAAAACGCAAAAGCAAGGATTACGAGGTGCACCTTTGAGAATTCTCAATCTTACGGTGTGTTTTTCTACAAAAATGCAGATATACCTTTGGAAAACTGTACATTCATCGGCAATAAAAAAGGAAATTTCGGAAGGGAAAAGTAACTTTATTTCTTTTTCGCAATGGCAATACGATCTATGTTAGAGAGGTCTCGAATAAGTTCATACTCCCAGTCATCATGTAATAATTGTTCTACTTTAAGGCTTTGATTAAAGCCGAACTCGAAAATTAAAACGCCGTTCTGTTTTAAAACTTCTTTTGCTTCCTTAACTAATTGTTTAATGTACTTCATGCCATCATCTGCGAATAATGCTGTTGCAGGCTCCCATGACTTTACACCGATTTCAATAAATTGGTCGTCTTGTGCAATATATGGGGGGTTTGAAACAATTAAATCGAAACCATTCCCCTTGAAACCTGATAACATGTCGCAGCATATCAAATGAACATTCGCATCGTGCTTTAAGACATTTCTTTTTGCAACTTGTAATGCAGACAAAGAGACATCACTCGCTATCCAATGAACATTTTTGTTTTCTAATGACAAACTGATGGCAATAACTCCGCTCCCCGTCCCTACATCAAGAGCCGTTTTACAATTGCTTAAGTAAGGAATGGCAAGTTCAACAATAAACTCTGTTTCAGGTCTCGGAATTAATACGTGTTCATTAACAAAAAAAGATTTTTTATAAAAATCTTTTTCACCAATAATGTATGCCATCGGCTCTCCACGTAACCGTCTTTCCAGCAAATCATCTGCATTTTGTGTTTGAATCAATTCGTTTTGATAAGCAATAAGTTTCTCTTTTTCAATCCCTACCGATTTCGATAGAATCATTAAACTTTCATTGCGTGGGTTATTTGTTCCCATCTCTCGCAATTTTTCTGTAGCGTTTTTAAGCCAATCGCTTATTTTCTGCTGTGACATTTCAGCGTGTTTCTGCTATGTTTTTTCTAATGCTGTCTGCTTTTTCTGCGGCTATTTCCGCTAAAACGTGAATGCCATCCTCTTCGTGTTCAATTTTTAAAACTCTGCCGTACTTGTAAAAATCTTCCACCAATGCACTCTTTGAATATGGGATGATAATATCTACGCTTTCATAAAGGCTGTGAACCATTTTAATCAACAACTGTTTTAATTCATTTATTCCTATATTATGCGTTGCGGAAACTGCAACTGAGTTTGGTGTAGATTCAACCAGTGCATCCACCCAGTTTCTGTCTTTTACTCTGTCAATTTTATTAAATGCTGTGAGCATTGGTTTCCCTGTTGCGCCGATGTCCGTTAATGTATCCATTACTGCATCACGTTGAACATCCCAAATTGGCGAACTGATGTCAATCACATGAATCAAAATATCTGCTTCATTGACTTCTTCCAAAGTTGCACGAAACGCTGCAATTAAATTTGTAGGCAGTTTTCGCACGAATCCAACCGTGTCGGTTAGAAACACGCTTACTCCACTTTGAAGTTCGGCACGTCGCGTGGTGGGATCAAGCGTAGCAAAAAGCATCGGATCGGAGAAAACTTTGCTTCCGGTTAAAGTGTTCATCAATGTGCTTTTACCTGCACTTGTGTATCCCACCAAGCTTGCACATGGGAAAGGCATACGCCTTCTGCCTTGTCTTTGCAAACCTCTATGCCGTCGCACCTCTTCAAGCTCACGTTTCAGGTTTGCGATGCGCTGGTTAATGTGTCGTCTGTCAACTTCCAGTTTCGTTTCACCCGGACCTCTTAAACCTATACCCCCCCTTTGCTGCTCGAATCGAGTATAAACAGAGGTGATTTTCGGCATCATGTACAGCAATTGTGCGAGTTCAACTTGAAGCATTCCTTCTTTTGTATGTGCACGTTGAGCAAAAATATCGAGAATGAGCTGTGTGCGATCTATAACTTTCATGCGTAATGCATCAATAAGGTTTCGTTGCTGTACGGAGTTCAGTTCGCAATCAAAAATTGCACAATCTGCTTGTGTGTCGTGTAAAGCAGACAGCAGTTCTTCAATTTTTCCTTTACCGATGACCGTGGAAGGGTTGGGCTTTTCGATTCTTTGTCGAATCGAGCCCACTTGAATAATTCCCGATGCCGCACATAGCGATTCGAGTTCGAGTTCTACGTAGTAATCGTCTTCAGGATTCGAATTAATATAAACGAGTACCGCCCGCTCCGCGGGCAGCTCTGTTTCGTACAGTTCACGCGGCATAAATTACATTTTTATATCGAATAGCCTTACCCCCGCTGAGAAAAACCAACCGTTGAAATCTAAGCCAGCCATTTTGCTAAGCCAGTCATAACGTATTTCGACATAAAACCTGTCATTGAAAGTTACGCCAAGTGCTGCATTGATATCTAAACCGATATGATTGTTTTTGTCCACACCAATGAGTGGCGAGAAAGCGCTTCCGAAATATGGGCCGGCGCGAAGTGCAACATAAGGTCGAACTTCCGAATCGGAATTAAATCCTCTTGTTACACCGAATGTGATGGGGAATAACCGTGCACGTCCTGTTATTCTTCTGCTTTCCATGTACGCAATGTCGGTGGTAAATTTCCAAGATTCATCACGTTGAAAACTAAGCGGAGTGATTCCAAATCTAAACCACGAGTTTCCAAACGTGTCTTTCACGGTAGAGTTTGTCGGGAAAAAGTAACCCACATCCACACCGATGGACAACCGGTCATCAGCAACCGCGGAACCACCGGTTATCAACAAAAATCCTAAAAACAATTTTCTCATGAATTTCCTCCTTTCATGCTTCCTGCTCCTCGTTGGGAATGAGCATAATTCTACCAGCCTTTGCAAGGTATACATGAGAAGTGCAGAGCGAAGTTCGTATAGAAATACAAGCGGATGACCCCGCATTAATACCGGAATATGCCACCGAGCATTCAGCAGGAATGGATTTAAAGTCGTCGGAAGACCACGTAATCCAACCCATGGAGCGAGCTTCCATTGGGACAGGTATCAGAATCGCCATTCCGCATGGGTTCGAAGGACAGGTGCGTCCACGCTCAGGAATGGCTCTGAAGCAAGGATTGTCCATCCCGAATGCGCCGGGGACGATAGACTCGGATTATCGGGGGGAGGTGAGGGTTATCCTGATTAACCTCGGGAAAGAGCCTATCACAATTCAGAGAGGTGATCGAATTGCACAGCTGGTGATTGCGCCGGTGACGAAAGCGGAATGGACACGGGTGCAAAGTTTGGAAATCTCTGTTCGCGGTGAGGGCGGATTCGGAAGCACGGGCGTAAAATAAACTTAGATGAACCTTTGCGAAAAATGTTTTTCGGAAATAACACCTGATGCGCTGTATTGCAAAGAGTGCGGTGCACCGGTATCTTCGAATGAAGGCGCGGAGATAAGTGATGCAGAAGTTTACCCGGAAATTACACGAGCAAACTTGTTTCGATTGCGAGGGGATTATGATGATGCGGAAAAAGTTTGCGTTAGCATTTTAAGGAAATTTCCCAACAACATTACGGCGCATGTTTTGTTAGGTGACATTTACAACGATAAGGACGACCAGCAGCAAGCACTTCAATGGTATGAGATTGCGCAGGATTTGTCTCCGGAAAACACATCGCTTCAACAAAAAATCGTGCAGACGAAAAAAAGGTTAAAAGCGAAACAGGTGACAGAGAGCACTTCGGGTTTGGAAGTGAAAGCGGAATCTAAATTTCCGTTGATTTTTGTTTCTCTTACGGTAGTTTTGGTGGTTGCGTTATCAGGAATTGCGTATTATTTGGGAACACAACGGGCAAAAAACAGCGAGAGTGCAGGTGTTGCGGTGTTCGCGCGTCCCATTGAAATTAACAATTCAACGCAAAACGACTCCGAAGCGACTCCGCCGGTGAATCCGATTTCAGAAAACAGTTCTGTACAACAAAAACAGGAGAGTGTGGTGAGCATGACAAACGAGGAATCGGAACTGTTGAAACTGATTAATTCGTGGTTGACCGATTCGCGTTACCGGGCTTCGCATGTTGAGATAAATTGGCGTAATCGTTCGGTGCGAGTGACAATGAGCGGGCAGCCTGCAAGCCCGGAATACGATGATGTGGCGATTGCAAATTCCGCAATGATTGTGTTGAGTGTGTTTTCGGAGACGGATGCTGTATCGGTGCGGGTCATCGAAAGCAATTCGCAGTTACTGCGATCGGGGGGGATTGTTTCTCGTGAATCGTTGGGCTCATCTCGGCTTGAGGTCGGGACTCCTGCTTGGGCACGAGAGGTGATTTTGGAGCGGTTGTAAGGCGGCTGGTTAAAGGCTGTTTTAGGTGGAAATTTAGCTTTTCAGAATTTTTTTAGAAGATGGTTGACGATTGGGGGTTTTCGTGTCCTATAA
This sequence comes from uncultured Fimbriimonadales bacterium, assembly GCA_964608695.1. Classification (GTDB taxonomy): domain Bacteria; phylum Armatimonadota; class Fimbriimonadia; order Fimbriimonadales; family ATM1; genus CAZSPF01. The sequence goes on along the minus strand of CAZSPF010000008.1, from coordinate 20 downwards.
GGGTGTGAGTAAGTTTTTTT
>CAZSPF010000007.1:60328-60577 GCA_964608695.1 uncultured Fimbriimonadales bacterium | reverse complement strand
GTTATGTTCTCGAGCTCTTTTTGTGTTTGCTCGCCGGGCTCTGAATTGATGAGTTCAGTAAAATCTTTTATGTCTGATAAATAGTTCTGAAGTTTTTTTAAGGGTTCAATATGCGATTTAATCGTAGAAATACGACGCATAACATCGCGTGATTTTTTTTGGTCGTTCCAAAATTCTGGGAATTCAGCTTGTTTTTCTAAATCGTTTAATTCTTTCTGAAGCGCAACTTCGTCAAAGATGTTGCCTAAT
>CAZSPF010000007.1:60058-60299 GCA_964608695.1 uncultured Fimbriimonadales bacterium | reverse complement strand
TTTTCAGCATCGGACAGCGCTTCGAGAAAACGGAAATCGTTCACAATAAGATTATACCGTGTGATTACCAGTAAGGAGGGATCGTGAAACCAGCAGAGTCTCCGTCTTCTGTGTTGACTTTGTTGATTTCTACGGGATGCCATTCTTCATCATCGTGTTTTTCAAATTTTATGGCGTACAGATTTCTTGAAGTTCCGCCCCAATCGTGCACTGTTTCCGAAACAAGCAGGATTCGGCTTTT
>CAZSPF010000007.1:34274-60048 GCA_964608695.1 uncultured Fimbriimonadales bacterium | reverse complement strand
AGCAATTCACCCCGGATAAGTCCATCTTCTTCGAGAGATTCTACGTATTCGGAAAACCCTTCACCGTAGCGAATGGTATTGAACTCCACCCAAAGATAGGGGAAAGAGAAACAAGCGAATCCGGCGATAAGCAAGCGCGATGCCATGGGTTTGTCGCCTATAGAGCCGATTTTGATAAAAAGCCTTGACAATCCCACTATCACTAAAGCGAGGAAAAATGCTCCGAAGGTGTACATGAACAAACCGAACATGGCTAATTACATTTTTGGTTTTTTTTAGGTTGAAAAGCAGGGCTTGGGCAGATAGTTATTGTGAACCTATTAAAAATACCTGCCAATTTCCCCCTCGTTTTCCACAAGTTGTTGTATAATGGGTAGTGCCCGGTTTACCGGATTGGAAAAAGGAGAGTGGCGAAGCGCTCTCGTAATTGGTGAGACTTCGCGCAAGTAACGTGGGGGATGGTGAAAACCATCCCCTTCTTTATTTTGGGCATTGGGTATGTGTGGGTATAACTGATTTCGTGGACAAAGTAGTTGAAAGTGCGATTGTAGCTCTTGAAAAGGCGGGCTTACGCGATGGAATGACCTTGATGGCAGGGGGGTTTGGGTTATGCGGGATACCTGAAAACCTTATTAAGGCTGTTAGGGAATTGGGAGTAAAAGATTTAACAGTTATCAGTAACAACGCAGGTGTGGACGATTTTGGGTTGGGGATTCTGCTTCAAACAAGGCAGATTAAAAGGATGATTTCCAGTTACGTAGGTGAGAATGCGATATTTGAACAGCAGTTTTTATCAGGTGAGTTGGAGGTTGAACTAGTACCTCAAGGCACTTTAGCGGAAAGGATCCGAGCGGGTGGTGCGGGCATACCTGCGTTCTATACTCCGACAGGATTTGGGACGAAGGTAGCGGAAGGAAAAGAAACGAGAGAGTTTAACGGGAAACACTATGTTTTAGAGACTGCTTTGGTGGCAGATATTTCTTTGGTGAAGGGGTATCGGGCGGACGTTTTAGGAAACGTTGTTTATAGGAAAACTGCGAGGAACTTTAACCCGATGATGGCAACTGCCGGTAAGGTAACGATATGCGAGGTTGAGGAGATTGTTGAGGTAGGCAGTATTGACCCAGATTGCGTGCATACACCAGGAGTTTATGTGGATATGGTGTTGAAGGGCGCTTTTGAGAAGCGCATTGAACAGAGGACTGTGCGGGCTTCTTAATGGGCAGAAAAATATCCCTCTTAAGTTTGCCAGTTCTTCGATTTTTTTTGTTAAAAATGTGCGTTTTTTTAAAAGATACAGTATAATAGGGACTGCAGTCCTTTGCGTGTGTGTTAGGTTTTAAATTAAGCCGTTTTTCGGTCATTTTGACGACCAAATCTACGCGCTGAGCGATTGACATTCACATTACTTCTATATGGAGGAAAGTATGAGAAAACAAGCCATGGCAATTGGTCTCGCGCTCATCGGTACGATGGCGTTCTCAGCGACCAATGTTTTTCGAAATATGGGAACTCTGACTCAATCCGGCTTCTATTATGCAAGCCCGAATGAGCATGGAGATGACCTTACATTGGTAGGTGGCACAAGCGTTACGCTTATCACCGTACCAATTCTTAACTTTGACGATCCTATCGGATCAACGAACCCTAACGTGAAGGTGATTATTCGTTTGTATGACGATGCTAACGTTGATGGGATTCCTGATGGGCCTGCATTATTTGCAAGTGGCCCGATCCCTTGTCACCCTGACATCGGCGCAGTGTCTGCTGCTCCTGTATCACCTGTTGCCACTTCGGGTCAGGTAATCGTAACGGTAGAAGTTCAAAACGGACCTAACTCAGGCATGCTAATCGCTAACCCGCCTGAAATCGGTTCAAGCGCCGACTACTTTGTTGAAAATGACCCAGGTATGGGTGGTTGGACAGGTTACTTCTTTAATGGTTCACCGGTTGCGAACTTCTGTATGTCTGTTTGGACAGCCGGACAACCTGAAAGAGTGTACGACAACCGCTTGAATAGCACTGGGTTCTTCTTTGCCACAGGTACTGAAAATGGTGACTTAATGTCATTGGAAGGCACGAATCGAACAGTCGAGGCTGTGTCAGTAGGTATCTACGCTGACTTGGCAGCCCCACAAGGTGACGAAGAGGTTACCATTCGGCTTTATAATGCCAACGCAACGTCCACCAACGGCTTTCTTGCCCCCGGAACCTTGCTTTACGACTCAGGTCCGGTTGCAATACCGGGTGCAGGTGGATGGGAGATCGAACTTGTTGGTCTTTCATTGACCAGTATGGACACCATCCATTACACCATCACTCCAAGCGGCATGACTAACGTTGCTGGTGACCGGGCTGGCTTCTTGCTGTATGACCCAGGTACGTCCGGCTTCAGTGAAAACTACTTCAACATCAAGGACTATCCCGGATATCCCGGATGGAATACCTTCTGGTTTGGCGGCAATCCTCCCGCAAACTTCTATGCCTCACTTAAAACAACAGGTGGTGCAAACGAAGTCGTGGTCTGCCCGACAACCTTCCAAGTTATTCGAGGAATCCACATTTCCGGTAACGCTGCAAGCCTTTGCAGTGCTGACAGCGATAACCTCGTTGTTCGAAGAGCACGCGCAGCATCATTGTCTGGATTTGAAATCTGGTTCGCTGGTACAGGCACTTCTAGTATCATGTCATCAGTGACTGAGGTTGAAGTGAACTGGACAGGTCGCTCCACTCTCGGTGGTGTTACATACCAGATTCGCATTCAGCGAAAAGTCGGCGGCAGTTCTTACAGCACGCTTAAGACCGGTACTGTTGGAACAACAGTCATGTCCGACTCCGCTAAGGTTTCTGACGCTGGTTTAACACCTTCAGACTTCGTCAACCCGAGTAACGGTGACGTAACTCCGAGCATGTACTTCGTACGCTCCGGGTTCGTACCTGCAGGTTGGCAGACAGAGAACGACGTTCTCACAGCGAAGGTCTCCGGCTAATCTAACTTAGCAGAACAATAATTAAGGGCTTGTCTCGAAAGAGGCAGCCCTTAATTTTTTGTTTATCCGTTGTAAATTATTTTCTTAACAACTTCGATTGTGTTTGATGCGTCGCCAGTTGATTGAGCTGTGTCTAATTCATTTTTCTTGGCATAAATTTTCAGTGCTTTTTTCATGCAGTTAACGAAAAACTCCATGCTTAATCGCATAGACAGAACTTGCTCTGTACGGTATGTGAATTGATCTTCACCAAACCATCCGGTGTAGCCGGTGTCAAGCGCAGCGTAGCAGAACTCTACAAGCCGCCAGATGTCGTCTGTTCCTGCGATTCTGTCTTCATCATTTGAATTAAACTTAGCCCCATTAATGTGAAAGTTCGCTATCGGGACACCCACGGTTTTTAACATGTAGAGAGAGTCAGCCGGTGTGTTGCCGACCATCTGCTCGTGGCCGTAATCAATGACCACACCCATAACGGTTTTCCCAAGATTTTTATTTACTTCTTGAGCAACAAGTGCGGCTTTTGCAACGGTGTTTACGATCATGTTGCCTTCACGAGGCTCTTTTTGCTTGGGTTCGGTGCCGAATTTTAAACCGAGCTCATTTGCTTTTTTTGCTATTTCGGTGCATCCGTCTATGTACCAAGTTAATCGTTTTCCATAGTCTACTTCGAAGTGGTAATCCCAGCCATCACTCCCTGGCCAGATGTTTGCGCTCACGCAGTCGAGTTCTTTAGCAATTTCGATTCCTTGTAAACAAAGATTTAAACAGTCTTTTCTAATGCCTGAATCGGGATGAGTAATTCCTCCGAATTTCCATTTGGGGTCGGTCCATGTGTTCATGTTCATGTTTGTGGCAATGACTTTATTTGCGGAAAGTGATTGTTTTGCTTCTTGAATTGCAGTCGGGTTTTTTGTGTAGTCGTCGTTGATGAAAAGTCTTTCATGGAACTCGATGCCTTTGATGCCTGCTCTGGCAACTCGTTCAATTTGTGCAGGAGTTGAATCAATAAAAGTTGGGTTGTTGCTGTTGTAGCCGATGGGGCAAAATCTGTCAAAAAATTCACCTGCGCACCAATGTCCGGCAGCGAAGTTAATTTCATAGTCTTTTACGAACTCATCGACAAGTTCACCTTCTAAATAGCCGTCGTATTTAGAACTTAATAACGCGAGATTTTCGTTAGTAATTTTCATGACCCACTCCTTACATTTTATAAGTTCGAGAGTGAATATGAAATTCCTATGAAAAAACCGAGTTGCAGAAACATGCTATTCGGTTTTTTCGCGTGTTGCTTTGATTGTTTAGAGTCGGGGGCTAAACGATGTGGCTATCATCCATTGCCAACTGCCTTGAAAATCATGCGGTCTGCCTATTCCTATTGTGATATCAAAACCGGAGACACCTAATAATGGGCCGTACACTCCTATCCAAGATGCACCTTCTCTGCCTGAAATGAAATCTGCGAGCAAGTACCAGTCTTTATTGATGGGAACTTCTAAACCCACAATCAACCTGTGCGCATCGTTTTTCATCCAACCAGCATGAACTCTTGCTTTTGTTAATTCGAGTGCGCCAACAACATACGGCTCAGCATATCCCTCGCTCCATTCTTGTACTCCGGCACTAAGCATGTATTTGCTTTCTGTTTGCTCTTCTAACAACAAGACTTTGAAATTCATGCTCCGATAACCGTTCATATCGGTATCTACACCGATTTCGAAACGGTCTTCGAAGCCAAACAGCAGCATGGAAGTGTGTCCTGTGCTTTTGTCGTCACTGTTTAAGCTTCCTATTGCGGAATAGCCCATCTGCACTTCTTTATGCTTGATGACATCCGCAATTGGGATGACGTTAAGGCTTGTTGGCCATGCCAGAGCAACGTTAGAAGAAAGTGAAAAAAGGAGCAAATGAATAGATTTTCTCAACATGGAAACCTCTCCCACAGATTGTATAGTTGATGTTTTCCTTAGTTTATGTTGAATTAACCGGTAATCCTAATAGTTTCAATCAATTATTGAAAAATTATGCAATGCTTTGCAAAATGCCAAAGCTTGATGCAATTGGGATAGTAGTGAAAAACCTCGATGAGTCTCGACGATTTTACAGATTAATCGGTGTTGATATACCTGAAGTAGATGAGGATCATGTGGAGGTTGTGTTAGAAAATGGTTTACGCTTGATGTTTGATAAACTCGAACTTGTTCAGAAAATCATGAAATGGGAAGAGCCCGTAGGCCATCGTATGGGGTTGGCGTTCTTGTGTAGTTCTCCGGCTGATGTCGATGTGACAGTAGAGAAGATTAGAGCAGAAGGGTTTAAGGTGAGTCTTGAGCCTTGGGATGCTTTTTGGGGTCAGCGCTATGCTCAAGTTGTAGATCCTGATGGAAATCTGATAGATCTGTTTGCTCCACTGGAGTAAGCCTGTTTCAGCGTTTTTAAACTTAAACTGGTGCTTTGAATTGTTAAAGTTGGGTTAATGTCTGTTAAGAGTTCTAACTTGTAGAAACGGTTTGGCAAAAATCCTGTCTAAAATGTTGCAATGAGAATGTTATTGCTGTTGCTTTTTAGTACATTTGTGTCTGCCCAAGCACAGATGTCAAATGACCCTGGTGCAGGTCCAAACGCCCGAGCACAAGCCGCTGCAGACGTCATCCGTGATGTGGCTCGATCAGACGTGGCGTTTCTTGCTGCGGGATTATTGAAAGGTACTGACCCGGGCGGGGATTTATCAGCGTATATGCAGTACCCAACAGACGAAATCGTTGTAGTTAAACTTAGCGGTTCAGAGATTAAAGAAGCTATTGAGAGGTCAGTTTCGAGTTATCCTGATTCAAGCAGTGCGTTTTTGCAAATTAGCGGAATGACAGTTAGGTTTAACCCGAAAGGTGCTTCAGGCTCAAGAGTAATGGAGATAAAAATAAACGACAGTGCCTTAGAGACTTCGCGCGTCTATACTGTAGCGATGCCGGAGTCTTTGGCTCGCGGTGCATTAGGATATTTTAGGATATGGGACAGAGCAAAAATTTCGAGCAATACAAGTGTGAAATTAGAGACCGCATTAGCGGGGAAAACGAATACTGTAAGACAACCGCGATATTTTGTTTCGCAATAATTTGGGTGACAGCTTTAGGGTGTCACGCGGCGCAGTTACATATAGCTCAAGATAAAGAACAAACTCCTCCCATTCAGGAAGTAAAGAATGATTACCTTTTTTCAGGGGAAAGGGCTTTTGCATTGTTAAAAGCGCAATGTGATATCGGTCCGCGTTATCCGGGTTCGGAAGGTCATTCGAAGATGCTCGAATGGTTAATTACAGAATGCAAGAAATACACTAGCGATGTTGTGAAGCAAGAGTTTGAACATCGCTGGAGTCAAACCGGAAAAGTTTTAAAGATGAGCAATGTGATTGCAAAAATGGATTTCGGGAAAAAGAAAACGGTTTTATTGCTTGCTCATTGGGACACAAGACCATTTGCAGATCAAGATCCTAATCCTAATAACAGACGGAAACCCATTATAGGTGCAAACGACGGAGCAAGCGGAGTTGCAGTTTTGCTGGAACTCATGCGAGTTTTTAAGCAAACTCCCCCTGGTGTTAATATCGTGTTTCTTTTTACTGATGGTGAAGACTTGGGCCCTGGGCTGGATGAGATGTTTTTGGGTGCGGCACATTTTGCCAAAAACATGAAGAAAGGCGATTATGAATACGGCATATTGCTGGATATGGTCGGCGACAAGAATCTTAGAATTCCAAAAGAACCTAACAGTCTTTATTATGCTCGCGAACTCGTCGAACGAATCTGGAAACACGCAAAATCAATGGGATATGAGAAATATTTTCCTAACGAAGTGCAAATGCCGATTATGGATGATCATATACCGTTAAATGAAGCAGGTTTACCGACAATTGATATAATTGATTTTGATTATCCGTATTGGCATACGTTGGAAGACACACCAGATAAATGCTCACCTGATTCTTTAGGTATTGTGGGAAGAGTCTTAGAGTCATTTCTCAAACAAGAAAAATAGACCGCATTCTCGCTGGATTTTTTGAAAAATATTAATGAATTTTCAAATTCTGCCGATATCATTATACGTGAGTGAGTTTATCGGTGAGAATAAAAATGGAAACCATTTTGGCAATTTGTTGAATCATTTAAAGGTATGTCCATTATGCTGGGCATTAAATGTTCGTTCCAGTTATTATTGCTCTTTATGCAGTTGGCATGGAGATTTTGTTTATGATGAAAAAATGGTACAGTTTGCTTTGAAAGTTTTATCAATCACCCCGGATAGCAACTTATCAAAGCCGCGCCTTTATCCGATTGCTGTCGTAGAAAGCAGTCATTAAGCGCGCTTTATGCTTAAGCCATAGCCAATTCAGCAAGTAGACCTCGTTTTTCTGCTATGCTTTTCATTAGTAGGCTATGGTTCCCATACAAGACACCGGACGAACAAAGGGGTATGCGTTCGTTACGTATACTTTATTTTTCCTACTGGTGGTGATATACCTTTGGGATAGGGAATGGCAGATATTTGGTCCGAGGATAGTTTTTTCTGATTTAGCCGCAAGACCAAGAGACGTTATTAGTGCATTGGAGGGGGGTGATAAATTTCCTTTGGTAACTTTGCTTACAAGTGCGTTTTTACATGCGAACCTTCCGCATATTATTTTCAATTTGATTTTTTTAGCGGTGTTTGCTCCTAGGGTTGAAGATTATTTCGGTGGAATAAAGTTTATGCTTTACTATTTGTTTTGGGGGGTATCTGCGGCGATGATACAAATTTGGGTGAACCCCAGTAGCGGCGTTCCTATGTTAGGCGCATCGGGTGCAATCGCAGGTGTGATGGGTGCATATTTACTTCTATATCCTGCCTCGAGAATTCGTGTTTTAATTATGCCGATATTTCTGAGTGTTGAATTTCGTGCTTGGTTTTTGCTTTCGTTTTGGTTTTTAATGCAGATATTTTTGGTACAACCGGGAGTGGCAAATTGGGCACATGCCGGCGGGTTTTTAATGGGAATGCTTATTGTTATTCTTGTCAGAAAAAAACCACAGAAACTGAATAAAAATGTGAGGGCAGGTTACTTATGAGCAAAAGATTTACTCCTCCTTTGTGGCTCATTGTGTTGTTGGCTGTTTCCACTTTAAGCAGTTTGTATGTTTTAGTGCAAAGATTTCGTGCAGAAAGTGTTTCAAGAGCGGCACATCTTGCTGTTCCTTTGGAGGATATTCGTCTTGTCGCGGCGGCATCCGGGATTCCCACAGCAGAAGCTTTTGAAAGATTGAAAAAGGCGGGGATGACAGCGGTTATGGTTTCCGAAGATACATTTGAATCATTATTGTTGGGGGGGCGAATAGTCCACGAGCCCGGACAGAGTTTGGCTTATCTTTGTCGAGACGATGCATTATTCGCAAGAATTACAAATGTCTTCAAGGAACGATTTGGTGAATTTGAAAAGCCTACAGCATGGCTGATTAGTCCGAGAGGAGCACGTGTTGGGATTCCATTAGCGTTAAACGATTTGAAAACATTTGGAACAGGATTTGATGCGAAAACATGTCAGGCGGTATTAGATGCAGATTTATCATTAGTCGTTCGAGTTCTTAACCCCCCCGTTTCTCAGCATAATGCGGTTGAAAGTATCGTCAAAGAGATAAATGACGTAGGTGCGGAGGGAGTTATTTTTCTGTTAGATCAAGTATTAGGCTGGAGAAGGGAAGCAGAGGTAACAGCAAAGTTATTAAATGAAAACGGAATTTGGTATGGTTCTGTTGAGTTTGCAAATCAATCAGGAGATTCTGTGTATTTGCGAACTGCCCCACAAAATGTAATGCGAGTGCACAGCGTATTGCCTGCTGAAATTACACAAACCGATGAGCGAACATTGATAGACAGATATGTGCGGGCTGTAAGAGAACGAAACATACGTGTGTGCTTGATACGACCGACAAGCGCAAGTTCTCCTGATGCAGTTAAGGCTTTTTCTGAATTTATTTCTTCGGTTAACAGTTCTTTGTATTCTCATGGTTCCGGTGCGAAGAAGCCTGCTTTGATTTCTGCTCCTGAAATTCATTGGGCTTTCCGTGCACTTATTGTAATTGGAATTGCAGGATTTAGTGTTTGGTTTCTTGGTGTTTTGTTTCCGAACACGCTGCTGCATAAAGTCAGTTCCGTACTTCTGATATTACTTGCAATTGCTGTATTGATTTATCTGCCTAAGGGGGGGCTAATAACAGGATGGAAGATTTATGCACTAATTGCCGCACTGGCATTTCCAACGTGGGCGATATTGAGTGTGTTTTGGAAAATACCTGAACTTTCTTATAATTCTTGGCTGCCGTTTTTCTTGTTAATTTGCGGATTTAGTGTATTAGGAGGAATTCATATCGCGGGATTGCTCACGACTCAAGGATTTATGGTTAAGGCTGATGTGTTTCAAGGTGTGAAACTGGCGCATATTATTCAACCTCTTTTTGTCGGTGGTTTTTTACTTTTCCATATGAATTCTATCAGGAGAACCGCAGAACAAAACGTCAAATGGATTGACATGATGATTTTGCTTGTGGCTTTAATTGCGTTTGTTTTGTTAGTTGTGCGAACAGGAAATGAGGCGCCATCTGCTGTTTCGGGTTGGGAATTGCAGGTTCGTGATTTTTTAGATAGATTTCTGCCTGAGCGTCCACGTACTAAAGAGTTTTTGCTGGGGCACCCTGCACTTGTTATAGGGCTGATGCTATGGCTAAAAAAGGAGCTTCGGTATGTTCCGCTATTTGCTTTATTAGCCACTATCGGACAAGCAAGTATTGTTAACTCATTCTGTCATTTACACACACCCATTGCGGTAACTGTCGTTCGAGTGTTCGTGGGAATGTTTGTAGGAGTCATAATTGGAATAATCGTGTGGGCTGTTTGGAGTTCACTAACAAAGGGGAAGTTACTATCGCAAGAACAAAACTCTTAGTTGCCGGATATTACGGATGTGGAAACCTTGGCGACGATGCGCTTTTGGCGGGCTTCGTTGCAGGTTTAGGTTCACTACCTGTTGAAGTCACTGCATTGTCGGGAAATCCTGAGAGCACTTATAGAAACTTAGGCGTGGCAAGCATCCCCAGAAGAGACATGTCAGGAATAAAAAGAGAACTCGAGAGCAGTTCTGCGTTGGTGTTTGCAGGCGGCGGACTATTGCAAGATGTTACGAGTGGATTCTCGCTTAGATATTACACAAACCTTGTACAACTCGGGAAGCGAATGGGCAAACCAGTGTTTATGCTCGCACAAGGCATAGGTCCGATATCAGGTTTTTTAGGAAGGGGAAGCGCTAAGAGCGCGCTTAGTGCTTGTGATATTTTAACAGTTCGAGATCAAGAAAGCTATAAGACATTGCGTGCATTAGGTGTGAAAAGAACAGCCGAGGTAACTGCTGATTTGGCGTGGCTGTGTCCTTCAGAGGACACTCAAGAGGGTGAATTCGGATTGGGTGAAATGAAATCGGTGGGTATTGCTATTAGACCATGGAAGAAATCTAAAAAAATTGCGGAAGCGTTTGGCGGGTTCATTCAGTTATTGTTTAGAAACAACTACGTACCCGTTTTGATTGAAATGGATAGAACAATGGACACGCAATTAATGGATGCCATAGCGAAGATGCATGGAGGGCGCTGTCCTGATATACGGAACATCCCAGCCCCGGCTGTTCTGATCGGCAGGCTAAAGAGGATGAACGCTGTTGTAGCCATGCGTCTTCATGCGGGAATCCTTGCCGCTTCCGTTGGTATTGCGCCTTTAATGGTGTCGTACGACCCTAAAATCAACGGTTTTTGTGGAAGCCTGGGGCTGCCTGCCCCATTGCCTGTTGATTCGATTTCTGCGGAGAGTCTATGGGAAGCCTTCAGAAAGTTCGAGGCTGAGAGAGAGTCGCTCAACAAAATTGTGGAGCAGAAAAAACCTGAAATGACCTCTCTGGCGCTGAAAATCGCCAATATACCGTCGAAGGGATTGCCGCAATTGGCAGAAGCCTCAGGGCAACTTCCATTAGAGCGCAGTGAAACAGTTTAAGAGATTATTGACGCTAACGTTATGTTGCGTCGGCGCGTTGTCGCCGGCGTATGCAGATGTTATTGATTGGTTTAACGACCAAGTGTTCAATAAAATCACTATTTCGGGAACTCAGCGGTTTGGACTTCACATGCATCAGATTGAAGGAGATGAAGAAACCTATTACGAGCAATGGAGCCGTGGAAGGCGAGCGAAAATTTCGGATGAGCGCTATTTAACCGTTTCTGGAAAAAATGTTTTTGGTGTTTTAAATTTTGATTTACAAATCAACAACCATCCTTTTGCAACGCCCTATGACCATCGGGTTTCCATCAACTATGAGAGGAACGGTGTTAAGGCGGATTTGGGAGATATTCAGGCTTCGTTAGCGGGGAACACCTCTCTCGTGCGGTTCAGTCGTTCGATGAGGGGGGGGCAGGTACAATACACAACAGGCAACTTACAAGTTAAAGGTATTTATTCTCAAACGAAGTCCTCTGCAAGAACCTTATCGTTTGCAGGTAATAACAGTGCAGGTCCTTATTATTTAGGTGCAGGCATGATTGCAGAAGGTTCTATTAATGTTCGCGTTGATGGCATTGACCAGAAGCTTGGTGAAGACTACGTGGTGAACAGTTACGCAGGAACAATCACGTTCTTAAACAAAACTATCCCTCCGAGTAGTACGATTGTGGTTACGTATGAAACGTTAGCATTGAACCAGAACCAAGGGGATATATTAGGGGGGGCGGTTTCGTATAAAGTTCACAAAGATGTAAGTTTGGGATACATGCGTGTTGAGCAGCGACCTCGCACTTCTACTTCATTAATGCAACTCACAGAAGAGTTTTACGGTTACGGACCTCCAAATATGCCTTATTACTTGAGCGCAATTCCTTCAAAAGATTTTCCGATTGTTGTTACATTGGATGGCATTTTGCAGACAGAAGGTGTTGACTATTACTTTGATGGCAACAACCCACAAGTGTTTTATTTTAACAAATACGTTCCTCCAACCTCGTTAATACGAGTGACATACACGCCGTTGCCCGAACCCGGGACGTTTGGAAACGGAAAGAGAGTGGTGGAAGGTTATGACGTTACTTGGGGCATAGCAAAAGGTCAGCGTTTAAATTTCAGCATGGCGAAGAGCACATTGTTTACGCCAACAGGAATTCAAGAAGGAACGGCAAAAGCGGTTACATTTAATTATGATTTAGGCAAATTAAGCTTTCAAACAAGATGGCATGATATTCCATCGAGTTTTGTTTCAATTGAATCTACAGGATTTGCGAGAAACGAAACCGGACTCAATCTCCGATCCAATTATGATGCAGGTAAAGGGTTAAAGTTTGGTTTGAGTGCAACAGATGTGAAAGTGCAAACTCCGGTTTTTGACGGCACGGAATTCTCTACTGTTTCGGGGAAGACGCGTTCACTTCGTTTTGACACAACTTACCAGCCAAGTAAATCACAAACATATTATTTCAACGCGACGGGCTTTGATGGGAACTACAGTTCTCAAAAGAATAATCGCCAAAGATTATCAGCAGGTTTCAAATCACAAAAAAATAAATGGAACTTTGATTTTTCAACTTCTTATGAAACTGTGAAGTATGCATCGTTTGATGAAAACAACCCAAAGTCGAAGTCCTCAGGTGTGATTAGCGGGCGCGTGAGCTCTTCTTATACTTTTAGCGATAAACTGTTGTTATTAGGAGGCATTGGAATTAACAGCATAACGGGAAGTGATGGGTCGAGTGTTGGTCATGATTTTAATCTTCGAGCGGAATGGAAGCCAAGCGACACATTGTCCATGAATTTGCAATTTGCAGATACTTACAGCGGTTTGTTAACCGGATTCGGTGGGTTTATTGGTGGAGACGGCTTTGGTTATAACGGCAATGGGTTTAGCGGTGGTTCGAGCGGTTATATTTATAACCCTGCAACATCAAAAACGAAACTTTATCAGATGCAAGTGCAGTGGAGACCGAACTCGCGATTATCCATCGAACCTTACCTTACCTACACTGACTCCGAGGGAGAAAACGTTGCAAACAGTAAAGCGTTTATTGCATCAGTAAACACGACTTGGAGCCCGTCTGATATGACTCACATCGGTGCGAGAGTTGACCATGCTCTGGTTACTTTAACCGGCGGAACAGGAACAAGCAGCTCGACACTTCTCTCATTTGGGGTTGACCATAGGTTTACACCAAGGTTGAAAAGCCTTTTAGATTTCACATTTAGTATGGCGGGTGGACCGGGGCTAGGGCAGTTTGCTCAAAAACATAACTCCATTTTCTTTAACACGACTTATGACATTGCAAAAAGGCAACGTGCTTTTGTGGAGTTTCGGAAAGGCAACGTGTCGGGTTATCTTGCCGATATTGAGAACTATTTCGGCTTGGGTTATGCTTACGACATAATTCCGGGTGTTGCACTCAAGGGTATTTATCGTTTTAGGGATAGATCGTTAGTGGGTGCTTCTTCCGGTTCGGGTGGATATAAGGCGTCAGGATTTGATTTAGAGTTAGAGATTAATTTCCGCCGTTAAACTAAGTTAAGAACAAAGAACACGGGTAATCTTGCTGTTCGTCTATAGACAGAAGGAATTGAAAGTAGTCATGCTGAAGGAATCGAGGTTTATTTTCGTTGCTTTGTTGGTTACGCTTGCTGTTGCGTGTTTCGCTCAAAATGCGCGTCCTCCAAAATCAGCGATTGTTATTGAATTGAGTTCGCAAGATCGAAGTTTTGAGAGCATATATGCGAAAGCAAAGGATGTGATTCAAGAGCAGTATAGCTTGCTGAACGATGCTTGTCATAATTATTGGAGAAGCCGAGTTGAATTAGGTTTAACTCCGTGCAACCTTCCATTTCTTGTTTCGAGAATTGGCATAGTTAAACAAGCGAGTTCTCAACCTTTATGGCGTGATTCAGGGATAAAAACTCGTGCGAGGGGACCTATTACTTTAGAGTTTCCCACTACAGGTAATGATCCGGGGCCATTTCCTAACGATTACAAGCAACTTCTTCAAAACACTTTCAATGCTCTTGAATCTGATCTAACAAACCTTTTTGGGTTGCCGTATCAGGGGGGGGTTGTAAAAGTATATAACATGGATAACATCATCCCTGACCGTGACGCAGTTGCAGGGGGAGTATATCTGATAGATGATGGAACAGGAAGTCCTGCGATTTGGTTTCCTGTTTATAACGCTCCGGAATCTGCTGTTGTTAACTTTGTTCATTGTCTTTATTTGGCATATATCGGTCCTGCGATGTTCGATTTCGACGCATGGAGCGAAGGAATGGCACGTGCGGCGACTATGGAAACTTGTCGCTTAAAACGCACGACAATACTTAATGGTTTAGGGCAATCATTAAGCGGTGATATTTTAGATCTGGTTTTATCGAACAGTTACGACAATAGCGACCGATACCAGTGGCATAATCAACCCCCCCTTGGTAGCCCTACATTTATTGCACCAAACTTAAAACAACAAAGTCTTCCTCCCGGCAATTCGTTAGGAGGACTGTATTTAATGAGGTATCGGCAGAGCGGAACTGCATGGGCGAAGTTTTTTGCGGAATATCCTCCCGGATTTTTTAGCGTGTTATTAGATGAATATTATTTTGCTTTTGATATGAATCCCAACGTAAAAGGAGATATTGCCGCACTAAAAATGATTACTCAAAACGCAATGAATTCTTTCAAAGGTGCGAATGCAACTATTGAAGGAGGTTTATTTAACACGTGGTACAGAAGGCAATATATTTTAGACACAACAGTTAGCCTTGGAAGAAAAATCCACATCGAGTCTATACCGATCGTCAGCGGGTTAGGTGGAAATGATTTTGGTGTTTTTGCCATTTGGGCAAGTTATTTTGAGACCCTCAACAACATTGGTGACGAGCAATTGCTGTCGGGAACTTCTTTTCCATTGTACTGGGACTCTACTTTTTCAAGAATGTCACTCACGGGTCAAGATGACCGTATGGACATTACCGCAGGGTTTGGTTCTGTGACACCCAATTTGCCGGATATTTTTGGGTTTGGGGGCTCAGCACAGTATTACAAAGCGACAGTCGAACTACCCGTAGGAGAAGTCATCGCTCGAACCATCCTTCCTGCAGGAGCGATTGCAACCGCAGCTAATCCGTTTCCAAAAAACTTTTTTGGAACTGTTGTCGGATTCGACGGTGCGAAAGTTGGCGGTAATCCAGCCATTAGTGGATTTGTGCGCATAAAGATTCCGGGTCAAAATCCCATAGATGCACCATTAAGAAACGGTGCTTTCAGTGCGCAATTGCCTACTGGGTATTTAGTGAATCAATTTGGTTTGAACATCCCTCGCAGAGCAGAGATTGAACTTTATTATGTGGATTCCGGTGATGCAGTGTTATTGCGTACATGGGTAGTAAACACTTGGGGAGATACCTTAGGATTAGAACTTGTTTTGGATGATGAAGGAAGCATGACGGTTCCCGGAGGACTTAAGGGGGGGGTACAAATGATTGGCATTCCCGGCAGACCTTATGAAACTGATATACCAAAGGTTTTGGGCACTAATGCAAATGAAACGCTTGTTGCAAGATGGAGACAGGATTTATTGAAATATGACATGTATCCGAAAATCGCACCTTTCGAGTGGGGAAGAGGGTATTACGTGCGCATGCCTTTTAATAACGCGAGTTTTAACGTGCTAAGCAAAAAGCCGGGCAGGCAACCTGTGAGCGTCGCATGTCAGGTTGGTTGGAATCAAATAACAAATCCGTTTGACTTCACTTTAGATTTTTCATTGGTAACTGTTCAAAGAACAACAGAGTTCGAACGCAGTATTCCGCAAGCAATCAACGAAGGATGGATTGACGGTGTGTTCTTTATGTTTAATCCGGGAACGCCTGATATTTACAGTGGATTTCCTGAAGGCGGAACACTACTTCCTGCAAGCAACTTTGCTGTCGGGCAAGCGGTATTTGTAAGAGTGCTTGTACCGGAAGGAGTAACACTTACATTCCGTCCACCAGAGTTTATTCGTGAAGGGGGGGGTGATAACCGTTCATCTCAACCACATTGGAAAGCCATTTTGCAATTTAACTTTTCAAACAAGGAAACTTCATGGGTTGAAGTCGGATATCATCCAGATGCAAAAGCGGGATACGATATAGGGTTTGATGCACTACTTCCTCCCAAATGGGGTGGTGCACTTCAAGTGGAAATTTCTTCGGCACAACCCATGTATCGAGACATTCGCGGTGATGCCGCAAAAATTTGGAAGGTTGTATTACATGATTTGCATCCGGGAAAACACTATTCTTTGAAATCGTTTTTAGATGTGAGTCAAGGTGCAGTTCCCTTTTTGCAATTACGCGATGCAAATAATAAACCTTTAGCGCGATTGGGAAATGGAACGGCGTATTTATTCCAAGCAACATCTGACAAGATGGAGTTTTATGTTACATGGAGCCCGGGTAAGTGAAATATATCGTTTATCTATTTATTGCGGTAGTGTTAGGAGTCCTAGCAGGTTGTGTAGGTGGTGTCACCGGAGGAGGTGGGGGGGGTATTCAAGCATCCGGCGTGGTTAAAGATGTGAGCACTGGTGAAGGGCCGGACCCTGTCGCAACCGTGACAATTGGCTCATCAAGTACGCAAACTCAAACAATTTCCGGAAACTTTCAATTGAATGTAGAGCAAGGCTCTTCAGCTATGACTGTAACGAGCAATTATCCGGCGTTTACTTTCGAATTTCCTGCCATTCTTGCATCTATTTTTTTAGGAGAGTTTTGGATTGGTCCTGATACGGTAACTGTTGTCGGAAGCGTCGTTGATGTAAACACAACTGATCCCATTGCAGGTGTGCTCATTAAGTTTGCCGGAAGGAGAGCATTAACCGATGCGAATGGCGAGTTTATTTTATTGGAAGTAGCATACGACTACAGTAACTCTTTTATATTCGACACGATATTGGGAACCGCTGAAAAAGAAGACTACATTCCCGCAACGTTCACCGCAAATCAAAACCCTATCCAAGGCGTAATTACACTTCCGCCAATTTTAATGGCTCCTTCAAACGATCCAAATCCGCCTCCTCCACCGTATAATTTATGGGGCAATGTCACAACGTCAGATGGGGCATCTTCAACCGGAGCAACGGTAACGTTGTTCAAAGGACCAGACCCTATCAGGGTTACAACAGTTGACGTAAATGGAAAATATTATTTTTGGGTTCCGCCGTTTGACTATGACATTTTGGTCCAGAAAAACGGTTATCAAGATGCGATGGCATCGGTTTCTGGGTTTACAAATGCGAACCAGATTATCCAAGTGGATATTCATTTGATTAAAAATTAAATATGAAAATTATAAAAAGAATATTGTTATTTACAGGAGCGTTTTTCTTAGGAATCGTTTTATTGGTGGGGGGGCGACAGTTAGAGGAACTCGATCCGTTTTCTAAGTTTACTCGCGATTATGTCAATCCATTAGGAGAAGGTATCGGATCGGTAATGAACGACGTGAAAGTAGAAGTGTTTGAAAAAGGTAAGCCTGTATTAAGTTTTGCAACGAATCGTGTGGAAGTTCGCAGAGATCAGCAGATGTTTCGCATGTTTGAAATTTATGATGGGAAAATCATCGAAGAACATAGAGAGGTTGCACAGTTTGGTGCAGGTTTTGCTGTTTATGAAGCGCAGCCGGGATTAGTGCGTGCATCCGGGAACCCGTGGGTCTCTTCCGAAGATGGAAGATTAAGTTCTCCCGCTGTATTAATAGATAACACACAAAAAACAGTAACGGTGAAACAAGGTGTGAGTGGTGATTACCAAGAAGGAAAATTGAGTGCGTCGAATTTTATTTGGAATTATGGGGAAAAAACTGCTGTTGTCGAAGAGTTCTTATGGTCCGGTCCGATTGAGTATCAAGATGGAGGACAAACGAGAAGAAGATTAGTGCAGATTCGCGGAGACAGATTCGAAACTCTCACAAATCCGGATAGAGTGATTTATTATAACGCAGAAGCAGTTGACGACGATGCACTAATTCGTGCCAGAAAAATTACGCACGAAAGAGAAAACGATATCATCATTGCTGAAGGTGAATGTGAGTATCACGGACCTGATGCCATTATTTATGCTCCATCAGTCACTGTTTACAACAAAGAAAAACGAGCAGTTGCAACCGGAAAAGTACAAATCGTTATTAAGCCGGAAAAAGAAAAAGGGAAAGTTCCTCAAGAGATTCGACCTGCCGATCCACAACTTCCTACCGGTTTACAAAGAAATCAAGAAAAACTCACACGAGAACAAGAAAGAGAAATCGAAGAGGAGGTAAGAGGTGGAAAAAGTTTGCGGAAGTACCCTATTGTGATACGAACAGAAAAGGTCGAATACTTTTATAGAAAAGGAAGTAAGCGTGCGGTTATGACAGGAAACCCTGTGGCGCGTCAAGAACTAAGCGCAGGAGCATGGCGAGAGATGAGCGGTCCCATAGCCGTGTACGAAGAAGAAAAAGAACTCTTGACGATTCAAGGTGCAAAAGGAAAACTGGAAGTGAATATGACAAACAGTTTGGGAGATGCATTCAAAGCAGAGATGTTGATAATGTCCACAGTAGAAGGAGACGAAAAAATCACCGGTATAGCCATCGAAGGCAGTTTGAGAATTAGAGAAGACGATGACGAAGGGCCACCTGCAAGAACTACGGGTAGTGGAGGTGGCGGAGGGTAAGTTCAAAACCCGGCTTTTTGAACTTTACGTGCTCGAAAAATCGTCAACGAATGGACAACCTCACATCGGAAAATTACGATTAGGCACGAGGTATGCTTCATATGAATGGAGGGTGGCATAAGTCAAAAACCCCTCTTAAATAGGAGTCGAAAAAACGAATGGCATCATTGCGAAAGCCCTTGGAAGAATACTTGCTCGAGAAAGGTTACCTAAACCGTGACCAACTGACAGAAGCGAAAAAGGTTATGGAGCAATCCAAGACGACTGATCTCGGTTCGGTTTTAGTAGAGCTCGGTTTTGTAGGTGAGCGAGAAGTTGTCGAAGCTATGGCACAAGAGCAAGGACTACGATTTGTGGACTTAGACAGAGAGACGGTAGACAGCAGTGCGATTAACGTTGTGCCTGAACGCATTGCAAGACAGCATACGGTTTTCCCATTCAAAAAAGAAGGCATGACCCTTTATCTGGCAATCTCAAACAAACATAACCTACAAGCAGTTGATGATGTTCAACTCGTTTCAGGATGCAGAGTAGTTGAGGCTTTGGCAGTTAGAGGTGCTATCGAAGACGCAATAAGGAAACATTACGGAAGCGGTGAAACTGCAGGGAACGGAGCAAACGCGCCAGTGCAGTCTCCAGCGGCGGCAACAGCAGCCGTGCGAGGAGACATTAGTAAAGCCATAGCAGAGGCAGGTGCTTCAAGGGATATTGCGGTTGAAGACGATGAAGCCGCAGCTGCACAGGTTGCTGAGCAAGCACCGATTATCCGTTTGGCAAACGCACTTATTCAACAAGCAATCACCGACAGAGCCTCAGATATTCACGTAGAGCCACAACAAAGAGGTTTAAGAATCAGATTCCGAATAGACGGCGTTTTACATGAAGCCATGACTATTCCAAAAAACCTGCAAGCACCTCTTATCAGCCGCTACAAAATCATGGCGGAGATGAATATTGCTGAAAGACGACTTCCTCAAGACGGCAGAATCGAAGTCCGCCATACCGGAAAAGAGTACGACATGCGTGTTTCTTCTATCCCAACACCTTGGGGGGAGAAAATCGTTATGCGTATTCTTGATAAGTCGAGTATTTTAATTGGGTTGGAAAAGCTTGGGTTTACCGAGGAAAACCAAACGCAAGTTGATGAACTTATCAGTCAACCAAACGGGATGTTCCTTTCCACAGGACCGACGGGTGCTGGAAAAACAACTACACAATACGCTGTATTACATAAATTAAACTCAATAGAAAGAAACATTATTACGATTGAAGACCCGATCGAGTATCAATTAGCAGGGATCGCGCAGGTACAGGTAAACAGAAAGGCAGGCTTAACGTTTGCGAATGCTTTGCGTCACTTCTTGCGACAAGATCCTGATATCATCATGGTCGGAGAAATGCGAGACCTTGAAACTGCAGAAATTGCAATTGAGGCATCGCTCACGGGGCACTTAGTTCTTTCGACGCTGCATACGAACGACGCTCCCTCAGCGGTTGTAAGAATGAACGATATGGGCGTAGAGCCTTATTTGATCTCCGCAACGGTTATTGGTGTGCTTGCGCAAAGATTGGGGAGAAAAGTTTGTCTGGATTGTAAGGAGCCGTTCGAGGTACACCAAGGTGAACTAAGAAGATTCGGATTTAAGGTGGAAGACCCGGATGCACTGGTTACACTTTATCGCGGTAAAGGCTGTGATACTTGCAGGTTTACAGGGTTTAGAGGACGATTAGGCATATTTGAACTTATGCGCATGAATGCAGAAATTGCGGAGTTAGTCGTTCGACGCGCTCCGCTTTCAGATATTAAAGAAGCGGCGAAAGCATTTGGCATGCACGAACTTCGTGAAGATGGACTTCTGAAGATCCTGCATGGAATTACGACTCCTGAAGAAGTTATGCGCGTTGTATTTACAGCAGGATTCTAATTCGAGTAACTCAAGAGAATCTGATAAATCTGTTTTTTCTGTGGGCAGTTATTCGCATTTTCTGTTCTTCATAATATCATCATGAATTTGGAAGAAATCTCAAATGTTTCGATTGTCAAAACTTCCGGTGAAAGAGAGGAGTTTTCTGAATACAAGCTTCGCAAGTCGTTAAAGAAGGCAAAGGCATCTTCTCGAATAATGGATGAAATTGTTGAGTTAATCAAGTCGCAACTTCGCGAAGGAATGACAACAAAAGAGATTTATGAAAAAGCATTTGAAATGCTTCGCGCAAAAGAAGGTGGCCATGCGGCACGATACAAACTAAAAAACGCCATCATGGAATTAGGTCCGACAGGGTATCCGTTTGAAAAGTTTGTTGCAGAATTGTTGGAAAGAAAAGGATATAAAACCGAAGTAGGTGTTTTTGTTGAAGGTTTTTGTGTAACACATGAGGTTGATGTGTTGGCGAAGCAAAACAGTAGGAATATTTACATTGAATGCAAATATCACAACAGACCCGGGATAAAATCCGATGTAAAAATCACTTTATACGTTCAAGCAAGATATCAGGATATTTTAAAAAAAATTGCAGATAAAAATGAAGAAGAACATGAAATTTGGCTTGTTACAAATACAACTCCGACACAAGATGCCATACAATATGCCGAGTGTATGAATTTGAAAACGATTGCGTGGAGTTACCCTGATAAAGACAATTTACAAAATATGATAGAAGAATCGGGATTACATCCCATAACTTGCCTTTCTACTTTAAGCAGCAAACAAAAGCAAAGACTTTTAGAAGAAGGCATAGTGATATGCAGTGACTTGTTGAAAAATAAAAGTGTGTTTAAAAGGATAGGTGTTACAGAAGAGTATTTGCCGATTGTGATGGATGAAGTGAGTAAGTTGTGTGAAAATGAATAAACGCTTTATTAAAGGATATAATATCATTACATGTTCGATAAACTAACCCAAACTTTAAGTGGGGTTTTTGGTCGTCTTGGCAGAAAAGGACGCATAACCGAATCAGACGTTGAAGAAGCATTACGCGAGGTTCGTATTGCACTCCTTGAAGCTGACGTTAACCTAAATGTCGCGAAACAGTTCATCGCTTCCATAAAAGCAAAAGTTACTGGCCAAGATGTTTTAGAAAGTTTAACCCCTGACCAAACCATCATAAAAATTGTTTATGATGAAGTTGTTAATTTATTAGGAGAAGGACAGACAAGGTTTAATTGGTCTCCTTCTCTTCCGACTGTTGTTTTATTATGTGGTTTGCAAGGTTCAGGTAAGACGACAACCGCAGCAAAACTTGCTCTTTGGTTACAAAAACAAGGCAAAAAACCGGTGATGGTCGCTTGCGACTTACAGCGTCCGGCGGCAATTAAACAGTTACAAGTCCTCGGGCAGGACAATGGAATACCGGTTTTTTCAGGGATAGATGCAAAAGATCCTGTTTTAGTTGCAAAGCAATCCATTGAAGCTGCAAAAAGCAAGCTGCATGACGTTGTTATTCTCGATACAGCAGGCAGGCTGCAGATAGATGAACCTCTCATGCAGGAATTACAAGCCATTAAAAATGCGACATCACCATCGGAGGTGCTTTTAGTAGCAGATTCAACTACCGGTCAAGAAGCGGTTAGCGTTGCCAAGTCATTTGATGAGAGGCTGGATTTAAGCGGCTTAATTTTCACGAAATTGGATGGCGACACACGAGGCGGTGCGGTGCTCAGTGTGAGAATGATGACTGGTAAACCTGTCAGGTTCATCGGGACAGGAGAAAGTGCGGACGCTTTGGAGCCGTTTACAGGCGAAAGAATTGCACAGAGGATACTAGGTTATGGTGACATCCTTACTCTAGTTGAGAAGGCACAGGAAGCGATTGACCGGAAGGAAGCCAAAGAGCTAGAGGAGAAGGCGTTTACGGGGAAATTTAACTTCGAAGACATGCTCCACCAGTTCAAAACGATCAGGAAAATGGGTTCTTTTAAGTCGGTTTTGAAGTTAATCCCAGGCATGAATCAAGTCCCTCCTGAAATGCTGGAGAACATAAACGAGTCAGGATTAGGGCGAGTTGAAGCCATGATTTTGAGCATGACTCGCGAGGAAAGGCAAAATCCTGATATACTTAACGCTTCGAGAAGGCGCCGAATAGCCGCAGGCTCTGGAACGAGTGTTCAAGAGGTCAACCGCTTGACTAAGCAACTCGAGGAGATGCGCAAACAAATGAAGTCCCTTAGCAAAATGAGAGACTTAGCGCGAGTGAAAAAGGCGAAAAACAGAAAGTAAACAAGGAGTTATAAAAGAAACGTGATTAGAATTCGATTGAAACGCATGGGTGCAAAAGCACGACCGTTTTATCGCATTGTTGTTATGCCCGAAACAATGCAAAGAGATGGAAGGGCAGTAGACGAAATTGGGACATACGATCCATTGAAAGAACCTTATGAAGTGAACTTAAATAAAGAAAAAGCTTTGGATTGGCTGAGAAACGGAGCGAGTGCATCTGATACTGTCGTACAGATTTTGAAAAGGGAAGGAATTTGGGAAGAGTTCGAAAATGGAAAAGCAAAAAAAGCGAAAAAGAAACCCAAAAAGCCAAGAGTAAAAAAAGTTAAACCCGTTAAAGAAAAGAAACGAAAGTCTAAACCTCAAGAGGAATCTGCTGAAGTATCAGCAGAAACAAAAACTGAAGAAACAGTTGCAGAATCATCTGATGTAACTGAACCGGAAACCGCATCCGAAGAACCTACCGAAACAGAAGAGTAAAAAATGTCAGTGTATCAAAACGTTGTTGAATATTGTGTGCGTCGCTTGTGCGAAGAACCTGACGCAGTTGATGTTGAAGTATTAGACGAACGCGAAACAATTCAGATAACGGTTCGCGTTGCACCGAATGACGTAGGAAAAGTTATCGGTAAAAATGGACGAGTAGTCTCTGCGCTGCGGCAATATCTTAGTGCTATTGCAAGACAAAATCGCGAAAAAGTTTATCTGAAAGTCATTACGGAATAGTTGTCTACACGATTAATTTCCATCGGAAAAGTAGTTGGCGTTTTTGGTTTAAAAGGTGCGCTTAAAATTTGGCCTAATCCAGATTACATAGATTATTTTCAACCGGAAAATGAAGTTATTGTAAATGAGCAATCTCTCACAATTAGTGAGGTGGGTTGGCATAAAAAGCAAGCTCGTATATGGATGGAAGGCGTAAACAAAGTAGAGCAAGCAGAACAATACATTGGCTTTGAGTTATATGTTCCAAAAGAAAAATTATCACTATCGGATGAAGATGAATATTACGTAGAAGATTTAATCGGAATTAACATTGTGGACGAGCAAGGTAACTCATTAGGGCAGCTTGAAGAGGTAATGCATATGCCTGCTCATGATGTTTACAAGTCAGGTGATTTAATGATTCCGGCAGTTAAAGAGTTTGTTAAAAAAGTTGATTTGAAAAACAGAAGAATGACTATAAAGATTATTGAAGGAATGATTGAGAAATGAGTTTGAAAATTGACTTTATAACTTTATTTCCCGAAACAGCCTTAAATGCTGTTCGATATAGTATTCTCAAGCGTGCAGAAGAGAGAGGGATAGTTTCTTTTGGTTCAGTGAATCCACGTGATTTTGCAACCGATAACCACAAATCAGTGGATGATGAGCCATACGGCGGGGGACCGGGAATGGTCATGAAACCGGAAACGCTATCTGCAGCGATAGAAAAGGTAAAAACAAATGATAGTGTTATTGTTTTTACAGATGCGAGCGGTGAACTTTTTAAACAACATCACGCAAAACAGTTGTCACAGCAAAAACACGTAATTTTTGTTTGCGGACATTACGAAGGGATTGATGAACGGGTGGTGGAAAAGTATGCGAACTATCGGTTTAGTATTGGAGATTACGTTTTGACCGGTGGCGAACTACCTGCGGTCGTCATGGCAGAAGCCGTAGTCCGCCTCCTTCCCAGTGCGCTTGGGTCCCCCGAGTCATTAGCCGAAGATGCTTTTGGCGATGGGCTGCTTTCTTACCCTCAGTACACGCGGCCTGAGGTTTGGGAAGGGATGTCCGTGCCAGAAGTCCTTTTGAGCGGAAACCACGCTCAAATCGCCTCCTGGAGGCGAAAACAACGGCTTCTGTTAACCCGACGGAACAGACCTGACCTCTTTGCCAAAGCCCCCCTTTCACAAGAGGACATAAACCTGCTAAAATAGCGTTTCGTTTACTTACAAGAGGTTTGACATGTCAAAAGGAGCCATTTTACAAAACGTCACAAAAGACTTGATTAAAGACTCGCTTCCCGATATAAGTCCGGGCGACACCGTTAAGGTACACGTGAGGGTAAGAGAAGGGGGGAAGGAGCGTATACAGATTTTCGAAGGCACCGTTCTTGCGAAAAAGCACGGCGGCGTTGCCGAAACGGTAACTGTTAGAAAAATCAGTCACGACGTTGGTGTGGAAAGAACATTTCCCATTCACTCTCCAATGGTGGCAAAGTGGGAAGTGACTCGCAAAGGTAAAGTCAGACGAGCAAAGTTGTATTATTTGCGAAAGAAAGTAGGTAAGGCGGCGCGCATAAAAGAGGCACGATAATCTATGTGGTTTCCGCTTGCGCAAGAAGTCGGTGAAACATCACTTTTAGAAACACTGGCAAAATCAAGTATCTCTTCAGTTCTGATATTTGCTTTTGTATGCACATTAATTCGTGCAGGAACACATTATCTATATCATAAACTTCCGGATTATGAAAGACACACCGGTAAGGCAAAAGCATATCGGGTTATTGACGGCTTAGCCGATTCGTTGGTATACGCCGCGATTGTTGTGTTCATGTTGGTACGACCATATTTCATTCAAACATTTAGGATTCCCACAGAGTCCATGGTTGGAACACTGCTGGTGGGCGATGTATTAATTGTAGACAAGCTCACTTATCGTTATTCCGATCCGAAGTTTGGCGATATCGTTGTGTTTAAGCCCCCCCTTCGTGCGCTTATGCCCGGATGGGATCCCAATACAGATTATGTGAAAAGGTTAATCGGAGAACCCGGACAAGTGGTTGAGATACGTGATAGCGCGTTG
>CAZSPF010000007.1:16275-34233 GCA_964608695.1 uncultured Fimbriimonadales bacterium | reverse complement strand
ATGAGAAAGTCTTTGGTGATTTCAAACTTGTTAATCGTGACGGCGAGCTTTTGCCCTTAATGCGGGGTATGGTTTACGGAAGATATACGCTGACAAATCAGCATAGCCCGATCGAATATCAAGTTTCACCCGAAGAGGCGGAAGAACTTTGGAAACTTCCGGCAGAAAAAATCCCCCCCCGACACTATCTTCTTATCGGTGATAACCGAAACTATTCCAATGACGGAAGGGCTTGGGGATTAGTGCCGAGAGAAAGCGTAGTAGGCAAGGCATGGATCAGGATATTTCCTTTCAAGAGGATGGGACGAGCAGATTCACGTTAGGTCTTAACGGCGTATCGCCATCTTTCTTCGCTGATCTTTCGAATCAACTGCGCATATGCCTCAAGGTTTTGAGGTTTAACAATCAGAATCCTTACAATTCTCAAATTACCGGAATACTTTAAAATTGCATTTATTAACAGTTGTGCTCCTAATGCGGACTCCGCTCTGTGTTCAAAGTAATTCCAATCATCGGTAGGATCGCATATCATTAACGATTTGAAACCATCGTTTAAAAGTTTTTGTATTGCGCTATCAAAACCTTTTTGGAACTGTATGGAATGCGTTAATCCTTTTTCATCGTAAATGTTAGCGGCAATTAACAACTGTGCAGGCAGTCGCTTCACTGGAACAGAAACAGTACCTTCCACCGGAATCGGAGCAAATTTTTCGATTTCGTCGTCCAACCCAAAATCTGCCTTGTCTTTCACATATTTGTTTGTCCCGTGCCCTAACCAGCCAGTTGCGTTTGTGAACACTACGAAGGCATCGGTTTTAGGCACTCTTCTTAAAGACCAACCCGGGATACAAAAAACCTCGATTCTTGTTCCGTTTATTTCAACGCTTGCACGTGGACGCACGTAATACGCGAAATGTAATCCTCCAAAAAGCATTACAACGAGGACAACAACAGCGAAGGCAATAATGATAGGTGAAATAGAAATAAAGCCCGTCATTAAGATGAAATTATCCACTATTTCTCACTATGCAACTCATTATTTTTCAAACGCAGATCACGAACAAAAGTAAAAGCAATGGGATGTACAGCAAAGTAGTCTTCAGGAGTATTTTTGCCGATGAGTCACTTGCCGATGATTTAAACTTTAATGTAGCCCAAAGAATCATTACGTAAAGCAGCAATGCACCGGTGATAAACATGAATCTGTTATTTACAAATATCACTCCTACAAGACTGAGCGGCAGTAATGCTGTGGAATACCATAATGCACAAGTCGCAGTTGCGTATCCGTCTGCATTTGCGAATGGGAGCATCTTGAATCCGACTTTCGAATAATCGTTTCTCAGGATCCAAGCGATCGCCCAAAAATGAGGAAACTGCCAAAAGAACTGCAACACGAACAACAAAAGTCCCGGAGCGTTAAAAGACCCTGTTATAGCTACCCACCCTGCTAATGGCGGAATTGCTCCCGGAATTGCCCCAACTACAGTGCATAAGTGAGTGGAACGCTTTAAAGGTGTGTACCCAAATGCATAGATTAGAATCGAAACAAGCCCTAATAGTGCTGTTAAGTGATTTACAAAAATGGCTAATTGAATAATCCCTAATGTGCCCCAGACACATGCAAGGATTAATGCCTCTATCATCAACACCCTACCTGCAGGCACAGGACGAGATGCAGTTCGTTCCATTTTCGCGTCGTAAGGTGCTTCAAAGACTTGATTTAACGCATTAGCGCTTGCAATGACAAGCCAAGAACCTAAAAGTGTGTGAAAAATGAGTGCACTGTCTGCTCTTATGCCGGTAAGTTTTACAGCAAACAGCATTCCCAACAGGGTGGTTAACCAAACCAAAAGCGTAACGCGTGGTTTGCTTAATAGGAGGTAGTCGTTAATTCTGTTTAACAACCAAAGAGCAGGTGAGGTTTGGACTGCTGAATTTTGAATGCTTGCCTTCATTGAGTTTATGAAAACGACGTATTAACTCTGAGGATTCTGGCATAAATATGTTTGAAAATGATGCAAAAAACTATTTTGACTTTCTGATGAGATTGTCAATTCCATATCTTCCTGAACCCATAAACAGGAATACCAGAGCGATGAAAAGGAACAACAACGCCATCTCTTTCCGTTGGAATGGATCAGCAGCATGAACAACAAATGCAGCAACTCCCATGGTAACCACAATTAAAAAAGCAGAAGGTCGTGTGAAGAGTCCGATTGCTAACAGCATCCCACCGAAGAACTCTGCGAATGCGGCACACCAAGCGAACAAATGAGGAATGGGGAAACCCATGTCACCTACTCCTTGGATGAATTGTTCGCTGGGTGGTACTTTGCCGATGCCGTGTGCGAAACTTAATGCTAAGCCCGTAAATAGCCTAAGAAGCAACAAGCCGAAATCACCAATTCGGCTTTGTGTTTCAAAACCTCCGAATAATATTGCTTTGAACTGGTTCATGGATTAAAACCTTACCCTCAACTTTTTAAAATAGAACAACCTTCTATGAATAAATCATAGAAGGTTGTTGACGTTTATGTGCGGTTCTCTTACCTGCTTTGAGGCAATGTTCCAACTTGTGCTGCCTTTATTGCGTTGAAGGCGTTTATGCGTCCCCAACCCCAGACATCACAAGTACGCTTAATGAGCATCTCGACTTGGTACGAGGTAAGCCTTGGGTTTTTTGTCCAGACCAGCGCACACAAGCCGTTTGCTACGGGAGTCGCCATACTAGTGCCACTCATAGTTCCATACGAATTGCCTTTAGTTGTGCTAAGGATGTCTACACCGGGTGCGAAGAAGTCAACTGCCTTTCCATAAGATGACCAAGAGGCACGGTTATCGCTTTGGTTGCTAGCGCCAACTATAATAACGTCAGGCCAATCGAACCAAGACAGGTTAGAGCCAGAATTGCCTGCTGCCCAAAGATACAGAGCGTTTTTTGAGCGGATATAGGCTCCTGTTTCTTGAACAGCTGCACTTTCAACGCCTGAATAGCTTGTGCTGATCACTTTAGCGCCGTTATCAACAGCCCATCTTGCACCACCAAGAAGTGCGTCATAGCTTGAGCCTCCACCGGAACTATTGGAAACTTTTACCATCATGATTTTGAAGTTCCATCCGACTCCGGCGACTCCTTTTGCGTTGTTGGTGATCGCCGCGCCACAGCCAGCAACGTGAGTGCCGTGTCCGTGTATATCATTAATGCTTCCACCCTCTGCTTCTGTTTTCTTGTCGACAGAGTTGTAGCCCATAACAAGGCTGTCCTTCAGGTCGTCATGGTTTTTGTCAATTCCCGTGTCTGTGAAAGCACAGATGATTGTGTTCGAGCCGGTGTGAATGTCCCATGCTTGAGGGGATTTAATCATCTGGTGATGCCATTGCTGGTTGAACATGGGGTCGTTTGGGTTGAGAGTCGGATAGACGATGTAGTTAGGAACTGCGTATTTGTAAGCACCTGTGCTTTGCAAATACGCGGCGTAGGAACTCTCTGTGAACCCGGGTGGAACATGTATGATGTACTGGTCAATGTCAGTTTCATGCTCGATTACGTAAGGTGCGATTCTGATTCTCGCCATGGTGTTTTGGGCTAGTGCAAAGTTGTAATTGCCAAATTTTTGAAAAAGTTTGGCGACTTCAAGCGGTTTTACCAGCATTTGACCTGTGAACTCTCTATCGCCTTTGAGTTCGTAATAGGGACCAAAATGGGTGACTTGAGCGTAAGAGATGACGAAAAGGTGAATAGTTACAAGTGTTAGAATGATCTTTTTCATAGCCTGCCCTCCAAAGGTAGGATTTACATGAATAAAGACTTGAGAATGGTCGGATTTAGTTCAATCTTTAAGGGTTTAACGTAGATTTATATGAGTAGATGTTGTATAACTGATTAGTAAATTATATGGGAGCAATCTTTTTAGACAGGGATGCTGAGAAGCGAAATTTCGACACAATAGCCGAAAAGGTGTTGACAGGGCAAAGAATATCTCCTTCCGATGCTTTCACACTTTTTAAACACCCAAATTTGCCTGAACTTGCAGGTTTGGCAGACGCAAGGCGTCAGCAAAAGGTTCCGGGAGATGTTGTAACTTACATCATAGGAAGAATTTTGAACTACACCAATGTTTGTTGGGTGAGGTGCAAGTTTTGTGCTTTTTATCGTGTGCCCAATCATTCCGAGGGGTATTTGTTGTCGGATGACGAGATTCTTGAAAAGGTGCAAGACACGGTAGAGAAGGGAGGGGTGGAAATTCTGTTTCAAGGCGGGCTTAATCCCAAACTTAAAATAGATTATTACGAAAACATCTTCAGGAAAATCATGTCGGCATTTCCGAATGTTATACTGCACGCTTTAAGCCCTGCTGAAATCATCTACTTCGCTCACATTAGTAAATTGACACTTGAAGACTGTTTAAACAGGTTGAAGGAATCGGGGTTGCATAGCATTCCCGGTGCGGGGGGGGAAATTCTTGTTGACCGTGTAAGGAAAATAATCGCTCCTTACAAAGACACGACAGATGAATGGCTGGAATGCATGAGGGCGGCTTCCAAGTTAGGAATTCGTTCTACTGCAAGCATGATGTTTGGACATGTGGAAACTATAGAGGACAGGGTTGAGCATCTCACACGGATAAGAGATTTGCAGGATGAATGCGCGCCTTTTCGGGCATTCATAACTTGGAGTTTTCAGCCGGAAGAAACACAATTACCGATTCCCAGAAAGGCGTCGGGTTATGATTATTTGAGAACCTTAGCGGTTTCTCGCATCTTTCTGGACAATATTGACAACTTACAAGTATCCATTCTTACCCAAGGGCCGAAAATCGCACAAGTTGCGTTGGGTTATGGAGCAAATGATTTCGGAAGCATTATGATAGAAGAAAACGTTGTTTCTGCTGCAGGAAACAAGTTTATTCTAAATGCCGAAGAGTTCGAGCGTCTTATCCGAGATGCAGGCTATGTTCCTAAAAGAAGAAACACGAGATATGAAATAATCTCCTGATTTTGATTTTACGAGGAGTTTTTTGACCAATTGTGAGCAAACATTCTCATTTCTCTTAAAACTTTGACAAGCTCTTTACCAGTATCTGTTAAATCATACTCAACGTGAGGAGGGAACTCTGAATAAGTAGTTTTTTTAATCAATCCAAAGCGTTCGAGTTTTTTGAAACGCTCATTCATTACTTTTGCAGATAGACCGTCTAATTTTTTTTCTATAAGGCTTGGCCGCTTTACTCCATCGGCTAATGAATCTAAAATTGCTAAAGTCCATTTGCAACGCACTATGTCAGTTAGGCGGTGAAATGCCTCCTCATTAGAAATTAAAAATTGATGTTTTTTCATGCTTACTTTTTGGTAACCCTCTTGACACAGAAATTAAATGAATTATAGCATGTGAATGTATTTTTTTGAACAATAGGAGATAAGTATGGAAACTCAAACAATACCGGGTTACACTTTTGGCTCTTCGTTAGTAGAGCGAGCTCCCATTACTCTGGACGAATTTGAAAAAATCAAGAAATCTGCATTATTTAGTGATGAAGATGTTAAATTTTTGAAAATGTCTTATGACGTACTTGAGGATCAGGTGGATGCCATACTTGATGTGTGGTACGGTTTCGTTGGTTCTAATGATTTTCTTGTTTACTATTTTACAGATAAAGCAAATGGTGAACCGAATACTGAGTACTTGAATGCTGTAAGAAAACGATTTAGCCAATGGATTTTGGATACAGCAAAAGCGGAGTATGATCAGAATTGGCTTGATTATCAGTTTGAAATTGGCAGACGCCACCATAGAACTAGTAAGAACAAAACAGATGTAGTGGACTCAGTAGAAAGCATAAACTTTCGTTATTTAGTGCCTTTAATCATTCCCATAACGACTACGTTGAAGCCTTTTCTTGAAAAAAAGGGTCACTCAGCCGAAGCTGTTGAAAAGATGCACGCCGCATGGGTGAAATCTGTCGTGATTCAAGTGACGCTGTGGAGTTACCCATATATAAAAGAAGGTGATTTTTAGTATTATTCATTCACGATAATCCGATCCTTCCCATCAAACTTTGGCGAGTGAATGGAGATTGCTATGCAATCATCTGTTTCCGGTTTAAATGAATGTATTGTTTTTTTAGGAAGGAAAATCAAATCACCTTCTTTTACACTTTTATTTTCGTTGCCAATTCGCATCGTTCCCTTTCCTCGCACTATAAACACAGTTTCATCGTGTTTTTCGTGAAAGTGTGCGGGAATCTCTTGGAGTGATGACATTTACAAGAACATGTTCACCTTCAGAAAACAGATGAACAGCGGAGTGGGGATTTTGTTTTTGTGCTTCGGAACAAAAGGTTAAGATGTTTTCAACTTTTGGAGAATATTGTTTTTCTTGAGCGACTGTACAAGCAATGATGACGAAGCAAACTGACAGGTAAAAAACGATTTTCATATCAACCTCCTTTGAATTTTTATATGATAACTTTATGGGGTTATCATTATTATGGCTTGGTCAAGTGCTATGGTCCAATTAGAGGGAACTAAGCCTGTTTTTGTGTAGTGAATACGTAATCGAGCAGTTCCGTTATCGGGGTTAATATATTTATATGCTTGTGATGCGTCGAGAATGATTTCTGTTACAGAATCTGTTGTTGTAGCAACACGAATATCAAGAGTATCGAATACTCCGGTTGTGAAATTATATGCGCGGATCATTTGTTCTGCGCCTGTTATTGATGACATTGATTCAACAGATATCTTCATTTCTTCCGGAGTGTAGTTAGGTACGTGTAGAAATACATCGAGCATGATGAGAGATCCGCTCACACTAAACGTTCTATCTTTTTGAATAACAAGTTTATTATCATCGCTATATTTCAGAGAATTGAGATTGCCTGATTGTGAAGTGCCACGTAAAACAGACAAATCAAAAGGCAAACACCTTCCGACACCGCCCATTGCCTCGTACTCAAAGTCTCGGAGTTTTACGTTAATTTTTGTAAAAATTGATTCCACGCAAAATGCATATGCTTCGATGTCAATCCAATTATCAGTGTTTCCCCCGATGTCTTGCATGAAGGCATTGTATGTTCTTCCACACAATGACTCGAACGTTGCAGGCATCTCTTGGACATCTGCGGTGATTTTTCCGGTTACTTTTTTGATCAGTACATCGAGTGGTTGTCCGTCAATATAAATTGTAATGCATTTGTTTACTGCCGTATCGGTTGTCCAGATAATTTTATTTTGGGATGCTTTGACGCCTGTAAAAACAACCATGAAATCGTATCCTAAAGGGTTGAAGTCGAACGCTATATCCAATGTTCCCGGGCTTTTTGGCATACATGCAGGAGGTGCGTCTTCGTCGGTTACTACTCCTGAATCTTGATATGCACCGGTTGCGGTGTATGTCATTCCTTTAACGTCGAACCATAAATCTGTTCCAGTTTTTACATCGTCAACGGGATCAGCCAATGTGTTTAAGGAAAAAAGTGTAGTTACCAAAAGCGTGGTGAATCTCATTGTTTCTGTTCCTTTTCTGCGCGAAATCGCCTGATATGGCTCATTGTACAGCAAGTTAGATGAAGTAAGGCTATATTGTCAAGGAACCTCTAAATTTTTCGGGGGTAAAAAGCAATTTTGTGAAAGAATTCACAAACTACGCTCTGAGTAGGGTAGAACTCTTGACGCGATCAAAGGACGATAAATGGCTACCATTCCAAGCGAAAATCCACTGGTTACAATAACAGTCAACGAACAGGAGATTCAGGTTCCGAAAGGGGAACTTATAGTGGAATCAATAAAAAGACTTGGCTTGGAAATTCCTATCTTTTGCTACCACTCACGCATGAAGCCTGTGGGTATGTGTCGTATGTGTTTTGTAGAAGTGGGCTTTAAGGGACAAGATGGCACAGTTAAGATGATGCCCAAACCTCAAACAGGGTGCACCCTACCCGCAGATGAAAACATGGTCATCTACACAGATACTGAGAAGGTAAGGGCAGACAGGAAAGGTGTCTTAGAGTTTTTGCTCATCAATCACCCTTTGGATTGTCCTATTTGCGATCGCGGCGGTGAATGCCCTTTGCAAAACAACACACTTTTTTATGGACCTTCCACAACGAGGTACATCGAAGTGAAAAGACATCTGCCGAAAGCCTTTCCGCTGAGTAGGTACGTTACGCTTGATCTTGAGAGGTGCATTCAATGCGGAAGGTGTGTGAGGTTTACTGAAGAGATATCAGGAGATGCGCAACTTGCGTTTCTTTTCCGTGGAGCACAGATGCAGCCACGAACATTTCAACTCACGGACTTCGATTCAAAGTTTAGTGGAAATGTCATAGAAATTTGCCCAGTGGGTGCACTCACATCTTCAGAATATCGCTTTCGTGCTAGACCTTGGGATTTAGAAACGCGTCCGGCACTTTGTTTAGAGTGTTCGAACGGGTGCAGCACTTGGTTTGACTACCGTGTGGGAACGATGGTACGTATTAACGGACGAACTAACGAAAGCGTGAACGAAGAGTGGACATGCGACAAGGGAAAGTTTGGTCAAGATTATCTGAACAATCCCACAAGACTCACACAACCTTTGATTCGTGAAGGAGATGTTTTGCGAGAGGCATCATGGGGTGAGGCGTACGAGTTTATTTTTGAAGCGCTAGAGAAGTCATCTGGGAGATCAGCAGCATTAGCCGGAAATAAAATGAGCATTGAAGACTTGTATCTTTTCAAGTCACTTTTTGCAAAAAGGTTGGGAATTAAAGACTACGATACACGATGGTATAAAAACTTACCGGATCATAATGAAACTGTTTATGCAAAACATGGAATATTCGACGTGCACTCGAAAATAACGGATTTCGAGAGTGCAAAACGAATTTTTGTTTTCGGAAACAATATAGCAGAGGAGTTGCCCATACTTTTCTTAAGAGTGAGGAAAGCATGGATCAACAATAATGCAAAAATCGTCGTAGCAAGCCATGAGCCAACAGAAGCAGATGCATTTGCTTCCGTAGTTTTACGATATAAACGTGGAAGTGAAGTTGCTCTCTTGGGGGGGCTTACAAAGTTAATAATAGAGCGCATAGGTGGAAATTCGGGACTTTTGCAAGCTGTGCAAAAGCTCACTCCTGACGAAATCGAGAAACTGACGGGAGTATCACAACAAGATTTAATATACGCTTCTGAAATACTTTCTAATAACTTCTTATCTGTTTCTGCGAGAAGTTTGTATAACGAAGACAATGCTTTTGACATCATTTCAGCGTTAGCTAATTTATGCATTGCAGGTAAATCTGAAAGAGGGTTTAATCTTTTTGCAACTCAAGCAAATGAGCAAGCATCTTTCGAAATAGGTGTTGTGCCAGAAGAGGGCTCGAAAAACTCTCGTCAAATATTGGAATCTTGTGCAGACGGTGAAACAAAGTTTTTATGGCTTGCGGAGTGTGATCCGATGACTCAGTATCATAATTCTCATCTTGTGGAAAAAGCCTTGGAAAACGTAGATTTTTTAGTTGTGCAAGACGTTGACCAAACAGAATCTTTCCATTATGCGAGTGTCGTCTTACCAAGTTGTGCTTTTAGCGAGAAAGACGGAACTTATATGAACTTGGAGCGACGCGTTCAGAAACAGAATCAAATTATTATGCCAAAGGGTATGGCGAAAGCAAGTTGGAAGATTTTTAGTGAAAGAGTGTAAGCCCGAAACACCACCATTCAACGCAAAAGAAGTATTCGAAGAACTTTGCAGAGAATATGAAAAATTCTCACCCGCAAAACATGAAAATCTCGAAGGAGAAGGGGTTGTTCTTGAACAGATTGGAGAAGAGTCACCAAGAGTACAACTCATAAACTACGAATATCAGGAGATAAAAACATGAGGGGGGGGATTATTTTTTGATAAAAATAGAATCACTTAGTAACAGCATTGCCTTTCTCGGCATTTCCGAAGAGATTTGGTGGGCGTTGTTACGTGTTATCATTATTATTTTGTTTGTTCTTCTTTTTGTTCCGCCGATTATTTGGTGGGAAAGAAGATTATTGGGTTTTATGCAAGACAGAGTAGGGCCTAATCGCGTAGGCCCTCTTGGTTTGTTACAACCTATTGCAGACGGTTTAAAGCTGTTCATGAAAGAAGAGGTCATTCCGTATAAAGTAGATAAGCTTATTTATGTTATCGCTCCTTGGATTGCACTCTTCCCGGCGTTTGTCATAGCGGCAACCGTCCCTTGGGGACCAAACCCGAACCTAACACCGGTAGCAGATGTGGATATCGGGGTGCTGTGGATTCTTGCTATTTCTTCATTGGGAGTGTACGGAGTAACACTTGGTGGGTGGGCATCGAACAATAAGTATTCGCTTTTGGGGGGGCTGAGAAGTACCGCACAATTGGTTTCATATGAGCTCGCGATGGGTGTGGCATTGTACAGCGTGCTTCTTCCTACGGGGTCGTTGCGATTAACCGAAGTTGTGAAAACACAGCATGAACCTTTGGCTGGTGTTGTAGACTGGGCACATAACTGGTTCATTTTAAGCCCTTGGGGCTTAATAGCAAGTGCTATCTTTTTCATCTGCATGATTGCAGAGACAAATCGCGCACCGTTTGATCTGCCCGAAGCGGAATCAGAACTCATTGCCGGATTTCATACAGAATACTCCTCCATGAAATTTGCTGTGTTCTTCATGGGTGAGTACGCAATGATGGCGGCATTTTCTGGGATTTTTGCGGTTTTATTCTTGGGAGGTTGGTCACCATTTATTAATTTTGAGTATCTTGCAGGAGTTGCTCAACAGAATAATATAGCGTGGCTTTCATCTGCTTGTGCGTTTTTAGGGGGGGGATTGATGGCACCGGTTTGGTTTATCGGAAAAATCGTTTTCTTTTTGACAGTGTATATTTGGATTCGCGCCACGTTGCCGCGATTAAGATATGATCAACTCATGAACGTAGGCTGGAAATATCTTCTACCCATAGCGGCATTAAACTTTGTAACGGTCGCCATTTGGATATTGTTTGGCTTAATTTCGTACGTTGTGTCTATCGCAATATTGATTTTGTTGTATTTGTATGTTGTCGTAGCATTTCTCAAACCAAAGGCGTCGCAAGACAAACGCATAGTGGAGCTTATTGACATACCTGCAAATACGTCAAGAGTTATCGAGGTGAACAAGTTATGAATCCGAACCTCATCCTGTTCATGATTTTTGCAGGGTTAGCCATTATCTCGGCAGTCATAGTTATTTCCACACCGAATGTTATTCGGAGTGCGGTTGCTCTTGTTGCAAACTTTCTCATACTCGCAGTTTTATATTTCATGATGAATTTTGATTTATTGGGCATCAGTCAAATCCTTGTATATTCTGGACTCATCATGATGTTGTTTCTGTTTTGTATACTATTATTAAATCTTGGTTCTCCCGAAATGCTTATCGAAAAAAATAAAATAAAGATAGGGATTGCAGGATCAATTGCAGTTGCGCTTGTTTTTATAATTGGTGTTCAAGTAGCTCAGCCATTAGGAGCGGTTACAAAGCCTACATCTCCTGATGATATTGGGAAAGCAAAATCAGTAGGCACTTATTTGTTCAATCATTGGGTGTACGGATTTGAAATCTGCAGTATTCTTCTATTGGTAGGAATTGTAGGTTCGATACTTATAGCAAAGAGGAGAGGGTGATGGAAGGGATACCTTTATCAGGATTTTTAGCATTGGGAGTAGCATTGTTTGCGATTGGTGCGTTAGGTGTTGTAATTAAACGCAATCCGATAGTGATTTTTATGAGTATTGAGCTTATGCTCAATGCAGCAAACTTAACATTTCTCGCTTTTGCGAGATATCACGAAACACCTTTAAGCAGTCTCATCCCTGCTTCGTCCACTTTTATGACCGGACAAATGGCGGTGATTTTTGTTATGGCAGTAGCCGCCGCAGAAGTTGCGATTGGGTTGGGAATTATCATGGCGATTTTCCGTCTTCGTGAAAACGTGGACATAGATGAGATGAACATACTAAGAGGGTAACAACTGAATGTTTACATTGCAAAACTCGGATCAAAGCGCAGCATTCCACTTGATGTGGCTTGTTCTGTTGCTTCCTGTTTTCGGGTTTTTGTTCCAAGCGGTTTTTGGTAAGCGAATCGAAAACATTTTCGGTAAAGAAAAGGGAAGAAAAATATTAGGGGCGGTGGCGGTTCTTCCCATTGCATTAGGGTTTCTTATAGGTGTTATTGTTTTCTTTGAATTATCTGCTTTGCCCAAAGATGGAAGATTAGCCATTACCACGTGGTTTGATTGGATCGATTTGCAGTCGTTAAGAGTGCCATTCGAATTGAGGATTGATCCACTTTCCATGACGATGGTTCTTATAGTAACCGGAGTAGGTGCGCTGATCCATCTTTACGCTACAGGGTACATGGAGAAAGATCGCGATTATCCAAGATTTTTCACATATCTCAACCTTTTTATTTTCTTTATGCTCATTTTGGTGTTGGGCAACAATCTCGGGCTGTTATTCATCGGTTGGGAAGGAGTCGGGTTGTGTTCTTATTTGTTAATTGGCTTTTGGTATGAAGACATCGAAAACGCAAAGGCAGCAAATAAAGCGTTTATTGTTAACCGTATAGGTGATTGGGGGATGGCGTTAGGGATGTTCCTCATCGCTGTTGTGTTTGCTTCTAACCAGCAGATATTAGGTGTAGGCGAAACCAGATATCTCAGTTTCGATGTCATCCTTCCCAGAGCAGTTGAAGTCCTTGGAGGTTATGGTGCGTTAGTTGTTACAGGTATACCGTTGCTTCTTTTTATTGGTGCAATGGGAAAATCCGCACAGTTTCCACTTTATTTGTGGCTGCCCGATGCGATGGCAGGTCCCACGCCGGTTTCTGCTCTCATCCACGCCGCAACAATGGTAACAGCGGGTGTGTATCTTGTTACACGTTGCTTTGTGTTCTTTGAACTCTCTCCCGGTGCGATGATGTTCGTAGCAGGTACAGGAGCGTTTACGGCAATATTCGCCGCAACAATTGCATTCGGCCAAACTGATATCAAGAAAATTCTTGCTTACTCCACTGTATCGCAGCTTGGATTTATGTTTTTAGGATGTGGTGTAGGGGCGTTTTATACGGGAATGTTTCATGTCACCACACACGCATTTTTTAAAGCGTTGTTGTTTTTGGGTGCAGGCGCAGTGATAGTTGCAATGGCTCATAATCAAGATATTCGCAATTATGGAAACTTAAGAAAATATCTTCCAATCACATTTTTCACGATGTTCATTGCGTGGTTTGCGATTTCGGGAATCATTCCTTTTGCGGGATTTTTCAGTAAAGACGATATTTTGGCAAAAACATTTGCAAGCGGCGGTTATTGGAGTATGCACGGTGGTTTGGACACTCGTATTTTATATGCAATCGCACTTTTCACTGCACTTTTAACTGCGGCATACATGACGCGCATGTTTGTTCTCACATTTTTAAGCAAAGAAGAAAGGTGGAGAAACATTCAACAAGAAGAGCATCATGCAGATGCACACTCTCATGTACATTCACATGATATACACGAACATCATGAAGACCCTCATGGATTCTATCTTTCTCATGAAGAGCAAACACAAACTCATGATGACGAACACGAACATCATCATCAATTGACACCTGATTTCACACCTAAAGAAGTCAAGCCATCTATGTGGATTCCGTTGGCGGTATTGGCGGTTTTATCTTTAATCGGGGGGGCTGTGTTATCGGGGTTGTATCCCATACCGGAACTGCTTGGTTTTCATGTACCAAACTTCTTTAAAGAGTGGTTGTATCCCAGCACAAGTCCGTCAGTACTGCCAACGAAAGAGATGTTCCATGTTTCACATGGCGTGGAAATCGTGCTAATTCTCGCATCACTTTCTGCGGCAGTCATCGGAATCGGAGTGATGTTATGGAAATATGGCAAAGGTTTACCCGAAACGGAAAAGGAAATGCGCGGATGGAGATATATTGCAGGACAGCAATGGTTTTATGATAGTACGATGTACCGTTTGTTTGTGCATTGGGGGGGGAGGTTTGCTAACGGGTTTTACAAATGGTTCGATGCGGGAATCATTGATGGAGTTTTTGTAAACGGCACAGGTTGGTTTGTATCAACCACAGGAAAGATTTTGCGACGCATGCAATCCGGCTTTGTCAGATCGTATGCGATGACGATGCTCGTCGGAACTGTAATACTTGTTGCAGTCATTTGGTATTTTACACAAAAACCACAAGGAACACCATAAATGGAAAACACAGGATTCGGATTGTTAAGTTTGATGATTTTCTTACCGATTTTTGGTGCGTTGTTCTTTACTTTTGTTCCAAAAGAGTTACTGAACCTCCATAGATATGGCGCGTTAATAGTTTCCATAGCCACGTTTCTGGTTTCTTTAGGTGTGTTTGCAAACTTTAGTGGAAACACATATCATTTTCAGATGATGGAATCCGTTCCGTGGATCTCATCTATTGGTTTAACTTATAAAGTTGGTGTAGATGGAGTCAGTTTGTGGCTCGTGATGCTCACAACGTTTATTACCGTTATCGCTATCTGGTTTAGTTTTTACGTCGGAGAAAGAGCAAAAGAGTTCATGATCTTCACGCTCCTTCTGGAAGGAGCAATGCTTGGTGTTTTCTGTGCCTTAGATTTATTGCTATTTTACATTTTCTTCGAAGCCACACTCATCCCCATGTACTTACTCATCGCCATATGGGGAGGAGGAAACAGAAAGTATGCTTCTATCAAATTTTTCCTTTATACATTTTTAGGTTCGATTTTTATGCTAGTTGGAATCATCGCTTTAAGTATGCTTTATGGACAAGCCACTGGCTCCGGAACATTTGACTTGCTAAAAATGCAAGAACTCTCCGCAAGAGGAGAATTAGTAACGGGTCCCTTGCAAATGTGGCTGTTTGCTGCGTTTGCGTTGGCTTTTGCGGTGAAGGTACCGTTCTGGCCTGTTCACACTTGGCTTCCTGATGCGCATACCGAAGCCCCCACCGCAGGCTCTATCATTCTTGCAGCGGTTATGTTGAAGATGGGTGTATTTGGTTTTCTGCGAATATGTTTTCCACTTTTTCCTGAAGCATCCATTCAAGCCGCTCCGTTTATGATGGGATTGGCTGTGGTTGGAATATTGTACGGAGCGATAATGGCTGCAGTACAACCGGATTTCAAAAGATTAGTAGCATATTCATCTGTAAGCCACTTAGGTTTCGTGATGTTAGGAGTATTTGCTTTGAATCATAATGGAATAACGGGGGGGGTGCTGCAAAGCATCAATCATGGAATTTCAACAGGTGCTTTGTTTTTGCTAGTAGGAATGATCTACGAAAGAAGACACACAAGATTGTTTAAAGATTTTGGTGGACTAAAAAGACAAATGCCCATTTATGCCGCACTTTTTCTCATCATCATGCTGAGTTCTGTGGGGTTGCCATCAACAAACGGGTTTATCGGAGAGTTTCTATGTATGATTGGAGCGTTCCAAGCAGGATTTGACCCCACTTCTAACATCCCCATTTGGATGCCGATTGTTGCAGGGGGGGGTGTTGTATTAGCCGCGGTATATCTTTTATGGATGTTCCAAAAAGTTTTTTATGGAAAAGTAGATAATCCGGAAAACAAAAAACTTCGTGACATAAAACTTTGGGAAGCAGGCTTGGGTTGGGCGTTGGTTGTGTTTGTATTTTGGCTGGGACTGTATCCCAAAACATTTACAAGCAAGATGGAAGCCAGCATAAACGCGGTTAGGCACCAACTTCTTCAGCCGCCCGGAGAACGACCTATGTGGACGGATTTAAGCATCGACATAAACAGAAACGGCGAAGTTGTGGAGGCTTTCCAGCGAGATCCTGAAAATTTGGGTGAGTGGATGCAAGGCAGGGTTATATCACCCGCAAATCATCATCAACAAAGAACAAAGGAGATGTTTGTTCAAAAACAATAAGCAAATGAACAGCAGAGAAAGAATTACCGCACTGATTAGGGGGGGCAACTCAGATGTTCCTGCTTGGTTTGCTTATTTTAGAAATGAGGAGTTTGATTACCTTTTAAAATTTGTTGAATCACAAAAACCTGACGCAATCGTCCTGTCGAATCTTTCAAATGCCGGAACAGCATTGGGTGTTCTTGGTAGTGAAGGACCTGCTATCCTTGTTGAAACATTAAACCCGTTTGGGTTGTGCCTAAGTGAGAATGTGGACATAAACGCAGAGCTGCGTAATAATCCTGTGAAAGGAAATGAAATTTTAAGTGAAATGGTAGATAGGGTTTCCATTCACATCGATGAAATTATGAATAGTGGTGCTGATGGAGTGTTTTATCGTTTGATCGGAGCAGATCCGAAATACACTTCTCCCATGCAATACGGAGGCTATTACATGGAACACGATAACAACCTGCTTTCAAGGGTGAAAGAAGCACGGTTCAATGTATTATTTGTAGAGGGGGGAGATGGTGTGTATATGGATTTTGTTCACGATGTCCCAGCATCACTTTTGGCATGGGATGAAAAATCTTCGGGCTTAACGTTTAATGAAGTCAAACAATACCATAGCGGCGCACTTGCTTGTGGAATGGAGCATGACATCGCTCATGCTTGGGAAAAATGCAACCAAACAGGAATCGTTTTCTTCGGTGTGTTCGATAAAATCAATGATTTCGATTTCGAAGCATTTAATAAAGAACTTAAACAACTAAGGAGTCCGGTCGCATATGATTGACCTTTCCATAACGCCTGCTCCTATTGATTGGATTGCGCTGCTACCTATTATCTTGCTCACTTCTGCAGGTGTGATAGGTATGTGCATGGAAATGATTCGTCCTAAGCAAACAAATAATTTTATTGTCTTTATTTCTTTAATAGGTTTAATCGCAGGCGCTGGCGCTGTAATTTATAATTGGCAATCAAATGAATTTTTCGGAGCGGTTTACACAGATTCCGCAGGAAACACACAAAACTTAGGCTTGTTCATTCAAGATAGATTCGGTCAAATCGCACAACTCATCCTCATAACAGTTGCATTTCTAACAATTCTATTTAGTGAAGGTTATTTACGAGAGAAGCGCATTCCTTTTGGTGAATTTTATCCTTTAGTGCTTTGGTCAACGGTGGGGGGAATGATTATGGTTACCACTCGAGACCTCATTATTTTATTCTTGGGCTTGGAAACTTTATCCATCGCGTTGTATGTGTTGGCAGGATTAAGTTCACAAGAAAAACGTTCACAAGAAAGTGCATTGAAATACTTTTTGTTGGGTGCTTTTGCATCCAGTTTTATGCTTTTTGGTATTGCTCTCATTTATGGTGCAACCGGAACCACACATCTATTTGGGATACAACAATTATTTACTCAAACAATTTCAAGTACCTATCTGTACGGGTTAGCATACATGGGTTTGGGAATGATTGTTGTGGGATTTGGATTTAAAGCCGCGGTTGTTCCATTCCACATGTGGACACCAGATGTTTATCAAGGAGCGCCAACTAATGTGACGGGCTTCATGGCTGCAGGCTCGAAAGTTGCTGCGTTTATTGCGTTTGCAAGGTTTTTGGATGGCGCTATCGGCATGAAAGAAGTTTACATTCCTATCCTTTCTGTAATCGCCGTTCTTACAATGACTATAGGAAACTTAATTGCGTTAGCACAAAGGGATGTAAAACGAATTTTAGGATATTCAAGCATTGCACACGCGGGTTATATTTTGGTGGCGATCATCGCTTATTCTCAATCCCAAAAACCTGAAGGGGGGGGTTTGGGATTCGAAACACTGATTTACTATCTGTTAACCTACGCCATTATGACGGTGGGCGCATTTGCCATTCTTTGCCTAACCGCGAGAAGTGGAAGAGAGGGAACATTACTTGAAGATTACAACGGCTTGTGGAAGCGGCACCCCATTGCCGGCGCAATGATGATTATTTTAATGGCGAGTCTTGCAGGCAT
>CAZSPF010000007.1:12855-16265 GCA_964608695.1 uncultured Fimbriimonadales bacterium | reverse complement strand
CTCCGACAGGTGGATTTTTTGCCAAATACTTTATATTCAAAGATGCATTAGAAACAGGATTAATCGCTTTAGCGATAATACTTGCCATCAATGCGGTTATAAGTGCAGTTTATTATTTGCGAATCGCTGTTGCGGTTTATGTTGACGAACCGGAATTCAAACCATCAAGGTTTGCTCCCATGAATCCGGGAATGCTGTTAACAACCTTGCTAAGTGGCGTGGGCATGTTCGCCGCTGGAATCTTCACCGGAGTTATTCTTAATAATATGGGTTTGACAAGGAACACAGAACAATCGAAAATGACAAGAGAATTGGGCAAGGATTTACAACCTATAAAACAAGAAAATTTCGGAATAAATAAAAAAGAACTCCAATAAACGAAACCTTTCTCATTGCTTTGCGTCTAACACCCCTGCGCCTCTGCGTTATAACCTGCGCATGCGCCTGTAAAGGAACACTAATGAGACGAAG
The DNA here is from genome assembly GCA_964608695.1 of uncultured Fimbriimonadales bacterium. GTDB lineage: Bacteria > Armatimonadota > Fimbriimonadia > Fimbriimonadales > ATM1 > CAZSPF01. Next base: position 15,794 of record CAZSPF010000007.1, on the reverse strand, counting down.
AAACGACATAGCAAGAACAGTAGCGTCGCTTATTCGCGACTGGGAGCACGAAAAGTCATACAATGAGGTTGGTAACTTGGTTGTCAAGACAGCCGCTCTGTTGTCACGCGTGAACGACGTGCCCACAAACGTACTTCAAGCACTCGATAACGTGCTGTCGTATTATGTGGCCGTAAGCGCATCGTCGATCTATCAGGTTCTTCACTACTTGCGAGAACTGCAAAAACTCGACAATCTAATGAGTGCAAATCGTAGACTTGACGCTTACGAATAAAATGCCTGAATCGTGCTCGATTTCGGGCATTTTTTTACGTGTCTATTTAACTTCTTGTAAAATCTTTTCATCTGACGGATAATTGTAAGCATCATCCGGTAATCTAAACAAGTCAGGAAAAAAGAATGGTTAAAATCGGTTTCTTATCGGTCGCTCATGTTCATGCAGGCGAATATCTTCATATTTTGAAAACTCATCCCGATGTAAACCTTGTGGGTATTTGGGATGACGATACACAACGCGGTCAACAAGCCTCGCAAAAATACGAAACAGATTTTTTCTCAGACAAAGAGATATTAATTGAAAAATGTGATGCACTGATTATCACATCGGAAAACATGAAACATGCTGACTTAATTGAAAGTGTTTCGAAGTCAGGAAAAGCTATGCTTTGCGAGAAACCTCTCGCAGTAAACACTCAACATTTAGAACAAATAAAAAACGTGTTAAGTATATCATCCTCAGTTTTCATGCAAGCCTTTCCTTGTCGATACTCTCCTGCGTATCAAAGGATGAAACAAAGAATTTCTGAGGGTGATATCGGCGCTATCAATGCCATTTGTGCCACAAATCGTGGCATGTGTCCGTTTGGGTGGTTTGTTGATCTTAAACTTTCAGGGGGGGGTGCTATGGCAGATCATGTTGTACACGTTGCAGATCTCATGAGAGATTTAATGCAATCTGAAGCAAAAACTGTTTATGCGCAAATCGGAAACAACATTTATGGACAATATTGGGAAGACACTGCCATGCTCCATGTAAGATTTCAAAATGATGTTTTCACAACAATTGATTCCAGCTGGTCTAACCCGAAATCTTATAAAACATGGGGAGATGTGAGAATGAATGTTGTTGGAGAAAAAGGAACCATAGAAGTGGATTTATTCAATCAAGCGTTCGATGTGTATCAAATCGAACCGTCACAACACTGGCAAGCAGGTTATGGAAGCAATATCGACAAAGCCCTTATCGAAGACTTTCTGTTATCTGTTAAAAAAGAGATGCCGCCGCCTATTACGCTTGAAGATGGAATACGTGCATCGGAAATTGTTGTATCTGCTTATGAAAGCGCACGAACAAATGAGCCTGTACATTTGGCTGCGACTAAATGAACGCAAAACTCTCAATCTACGTAGAAATACAAGTAAAACTACACAGAAATTTTCTCCATCAAACATGAACTAACAGTTCATCATAAGATATACTCAAAGGGAAATCTGATGCCAAAAAGAATTGAAACAGTAGTCTTGCACGATAGTGCGACCCCCAAGTTAGGCGGGGTGGAAAAGGGCGGATCCGTAATGGTCGCCCCGCTTGATGATTTATTAAACTGGGCACGGGGCAACGCGCTATGGCCCCTCACCTTTGGCTTGGCATGCTGTGCCATCGAAATGATGAGCACTGTGGCATCGAGGTTTGACATTTCTCGCTTTGGAAGTGAGGCTTTTCGCGCTACACCAAGACAGGCAGATGTCATGATTGTTGCCGGTAGAGTGAGCAAAAAAATGGCTCCTGTGTTGCGGCAAATTTATGATCAAATGCCCGAACCAAAATGGGTGATAAGCATGGGAGCGTGCGCATCAAGCGGCGGCGTGTATAACAATTACGCCATCGTCCAAGGTGTAGACCAAGTCGTTCCAGTAGACGTGTACGTACCGGGTTGTCCGCCTTCACCGGATGCCTTACTATACGGGTTAATGAAATTACAAGAAAAAGTTTTTAATCGAAAAAATAACAAGCTCATTGAATTGAAACCCAGAGCACAGGAGCAAGTAACAACATAATGTTTGGCGAATTCTTCAAAGACATTTTAAAGCCGATACTTAGTGGGATGCGTTTAACATTACGCAGATTGAAACGCGATAAAGCAACTGTGATGTATCCCGAACAGAAACGTGAACAATATCCGCGAACGCGGTGGAGACATGTTCTCGTGAGATATGAAAATGGTTTGGAAAAATGTATCGGATGTTCTTTGTGTGCAGGTGCATGTCCTGCAAGATGTATTTATGTGGAATCTGCAGAAAACACAGACGAAGAACGATATAGCCCCGGTGAAAGGTACGCAAAAAGATATGAGATAAACATGCTGCGTTGTATCTTTTGCGGTTATTGCCAAGAAGCATGTCCTACCGGCGCAATAGTTTTAAGAAAAGACTTTGAGTTAGCGGATTATCATAGAGAAGATTTTATCTACACAAAAGAAATGCTTTTAGAATCCATGCCCATAAAAGTTGAAGAGCCATCTAAAGCATCATAGTTTTCGAAAACTTCCGGCTACCCAATCGTCTTGTGTTCTTTTGCTGATTAATTCAAATCCTGCTTGAGCTATTGCATCATGTACTTTCTGCCAATTCTCTTTAACAACACCTGAGATGATCCAAACACCATCACGCTTAATAATCTTACTAACAAATGGTGCCAGGTTAATTAAAGTGGCAGAAATGATATTAGAAACAACAACATCACACTCTAATATTTGCGCCGGAATTCCCTCTGTATGAAACAATTCGACTTCCACGTTATTAATTTTGAAATTATTTTTTGCAGCAAGGAATGCTTGATAATCACTTTCGGTAGCATAAACTTTTTTTGATTTTATTTTTTTTGCAGCAATGGAAAGAATCCCCGAACCAGTTCCTAAATCGCATACAACATCGTTTTC
>CAZSPF010000007.1:12567-12845 GCA_964608695.1 uncultured Fimbriimonadales bacterium | reverse complement strand
TGAACACATGCTTCCAACATGCTTAAACACATTTGTGTAGTTGCATGTTCACCGGTTCCGAACGCCTGACCCGGATCAAGAATAATAACGTTTTTCCCTTCCGGTATTTCACAATCTTCCCAAGAAGGAACAAGAAAAAAAGATTTTCCTATTTCTCGAGGCTTAAAAAACTCCTTCCAACTTTCCGACCAATTCTCCTCGGGAATCACCGCAAAAACCACATTACTTGCACCAATGTCGAGCAGGTCTTTGCCTAATCTTGACATTTGATAATTCAG
>CAZSPF010000007.1:11078-12550 GCA_964608695.1 uncultured Fimbriimonadales bacterium | reverse complement strand
TTCAGGTTTTTTGTAACGAACAAATATCCGGACATTGCAGGAGGCAGAGCATGCTCTTCAGTTCCCGAGCATCCGTGTCGCTCAAAGATTTCATGTACAGCTGCCCAATCGTCTTTTGGAACGGGAAATTCAGCCTTTATGCACAGCCACAGTGAGTTCACGCTTAATCATCGCCTTTCAACTTTTGTTTAAACGCTTCCACAAAGCCTCGGCCTTTTCTGCGAGATGCCCTCCCCGATATGGATCTTTCAAATGCTTCCATCAAACTTTTTTGTTCATCAGTGAGTTTCTTGGGTATTTCCACACTTACACGTACTCTTAAATCACCACGATCTTTGCTTCCTAATCTCGGCACGCCTTGCCCCGGTACACGAAACTCTTGGCCAGGTTGTGTTCCGGGTGGAATTTCTAATTCAAACTCTCCAGTTACACCTTCTAAAGTTAGAATGACCCCTAATACCGCCTGTGGAATTGTCAAATTGATATGCGTGATGAGCCCCCTTTCATCGCGCGTGAAACGATTATCATCCAACACTTTAACACCTACATACAAATCTCCCGGGCGGCCACCATACAGTCCTTCGTCGCCCTGACCGGGAATGTGAAGCATGGTTCCGTAATCAACGCCGGGGGGGATGCTCACCTCTAAATGTGTCTTTCGCTTTTCCACCATTTTCCCGCTGCATCGTTTGCACTTTTCTTTAATAACTTTTCCCGAGCCCATACAGCGTCCGCACGTCGAAGTCCTGCGAATTTGCCCCATCAATGTGTTCATTGTTTGGCTGATCACGCCTGAACCACCGCAGTCCGAACACGTAACCGGTCCTGCTCCATGTGCCGCGCCCGTTCCGTTGCATTCAGAACATAACTCTAATCTGCTGAAATTCAGTTTGCGTGTACATCCGGTGATGATTTCCTTTAGGCTCACTGTTACATCCACACGGATGTCTCTGCCGTCAATCGGCTGTGGTCCGCTGGAACGCGGTGTTCCCCCCCCGAAGAACATATCGAATATGTCTGAAATATTCGTTGCAAAGTCAAAACCCATGTTGGGGATATCTGAAACAGTGCCGAACCTATCGTATTGAGCACGTTTCTGTTCGTCGCTTAACACAGCATAGGCTTCTCCAATTTGTTTGAATTTTTCTTCTGCTTGAGGGTCTTCTTTGTTTACATCAGGATGATATTTGCGTGCAAGACGACGAAATGATGCCTTGATTTCATCCTGTGTGGCATCTTTCGGTACTCCGAGAATGGCGTAATAGTCGCCCGTCGGCATGTTTATTTTTAAACTTCTTCCTCAGGTGTTTCTTCGGTCATTTGGAAACCGCCGAGTTCTTCGCCTGCGAGGTCTGTGATGGAAAATCCTTCGAGTTCTAAATTCTCTTCTCCGTTTTCAAATCCGGGCATCATGCCTTCGGAAAGTTCGCTCAAATCTGCTAATTCGTTCAAAGAAGGCTCAGTATCGGCAC
>CAZSPF010000007.1:9931-11028 GCA_964608695.1 uncultured Fimbriimonadales bacterium | reverse complement strand
GCACGTAAGTCTGCGTCCAATGCGGGACCGAGGATGTCTGAAATCATTTGATCGATTTGGTCCGGCTCTTGGATGGCAAGCTCGGCAGCATCTTGCTTTTCGATAGGGACAGCCGCAGTGCTGGGTTCTTCATAAACCGCAATAATCGCACCATCTGCAATCTCTTCCAATGCAATTGTGAGCGGGTGAGTGGAATCGGTTTTCACAAACACTCTTGTGTTGTCTTCAACAATCTGTGTGGCTCGTCTTGCGGCGAGGTTGACCAATGCAAATCTGCCATCGAATTCGTCTAATTTTTCACCTTTGGGATAAAGCGCCATATTTGTTCTAAAATGCTCCTCAGTATTAAAATTCGGAAAACATGGCATTATACCTCTTCCTCAACGGTTTGAGGTAAGAATTTTGGAGGACCTGTAACAAAATGAGTCTAAAAGATCTGCTTCGCCTATCCATAGCAGTGGGGTTGTGCCTTTTGCTGGGATGTGCGAAGTTTCCGCTCGGCGGAGGAGGAGACACTAAGAGGATCAGGTTCATTATTCGGTTCAATTCAGCGATTAACCCAAACTACGTATACGTTGTGGCAATTAACGATGCGGATGACGAGACAGGCGTGCAGGGCGGACCCATACCGGTAATCGCTCCGCCGTGGGGAAACGGTTTCGTGGCGGGCAAGGCGACGCATTTCATCGTTTTTGGAAATTTTCCGGGAACAGGCGGGGGGTACTTGATTTATAAGTTCACGGATCCGAACTTGGTGAACTATGTTCCGATAGGAATACCCGTGAGTTACGTTATTCCGGATTTTGATGATGACACTCTCGAATTCGAAATAGATTTAGCACAAATCCGGCCGCCGCCTGCGGATGCGAATGACATCTTTGCGCTGCAGATTAACATCTTAACGATGGACAGAGTGCCGACCGATCCGGGAGATACCAACCCGAAAATCTGGGATGCATTTGGGAACTCCACCGATCCGCTCTCCATAAACGATTACATCACGATTGACGTAACGATTGACCGCACATACTCGAATGCGGATTTGAATATCGAGCCGACAGGCGATACATCACTGCCGCCGATAGACATTGTGGATT
>CAZSPF010000007.1:4252-9913 GCA_964608695.1 uncultured Fimbriimonadales bacterium | reverse complement strand
AAGCCCTTGAACAATCCGCTTGTTACAGTCATCATCACAAGCTACAATCACGAAAAATATCTGCGTGAGTGTTTGGATTCTGCCTTGAATCAGGATTTTACGGATTGTGAATTCATCGTGATTGATGACAACAGCAAAGACAGCACGCATGAGATTTTAAAAGAGTATGCGTCACAAATGCAGATTGTTATGAATACGGAAAATCGCGGAACGTACGGAGTTTTGAATCAGGGATTGGAAATGGCGAAAGGGAAGTATTGTGCAATTTTGAATAGCGACGATGTTTGGCTAAACGGGAAAATAAAAAAACAAGTGGAGTTGATGGAAACAGACAACAACATGAGTTTTTGTCATACATACGGAAGGTTTATTGATGCAAACGGAAAAGAGATTGACGGAAAACCGATGGGATTCGCATTTCCAAGAACACCGACAGGGAATGTTCTGTCGATTTTTGTGGCAAACAATTCCGCGATAGCAAGCGCAGTGATGATGAGAACAGAAACAGTCAGAAAGGTGGGGGGGTTCGATGCAAGCTTTAAAAATCTGGGTGATTGGGACATGTGGCTGAAGTTGTCGGAAGAGGGGGGGGTAGGATTTGTGGATGAAGACCTGACGCTGTATCGCATTCACGGAGAAAACACAATTTACAAAACCGAGACCACGCGTGCCGAAGATATGCGAATTCGCAAAAAACTTTTCGAGCGCCGAAATGAACTCATGCAAAAAGCACACGATAAACAAGGCATGAGAATTGCAATGGCTCATAACATCGCTTGTTTGGGTTCGCTCTATTCCGTTTCAGGGCAAGCGGGCATGGCACGAAAAATGTATCTGCAATCGCTGAAATACTATCCATGGCGGATGAAAACGATACTGCGGTTTTTCATTACCTTCGCCCCGCTGTCCGTTCGCAAACGAACCTTGTGATACCCGTTCTCTGCAAAAAGAGCCAGTAGATTTACCGGTATTGCGGGAAACATTTAGAGAATCATTGACGATAATGCGCTTCCATAGCCTGTATAGGTATGAGTGATTTTTTCATGATGTACGAAGAGCTGAAGGTGAGCCCGTTGCCTCAAGCATGATAAACGCCAAAGCGAGACCCATAAGCAGGACAACAAACGGAAACCATCCAACCGCCCCACACGCGTGGGGATGAACTGGTATCAATAAAACAAGTGGGGGTAGAAGTTAAAAAACTACTTCACGTGTGTGGGGCAGAGCCGAATTGGAATTAGGAAATTCATAGGCGCTCAGCCATAAAACAATAAGTTAATCCTTCAAAAAAACCCTTCTGCTTCGATTTCGACGAGGAACCCATTTCCCAATAAGTTTGCAACTTGGATCATAGTTGCGGCGGGTTTTATGTTTTGAAAATATTTTGCGTGTGCTTTTGAGACTTGTTCTACGTCGTTTATGTTGACAATATACATACGAGTCCGCACGATGTTATCGAGAGTTCCGCCTGCTTTTTCAATAAACGATTTTAATTTTTCAAAAATGTTGCACGCTTGTTCGTAAGCGTTTTCGCCCACAGGGTTTCCGTTTTTATCCGTGTCTAACGTGCCCGCAAAATAAAACAGATTTCCGATGCGCACCGCTCTTGAAAATCTCACCTTTTGCTCCCATGGAGATTCCGATGCGAAGTTTTTTCTTTCCATATATTTTCATTCACCTTTTGAAAACATTATGGCTTACGTTGAACATATGCGATTTTTTGGAGGAGTGCGGAATAGGTTGAAATATGACGCGTGTCATAGATGTTCGGCTTTTGTTTGCTAATAATCTGTTATATGGAGCGATTATTACTTAAAAAACAAGGGGAATTGCATGAAGATGAAAGCGGCGCAGCCGAAGAAGCGAGACCAGAGAGATACCGAGTTCTTGTTTTATCTTTTATTGGTTTTACGATTATGTTCGGGGCATGGACGATGTTCGGTGTGCTGGGTTTGCCGATTAGATCGGAATTTGGTTTGAGTGATGTTCAACTTGCGTGGCTTACCGCCACCGCGATTTTGAATGGCTCTATTTGGCGGCTGCCATTAGGTGTTCTGTCTGACATGTACGGAGGGAAAATCGTCTTCACTTTGAATTTGCTGGTTACGGGAATATCTGCGTTTTTAGTTACTACGGCTGCTTCTTATACACAGCTTTTAGTGTTTGCTTTTTTGGTGGGGTTTGCCGGCAATAGTTTTTCTGTAGGTTCTGCGTGGTGCGCGGCATGGTTTCCAAAACGACAGCAGGGCTTTGCGATGGGCTTGTTTGGTGCGGGCAATGTGGGCGCATCCATAACAAAGTTTATAGGGCCGACATTAATTTTGCTTGTTCCCGCTCCGCTTTTAGGGGGGGTAATTCCGGGGGGGTGGAGATTCGTTCCATTCGTTTATGGGGTGGTTATCATTCTTATGACTATTATATTGTGGTTTTCTGCTCCAAAGCATGATGTGATACCCGGAAAGAACCGTGCGTTCTCTCAGATGTTTGCGCCGTTAAAAGACATCAGGGTTTGGCGGTTTAGTTTGTATTACATAGTTGTATTCGGCGCGTATGTGGCGCTGTCGGTTTGGCTTCCGAAATATTATGTGGATGTGTACGGTTTGTCATTGGCAACTGCGGCGCTTGTTACCACTCCGTTTATTTTGGCATCGAGCTTACTGCGCCCGTTCGGGGGGATTTTATCGGACAAGTATGGACCGAGAAAAATTACGTACATAGTTTTTATAACGGGTGCGCTTGCATCGCTTATTTTATTTATGCCATTAAACCTTTATGCATTTATGGCTATGGTATTGGTGATTGGGATTGCACAAGGCATCGGAAAGGCATCAACAATAAAATACATACCTGATTATTATCCGAAAGACGTTGGTGTTGTGGTGGGATTGGTTGGTGCTTTGGCGGCACTTGGCGGGTTTTTTATGCCCCCCCTTTTCGCTTACTTAGCGAAATGGAGCGGTCAGCCACAGTCCATGTTTTGGGTGTTGTTTGGGATAACTGTTATCAGTTTGCTCTGGCTTCATTTGGTCGTGATGAAAATGAACAAAGAAGAAAGGCAAGCGATTTAAATGTTTTGTTTAGTTTGCGATTTCATCGGTATGAACAATCGGATAATGTAAAATACCGCAACCATACCGCCCAAGAATACCACGATGGAAGAAGTAGTAGGCCAGTCTCTGTTGTAAGATAACACCAGCCCCCCCGCTGAACCTATCAGACTGCAAGGAAGGGCGATAAACAATGCTTTTTTTATTTTTTCTACCCAAAAGAAAGCCAAAACGGCAGGCATAACAAGCCATGTGAACACCAACAACACGCCGACATATTTCACGGAAGACGTTACGACTACTGCCAAAAGGGCATAAAAAACAAAGTCCATGAAAACTATTCCTATGCGTTTTGAGTTATGTTCATTTTCGTCTGCCAGTGTGATTCTTGAAATTCGTTTCCAAAAAAATATAAGCACAACAATTATTCCGAGATACCATTTCGCTACTTCGAGAATCTGTTCGTTAGTCATAAACAGAATATCATTCGCGAGTAAGTTTCTTAGTTCTTCTGCACCAAGCGGGCTTGCGTGTAAAAGCAAAATACTAGCGGCAGACGCCACGACAAAAACGACGCCGATAATGGCTTCGTGCGGGACTCTTCCAAGACGAAATCTTGTGAGGGCAATAATAAATGCACCTGCTAATCCAAAAGCCAATCCTATCCAGTGCGCTTCCGGGTCGTGTGCATCGTAGCCTCTTATGGATGCAAACGCCACCCCTAATGCCGCAACCTGTGCGACAGCGAGGTCAATAAAAATCAGTCCTCTTCTAACAATATGAAGCCCAAATAAACAATGAACGGGCGCCATCACACAAGACGCGATGACAGCCCTTCCCATGAATAACCAGAAATCAGTCACAAGTTATTTGCCCAAAGCGTTTGATACCCTATTTACGATGGTATCTATCAAAGAGAAGTAGTCTTTTGCAGATGCATCTTGCGAAACACTTAACGGTACGACGACTGTTGATGCTTGCGATCGAGACGCTACATGGTCTGCGTAACGTTTGGAATAGTACGGCTCGATTAAGATTGCTTTGACTTTTTCCTCGTTTGCGATTTTCACAATATTGTTGAGATGCCCTGGAGTGGGATCTATGCCGGGTTTTGGTTCTAACTCTCCGACAACTTTTAATCCAAAACAATCTGCAAAATATGACCAACTGCGATGGTAGGTGATGATGGGTTTGCCGCGGTGGGGGAGCATTCTTGCAGACCATCCGGAAAGTTGTTGGCTTGCGTTTGCGCTATTCAGCTGTTGCTGTAAATTTCCTGAACTATGCCAATTCCAAAGTCTGTCTCCACCAAACCTTGCGACAAGAACAGTACCAAACATTTTTGCATCGAGTTCGGTTATGAAGTCTTCTGCATTTTTTTTGTAAACGCTTTCTTTGGATTTGTCTAATTCCGCCATTCGGTTTGCAATGCTGCGCGCCATGATACGGACGTTGTAGGGATTCACCCAAATGTGGGGATTGCCATGTGGATGAACATCTCCCATAGCACGTGTGACGGCTTCTGTTGATTTTTCCAAGACAGGCACATTTGTTGAGGCGTAGAGATGTCCTCTGCTTCCGGGACGCACACGACTGTTTCCACTGCCATCAATGACGGCGCGTTCCCACCCGATTTCCAAGTCTAAACCTATTGCAATAAATAGGTTTGCATTGCGCACTCTTTGCATAAAACTTGGTCGTGCTTCGATGCGGTGAGGGTCGCGTGCGCCTGTAACAATTGCGCTTACGCTTACATTGCTTTTCCCTATTGCTTTAACAATGGAAGCCAAATCTTCTGTTGTTGTAACGACATTAAGATTGGCAAACAAAGTGTTTGCAAAGAGGAAAGCGAATAGTAGAAATATTTTTTTCATTTTATTTTTAATATTTATGTGCGGGGTGTGCTCCTATTACCCACTGCATTTGGAATGTTAAGCGATTAAATGCAGAGTGCATATTGCTCATTATTCTTTGGAACTCTGCTCTCCAATGATGGAACTCGGTAAGCCTGTATGTTAGAGCAGCAGACCATGCACGAAGTTCCTCTTCGGATTCCGGTACGCGTACGAAATCGTATTTCACTGTAGTGAACCAGCGCGGTGCAAGTTCGTATGTTCCGGCGGCGAACATTCCAAATCCGTTGGTTCTCTCGTCCCCCCCCGAACGGAACCAATAGGCTTCGCTTTCGAACACAAACGACTTGCCGACTTCTCCGGGCTGCCATTTTGTTGTGAAGTCCACTCCGAAAACCGTAGAGCGCGTTTCTTCGCCGGGTCCGTTCACATAACTTACACCGAGCAACGCAGTCCAGTCCTCATTGAAATCGTAAAAGGTTCGAAATCTCCCGAGGTAAGTAGGTCTGCGAAGGTCTGAATCATGAAAGAGCGGACCATCGGAAGGCGTAAGGAGTTCGAATGTAAGTTCATTAAATTGTGTGCCGGGAAGTAGATAACTGAAAGACGCTCCGGGGGCACGTAAGCCATGCTCTCCAAAAAGCTCTGTGAGAACGATCGGATACTCAAGGAAGTTGAGTTGGTCGCGGTGGTTACGGTTTTGTCTGCCTATCGCTCCAGCAAATTTGCCAAACTTTGCAGTCATACCTTCGGAAAAGCCT
>CAZSPF010000007.1:0-4224 GCA_964608695.1 uncultured Fimbriimonadales bacterium | reverse complement strand
CCTCGATACACGCCAAAGGCTTCTTCGATCTCAAGGTGATACTCATCTCCGTTTTCATGTCCGTTTCCATTTCGTAATCCGTTTCTGAATCGTCTCATTTCGCCGTTATCTCCATTGCCGTTTTCCTCATCGTGGTCTTCGTCATGGTGACCGTTTCTATGTTTTTCGACGCTTAGATAGACTTCAACACGGAGGTAGGGATCTGCGTCTGCGGCAAGACCAAGTTCAATTTCTCGAATAAAAGCCTCCTTTTTGGCTTCGGCATGGTCTTGTACAACTGCCCGCATATCGCCTACAACGGAAATTTGCGGGTTGAACACGTTTGGGTTTTGGTTTTGGGTAACGACAGTTGGGGTCGTGGTGGGTTCTATGATGTTTGCAGGCTCGCCCGTTGCAGTGAATGCTACTGCAATTGCCTTAGAAATGTAAGAAAAGTGCATTTTTGTCCTCCAAAATTTGTTATGTGTTATTCCTTAGACGACGGAAGAGTTTGTTATTTACCTCATGATTATGAATTTATGCAACTTTGTTGAAAAATCTTGTTTATTGAGATTATTGGTTGAATTTCTGGATTTCACGGAGAGAATGCATGAAAGACGAAAGATCACACTGAGGGTTTAAGCCTCCAAAGGCATCGTGTAATTGCAAGAATAATTCGTAAAGGCGTTTGTATGTTTCAACAGATTTGGGGTTAGGGGAATAAACCTCAGGCTTGTATCCACACATGGCTTGCTGTGCGGCTGGAATGTCGGGGTGTATTTTCCCGACTACGGCACCGCTTATCGCAGACCCGAGGGCACAGGTTTGGCCAGAGCGAGAGAGTTTAATGGTTCTATTTAGGACATCTGAGTAAATTTGCATGATGAAGGGGCTTTTTTCGGCGATTCCTCCACATATTACGAGTTCATTTATCTCAACTCCGTATTCTTCCAGTCGTTGTATTATGCGAAGTGCACCGAATGCCGTGGCTTCTACCATCGCTCGATATATTTCTGGTGCTGTGGTTTGGAGTGTTTGTCCCACAAGCAAGCCACTGAGTTCGTGATTTGCAAGGATGTTGCGATTACCGTTATTCCAGTCCAGAGCGAGCAAGCCAGACTGACCAGGTTCGAGTTTTTGTGCTTCCGCTTGAAGGCGTCCGTGGTCGCCGTCAGACAATTTCGTTGCGCACCAGTTGAACAGATCGCCTACTGCGGCTTGCCCTGCCTCCAGCCCATACATGCCGGGTATGACTGAGTCTTCTGCGATACCGCTTATGCCGGGGATGTCGGGTAAGTTTTGAGTTTTTGGCGATACAATGATATCGCAAGAGCTCGTGCCCATGATTTTCACGACCATGCCTTGTTTTACTCCTGCCCCCACGGCGCCCATGTGAGCATCAATAGCGCCTACCGCTACGGGAATGCCAGCAGGAAGCTCGCTTCTCTCCGCAACTTGTTTGGATAAAAACCCCGCGGTTTGATCAATGTAAAAAACTTCCTTGTACAATTTCTTTTTTAAAGAAACAAGATTGTCGGAGATCTGTGATAAAAACTCATCCGAGGGTAGACCTCCCCATTGAGAGTTCCAGAGTGCTTTGTGTCCAGCGGCGCATGCGCTCCGTTTTATATTTTCCGGCTTGTTTACGCCAGTTAGATATGCAGGGATGAAATCACACAACTCCACCCATGTTGTAGCGTAATTAAAAACTTCCGGATCAATTCTCGAACATCTTAAAATTTTTGCCCAAAACCATTCGCTGGAATACGCCCCCCCTACTTTAGGAAGATAAGGAAAGCCTTTGGCATTTTGTGTAATTTCGTCAGCTTCTTTTATTGAAGTGTGATCTTTCCAAAGCCATGCTTGAGCGTTTGGATTGTCTCGAAAGGCGTGAAGCAAAGCGAGCGGAACACATTCCGAATCAAGAGGTATAGGGGTTGAAGCCGTGGTATCAATGCCTATTCCCACAATTTTATCAGCCGAGAAGTTTTTGTCTTTTGATGCATCTTCGATAGCGATGGATACTGATTGGTAAAAACCCTCTAGGTAATCTCCCGGATATTGTCGAGCAAGGTTTGGGTTTTTCGGATCAAGGATGATGCCGTTCTCACCGGACGGATAGTCGAAGAAACCCGTTCCGATTTCTTCGCCTGTTTGTGTATTTACAATCAGTGCGCGTACGCTGTTTGTGCCATAGTCTAATCCTAAGGCGTAGCTTTCTTTTGCCATTTTGCTTCCTTCTGATGAGTGATTATAGATACAATACACAAGCAATGCAACAAGAATTGGGGAAAACAGGTTTTGTGCATCTGAAAGGTGTGGATTTTAAAGACGTCGAGATACATGATGATTTTTGGTCTCCACGATTGAATGTGAACAGTGAGATTACATCGTTTCATTGTTTACAAATGTTGGAAAAAGCCGGCAACTTGCACAATTTACGACTCGCCGCAGAAGGGAAGAGAGACGGGTTTAAGGGACCGCGATATATTGATTCCGACCTGTTCAAAGCGATGGAGGGGATTGCATATATTTTGACAAAGCAAAAAAATCTCGAGTTAGAAAGACAGATGGATGAAATTGTGGATTTGATTGAATCCGCACAAGAGGAGGATGGTTACCTTAACTCATGGCATCAGGTGACAAGGTCTGACAGGAAATGGACGAACCTTCGCGATGATCATGAACTTTATTGTGCAGGACATTTATTTGAAGCGGCGATTGCGTATGACATTGCCACCGGCAAGCGAAAACTTTTAGATGTGGCATTAAAATATGCGGAACATATTTACAAAGTATTTTCTCCGGGGGGGCGAGAAGGATATTGTGGTCATCCGGAAATCGAGCTCGCATTGATAAAACTGTGGAAACACACGGGCGACAAGAAATGGTACGACCTGTGTGTACATATGCTGAAGCAAAGAGGGGGGCACTTTTTTGCACGAGAACACAGCACACCGGAAAAGGAATACGACGGAACGTATTGGATAGACGATGTGCCGATTGAACAGCACAACGAAATTAAAGGGCATGCGGTGCGTGCAGCATATCTGATGGCGGGGATTACCGATGTGGTATCGGAAACTGAAGACCAAGCATTGTTCGCGATGCTGGAACGAGTTTGGACAAATATGATTCTAAAAAGAACTTATGTGACGGGGGGGATAGGCACAAGCGCACACAATGAGGGATTCACATCGGATTATGATCTGCCAAACGAAAGCGCATATCAGGAGACATGTGCTTCCATCGCTTTGATGTTGTGGGGATATCGCATGGGCTATCTCACCGGTGAAGCGAAGTATTTCGATGCTATAGAGATTGCATTGTATAACGCGATTTTGAGCGGTGTGTCTTTGGACGGAACGAAGTTTTTTTACGATAACCCTCTTGAATCAGATGGTAGTCATTCACGCAAGGAGTGGTACGAGTGCGCGTGCTGTCCTCCGAACATCTTGCGCGTTCTTGCATACTTGGGGGGGCTGATTTATGCTGTGCGAGAAAAGAGTTTGTTTGTGAATCTATACATCGGAAACAAGTTGAAAACAGAAGTGGGAGGGGAGGTTTATGAGGTTTCCATAGCATCAGAGTTTCCTTGGGATGGAAAGGTGGAGATACGTATCGGTGCGGAAAGCGAGGTGAATCTAAATCTGCGAAAGCCAGAATGGTGTGAAAATGTGAAAGTGTTTATAAACGGAAATGAGATTTATGATTTTGCAATGCAGAAGGGTTATATCGTTTTGCAAAGGGAATGGAAGAAGAATGACAGAGTGGAGTTAGAATTTGATATGCCGGTCAAGCAAGTGCTTGCACATCCCAATGTGAAGCAGGATAGAGGTCATTGTGCGATTCGCAAAGGACCGATTCTGTATTGCACGGAAAGTGTGGATAATGTTTTAGATTTTCAGAATGTGTTTATTCCAAGAAATACAGATTTGCGTTTCGAGTTTCGTGATGATTTCCTCGGGGGGGCAGGTGTTGTGATGGCGAAAGGAGAGGGATATGACAGCAAGAGTTGGGAAGGGAAGTTGTATCAGGATCTACCGACGATGAGAGAAACAACAATTATGATGATCCCTTATGCAGACTGGAATAATCGCGGCTCGATGCCTATGAAAGTGTGGTTTATGATGTGAACAGACTCGTGGGTTTTCGCATAGTGATCGAAGTGAAACTTTAAAAAATACGCTTAAAAAAATCAACAAAAACTCTTGACAAACCGTCATTTTTGTTGTATAAAGAAAA
>CAZSPF010000006.1:68563-73903 GCA_964608695.1 uncultured Fimbriimonadales bacterium | reverse complement strand
AAGGACTGATGGTGTGCGGAATGATTGTAAGTGAGTTGTAAAAACACGAATTTATTCGTGCACTCCAAAATTTGGATTTCTCTGGAGTGACATTTTGTTATATCGCTCTGAGAATATTGATAAAAAAGAAAGAAGTCGCATAGTATATTGCATTTTGCAATATACTATGCGACTCGAGTTTTAGTTGTTGATTACTGTAAAAAATTTATACAGTGATTTGGCTGTGTCGTTATAATAGAGTTCGAATTTTTTATCGTTTTCGTTGATACTGTTGAGATGTTCTTCTAGCAACGTTGAAAGGTCCATTGTGAAGTCTAACATCTCGTCAATTTCATCATCAGAGACATCTTTATCTGATAGCTTTCTGTTTAGCTTGTGTTTCTGTAGAGCTTTTGGTGGTTCTATCACTCTGCGTTTTTTTAACAATTTACCTGGCGATGGTCTCGGCATTTGAGAGAATATGTAACGTAGGTAATCGTGATAGCACTCTTCTATTTGATACATACATGACTGAAGTCTTCGCTTTCTTTCTCTGCGTTTCTGCATCAGTTTGTATACAGGATTTGAAAAGTAACACTTGTACATAAGTCTCCAGAATTGAGATCTACCGAAAATCATCTGAGCCAGAAACTGGCCATAGAGACGTTTTGGATAATTTACTATCCGTTTTAGTAAAGGAAGGTCGCTTATTTCATCAGGTTCATCGTCAGAAAAATGAGAATTAAAAGGCAACTTTTTACCTCCTTATGGTTTATGTAGTTTTCAAGGAACGACGAGTCAGCATAGTATGACGAGAAAAGTTTTAAAAGGTTTCATGTAAAAAAAGTTGCACCATAAATCATGGTGTGTTTTTTCAGGAAAGGGCTATTTCCCTATTGCAGCAATCTTAAAACACTCTGCGGGATTTGGTTGGCTTGAGCAAGGACTGCCATTCCTGATTGCTGGAGAATCTGAAGTTTTGTGTAATTCGTTATCTCTGCAGCCATGTCCACATCACGTATTTCGGACTCCGTGGCGGTGAGGTTTTCACGAGCGACGCTAAGGCTCCGTACGTTGCTTTCCAAGAAATCCTTTTGGAAGCTGCCGATGTCACCTCGCACACGTGCCAACTGAGTTACAGCGTCATCAATAATGCGAATAGCGTTTTCCGCTCCCGATTGTGTGGTTACGTCAATTGTTGCCACCGATTCACCAGGTACTGCGGAAGTGCCCAACGTTTCAGCGAACATGCTGGGTATGGAAAGTTGAACGAACTGGTTTGCGTTTGGTCCGAATTGGATTTGAATAGCACCTGATGTCAAGACGCCAACTTGATTTGGACCTGACATGTTGAGGTTGCCGTCTTCGGTTAATGTAACAAAATTTCCGTACACATCGGAAAGTTTTAGTCCGCTTTCACCTGCACTGCGACCGCCGATAAACAAAGCGCTCTGCACGCCTTCTGTGGTGTTTATGGACACCAAGGCTTCTGCGTTGGTTCCTGTTGAGTTCAGATAAGATGAGGAACTTAGCAAACCGTTCGTATCGAACAGTTGAACGTCGAAGTTTGAACCCCAATTGTTTTGCACCAAGTCAACCGTTACATTAGTTGTTCCGGAAATTTGTGCTGTTACGCCGGTTACGTTCGACATCTGATTTATTTTTGAAACGAGTTCTTGCAAGCTTTCCGTACCAGAAGAAATAAACGCCATACCGTTGATAGTAATGCTTCCTGCAGGAACGATGGCGTTTGCGTCCGCATAAACCACGTCGGTGCTGATGCTTGCACGTGTTGCTTGTTGAGTGACTTCCACAGTGATGGGGCCGCTGGCAACCGGTTTTCCATTAAACGTTCCTCCGAAGTAGAGGTTCTTGACAAAATTCGTTGCGGTTACGGTGGCGCGTGCACCCGCGGTTCCGTCGAGTAGTTTTTTCGTACCGAAAGCGGTGTGAGCGGCGATGCGGTTGATGCTTTCGATGGTAGAGCGAATTTGAGCCTGATTTGCATCGAGTACTGCAGAATCCACAACTCCTGTGTTTGCCGAGTGGACGGCGAGTGCTCTCATGTTGCGAAGGAGGTCTTGAATTTCGTTGAGTGCTCCTTCCGCGGTTTTGGTCATATTGATGGAGTCCTGTGAGTTTCGGATGGCTTGATCAATGGCGAGCACTTGTGTACGCAGGTTTTCGCTGATGACGAGGCCGGCGGGATCGTCTGCGGCTGTGATGATGCGTAGCCCGCTGGAAAGCCGGCTGATGGATGTGTGCATCTCGCCTGCGGTTTTGTTCAGATTGCGCAGTGCGTTCATTGCGGAGAGGTTGGTGTTAATTTTCAGGCTCATTCGTGGTTCCTCTCGTGCGGTTCTTGGGGGACAAACCCGCACGAATACCTGCTTAGATTTTCGGCAGAATGTGGAATAAATGAAGGCGGTTTGGGAGGAAACCTGGAGTGGATTGCGAGGGTTTATACTTTTTTAATTTGCTATTCCTGCACTTTGAAGATTTAAACCTGAGATCCCCTTGATCTTTGTACTAATTGATCATGTAGGATCCTGAGGTGCCTACAAAGAAAAGCCAGTTACTGTGCCCTACCCCGTTTGAAAAGTTATACGAGGGTGTAAAAAAAGTAAAAGTTCGTGAAGCATCTGCTAAGTACAGTGAAGAACACACACTATATTTTAATGATTCTTTACATGGACTACGCCTTTATATGGGAGATGCGTTGCAACTTTTGAAGAAGGTTAGAGACGAGTTCTTCGATATGGTTTTTGCAGACCCACCCTATTTTCTTTCAAACAACGGCATTACGTGTCATGCAGGAAAAATGGTGAGTGTTAACAAAGGTCTATGGGATAAAAAAGAAACGTTCAATGAAGTACATGAATTTAACTTGGCTTGGTTATCAGAGTGCCAAAGAATTTTAAAACCGAATGGAACTATATGGGTATCCGGTACTTCTCATAATATATTCAGTATTGGGTTTGCAATGCAAACATTGGGTTTTAAAATCCTTAATGACATTGCATGGTATAAAATAAATCCCCCCCCTAACCTTGCATGTCGATATTTTACACATTCCACTGAAACAATTTTATGGGCAAGAAAAAACCCTAAGTCAAAGCATTATTTCAATTACGAAGAAATGAAAAGGATTGGTGACCCATCACCTGGAAAACAAATGCAAAGTTTGTGGAGAATTCCACCTCCGGGGAAATGGGAAAAGCGTTACAGCAAACATCCAACCCAGAAACCAGAAGCATTATTAGAACGAATAATTTTAGCAAGCACAAAAAACGGAGATTTAGTATTAGACCCTTTTATGGGTTCCGGAACTACAGGAGTTGTATGTGCAAGATTAAAGCGTGCATTTATCGGATTTGAAATAGAGAAGAATTTTTTAGAAATTGCAATAAAGCGCATTAAAGATGAGTTTCTAAGAACTCAAAAAATCTTGGATTACGATCAAGTTAAATAAATTATGGAAAGGGAGGAAGCTAAACAAAAATTGGCAGAATTAATAGGGATTGACTTGCGTCCATTGGCAGACAAGTATGGTGTTACAGTTTGGAAAGAAGGGAAACTTAATAAAGGATGGGCAGGACAAACAATAGAAAGACACTTAGGTTTGCCAATTAACTCTTCTCGGTCTCCGAATTTTGGCTCATGGGAATTAAAACAAGCATCGCTCAAGAAAACTGTAATTGGGGAGATCAAAGTTAAAGAAACGCTTGCAATAACGATGATTGATCCAATCGAGGTCTCTGCAAAAGAGTTTGAAGGAAGTCATTTATTTCGAAAAATGTTAAAGGCATTGGTAGTTGCGAGATTGTTTGAATCAAAGGCAGAAGAGAAAACAATTTTATATTCCGTTTCTGATTTTGATTTAGGAGATTCTCGAGTATTTGAGTTAGTAAAACAAGATTATGAAGAAGTTCGAAGAGCTATAAAGGCATTTGGCTTTCAGGCTCTTTCAGGCAAGATGGGAGTTTTAATCCAACCGCGCACAAAAGGGCCGGGTCATGGAAGCACGAGTCGTGCTTTTTATGCACGCACTGCATTTGTTGCTCATATCGTTGGGTTAAGAGTTCACCCATTATTAATTGAATAGAACAAAGGAGAATAAATTGGCTGGCAAGGAAATAGCAGTGAAGAATGGGAACAAATTAGTAGAAGCTGTTGCAGAAATCGGTAAAGCCTTAGGGTTGGACGTAATAAAACAATATCGAGTATCAAGAAGGATTTGGGGTGCGAAGCGCTCAATAGATGTTGTTTTGATTCAACCTGAGACTAGAAAAACATTAGGTATAGAGTGTAAGTATCAAGAAACATCCGGCACCGCAGAAGAAAAATTACCTGCAACCATCCAAGATATATTATCGTGGCCCATTCCAGGGTTGCTTGTATTTTATGGAAAGGGTTTTTACGGAAAATATAAAATCGTATGTAATTTCTACTGGAAAAGCGGTTGAATTGACAGACTTAGAACCTTGGCTTAGGTTGTTTTTTGGAATTGATGTTGAGAAAGGTTCTGAAATTGTGAAAATAAATAAAGGCAAAATCATAATTAATCCCAAATAAAACATTGTATTTTGTTATTTTTGCGAACTCTTTGGGAGTTACTTATATATCCGTCTCCGTATGAATCATCCATTTGCAAATTCATAAGGTAAATTATACTTCTTGAAAACTCGAAAATAAAATCGTAGATTATGAGCGAAGATCATGTATACTATTTTTATCAAAGGAGCAGTTAAATGACGGCTAAATATTTTAACATTTTATTCTCAGTCGGAGCAGCAGTTGTGGGTGCTTTGGGATACTCACAGTTGTTTTATGTGGAGGCATCCAGCGGGCTTCATGTTCCAAAAATGGAGAAGGGACCCACTGGGATAGAAATGGGAGATGTGAATGGCGATGGAAATGTGGACATCGTTTCTATTGGAGATCACGGCTCACCAAAAATAAACAGCGATCAGCATGGCATTATGGTTTGGTTTGGTGATGGATTAGGCAATTGGGCGCTTTATCAAAACGGAAACTTCGGATATGGTGATGTAACTCTGGGCGACGTAAACAACGATGGTTTTATGGATATCGGCTACGGCATGCATCACAATTATTCAAGCACAGATTTTGGCAATCAGTTATTAGAAGTTGCTTTGGGAGACGGCACCGGATTGAACTGGACACCGTGGGATGACGGATTGGCTACCAACGGTGAAACATACGGCATGTTCGGATGTGATTTTGCAGATGTAAATAACAACGGATTTTTAGACATCGGTTCAATTTCATTTGGCTGTTGTGCGGGTGTGCATGTTTATTTGAACAACACAGACGGCACATGGACACGCTCATTCGGTT